>DASSSH010000095.1:0-4522 GCA_035708525.1 Candidatus Methylomirabilota bacterium
CAGCGAAAGAATTCAGAATCTGGCTGTGTGCCCGCAATTGTGCCCGCGCCGGACTGCGACGGGCCCAAAACTAGCCCGCTCCGCCCAAGACGGCAAAGAAAAACCCCTCGGCAACTTCGCCACTTACCGAGGGGCTACGTCTCGCCGGAAGGTCTGTAAGGGCCGTGCTTTCCCAGCTGAGCTATCCGCCCGAATCGAGAATGAGCCCCTCACCCTAACCCTCTCCCCAAGAGGGGAGAGGGGAAACTTCTTGAGACTAGAGGCCGAGGGCGGCGAGGCGCGCCTTGGTCGGGATGCCGTCGGCATCCCAGCCGCGCAGGCTGTAGTAGCGATCGAGCATCGCCCCGAGCTCCTCGGGCGGGCAGTGCATGCCGGCCGAGGGGCCCTCGGGGATGGGCTCGTGCATCACGCGCCAGGGCAGGACGTCGGCCTGCCGTGTCACGCCCTCCCGGACATTGAACAGCCGCTCGACGTTGATGATCCGCTCGCCGATGCGCTCGAGCTCGTCCACCGTCACGTCCCAACCGGTAACGGCGCGCACCATGGCGGCATACGGCTCGTCCAGGTAGAGGCCAAAGCCACGCTCCGAGGTGAAGCGGCAGAGGACGAGGGAGTCGTCCACGGCGGTGAAGTGCTGGCTGCGGACGGCGAACTCGGGCTTGCCCTCGGGGCTCCGGCGATCGAAGGTCTGGGCGTACTGCGGTGTCGGGCGCGTGTCGTGATGGCTGCCGCCGCGGGTGGCGGTGGCGTAGCCGATGGACATGCCCTTGAGGGCGCGGGCCGAGTGCGCGGGCATCTCGAGCCGCTTGACGGCATAGACGATGCGGGTCGCCTCGGGATGGACCGACTCCGCCAGCCGCCAGGCACCCTCGGCCAAGCGGTCGCCGAAGCCCTCACGCCTGGCCGTCATCTCGATCAGCCGCAGCATGCCCTGCCAGTTCCCCCAGCCGAAGGGCACGCCGAGCTCACGCTCGCTGAGCCAGCCGCGCTCGAGCGCCTCGGCGACGAAGGACAGCGTCACGCCCATGGTGATGGTGTCCAGCCCGAGCAGATCGCAGAGGTCGTTGGCCTTGGCGAGCGACCCGGCATGGGCATTGCCCAGCATGGAGCCGAAGGCGAAGATCGTCTCGTACTCGGGCATCTTGGCCTTGAGCCCCGTGAGCTCGCCCTCCCGGATTTCGTACTGCTTGCCGCAGGCCACCGGGCACTTGAGGCAGGTGGTGTCGCGGTCGTGGGAATGGGCGTGCATCTCCTCGCCCGAGATCGCCAGCGCCTCGGGGAAGACCTCCTGGCGCAGGTTGTAGGCGCCGAGGGCCCCGATCGTGTTGATGGGCTTGACCAGAAAGGGCGTGCCGTAGGTCGCCAGGGCCTTGGTGCCGGTGGTGAGCGGCTCGCGCTGAGCGTCGAGCAGCTTCTTGAGCGCGGCCGGGTCGGCGACCTCGGTCTTCCTCGCGCCGGCCACCATGACGGCCTTGACGTTCTTGGAGCCCAGGACCGCGCCGATGCCGCCGCGCCCTGCGAAGCCCTCGCGGTTCTTCCAGTAGGTGCCCATGGCGGCAAAGCGGACCAGGTGCTCGCCGGCCGGCCCGATGGCCATCACATCGGCATCGGCGCCCTCCACGGCCTGGATGGCGTGGACGGCCTCGCGCGTCGTCTTGCCCCAGAGCTCGCGCGCGCTGCGGAGCTCGGCGCCCCGCTCGGTGAGCCTCACATAGACGGGCTCCGGAGCCTTGCCGATGATCACGAGGGCATCGAAGCCGGTGCGCTTCATCGTGGCCGGCCAGCGGCCGCCGAAGGTGGAGTCGAAGAACAGGCCCGTGAGGGGCGACTTCGAGGCGACACAGGCCCGGCTGTTCCCCGGCACCGTGGTGTCGGTGACGGGGCCGACGGCGAAGACCACCGCGTTGCCGTGGTCGTAGGGATCCACGCCGGCGGGGACATGGTCGAGGAGCAGCCGCGCGGCGAAGCCGTTGCCGCCCAGGAGGCTCCGCGCCATCGCCTCCGGCACGGACTCCGTCCAGCTCTGGCCCGTGCACACGTCGATGAAGATGACCCGGCCGCCGTAGCCCCGCATGCTCACGCGCTCCCCCGTATGGACAATCGAGCCCAGTCTACTGCATCAAGACGATCGCGCGCCCCGTGATCTCGCCGCGGTTGAGCGCGGCATACGCCGTGTCGGCCTCGTCGAGCCGGTAGCGCCGCGTGATGGGCTGCGACACGTTGATCCGGCCGGCCGCAACCATCCGGATGAGCTCCGGGACATCGGCGCGCATCCGCGCCCCGTAGGAGCCCTTGAGCGTGATGCTCCGCCGGACGAGCCGGGTGATCTCGATGGGCACCGGCGTCGTCCCCGGCGCGATGCCGACCACGACCACGCGGCCGCCGTCGCGCACCACGTTGAACGCCGTCAGGACCGTCTCGGGCCGTCCCAGGGCCTCGAAGGCCGCGTCCACGCCCTGATCCGCGGTCAAGGCTCGCACCTGGGCCGCCGGATCGCCGGCGGCCGCGTTGACGACATGGGTGGCGCCGAGGGCGCGGGCCGCTTGGAGCTTCTCGTCCTTGACGTCCACGGCGATGACCTGGGCGGCGCCGAAGGCGCGCGCGATCTGGATGATATTGCTGCCCACGCCGCCGATGCCCACGACGGCCACCGATTGTCCGGGCACGAGCTCGGCCTGATGCCGAACGGCGCCGTAGGCCGTCGGGATCGCGCAGCCGAGGATGCAGGCCTCCTCGAGCCCGAGGCCATCGGGCAGCGGAAAGACGCCCGTAGCCGGCGTCACCGCGTACTCGGCCAACCCCGCCATGCTGTACATGGCCAGCGGCGAGCCGGTCTTCCGCCGGAGCCGCGTCTCGCCGTCGTAGAGGGTGCCCTTGAGCCGGTTCATGGCGAAGAAGGTCTCGCAGAGGTCGTCGCGCCCGCGCACGCAGTGCACGCAGTGGCCGCAGGCCATGATGAAGGCACCGACGACACGCTGGCCCTTGGCGAGGCCCGCCACGCCCGGCCCCACCGCCTCCACCGTGCCCGAGATCTCGTGGCCGAGCACGCAGGGTACGGGGAACTTCACCTCGCCCTTGATCACATGGAGATCGGTGTGGCAGACGCCGCAGGCCGCGATCTTGACCAGCACCTCGCCCTGGCGCGGCGCGGGCTCGGGGATGTCCTCGACGATCATCGCTCCGCCGACCTGCTCGAGGATGGCTGCTTTCATGGATCCCTCCTGGGCGACCTGCCTCTGGTGACGGGACACGGCCGCCGCGCGGGCCTCATTCTAGCAGTTGGAGGCCGGCGAGGAACATCCTCCTTGCGCTGTCGTCCGGCGCGACGGATCATCCGGGGGAGCGAGTGGCGTGATGACCTCCTTCCTCGTCGATGGCTTCATCGTGCTGGCCGCGGTGTTCGGCTGGCGGGCGGTTCGCCAGGTCACGCGCGCGCTCCGCGACGCCGGCCATCAGGACAGCAGCCTCTGGCTCATCCGCGGGATCCGGGCGCTCATCATCGCGGCTGCATGCATCGCGTTCGCGCTCGGGATCGTCTACGGATCGCGGGCCACGATGCTGATCGCCGCGGTCATCCTGGGCGAGGAGCTGTACGAGACCGGCGTGGTCCTCCTTGTTCTGCGCCGCCAGGAGTGACGCGTTCGGTCCCTCGGACCGCCGCCAAGGCGAACCCGAGCCCTGGCGTCAGTTGACCCGGCAGCTCTCTTGCCCGATCCCTGACTCGCGCGGGGAGTATGGCTACGCGCCCCGGGGGTTGTCAACGCGACCGTGTCCGAGATCGCGCACGGAGGACCGCGCCGAGTTAGAATGCCCGGCGTGACCAGTCCCCTGGCTGCGACGCTGGCGGCCTTGACCGTGCTCGACGAGCGCGGTCGGGCCGTGCCGCTCGGGGGGCACTGGACCAGCCGTCCCGTCGTGCTGGCCTTCGTCCGCCACTTCGGCTGAGTCTTCTGCCACCAGCAGGTCGCTGGGCTAGCGAAGATCCTGCCGGAGGTGCATCGGCGCGGGGGCGAGGTGGTCGTCGTCGGGCCCGGCAAACCCGAGCACCTGCCGGCCTTCCGTCAGGTCACCGGCTATGAGGGGCCGCTCTTCACCGACCCCTCGCTGCGGAGCTACAAGGCGGCTGGCCTCGCTTCGGGCCTGCTGCGCGTGCTCCATCCTCGGAGCCTGCTCGGCTATCTGCGCGCGCTCCGTGGAGGATTCAAGGCCGGCGGCATCAAGGGCAATCCCGCGCAGCAGGGCGGCACCTTCGTGCTGGGACCGGGCGAGCGGGTGCGCTTCGAGTGGCGGGACCGCTACTCCGGCGACCACGCCGATCTCGCAGCGGTGCTGGCCGCGCTCGGCTGACGAATCGGACCCACTTCGAAGCTTCCCGCCTGGTCGGACCCTGTAGACCCGCTTTTTCTCTTTGAGAGGTGAACGAGCCAAGCCATAATCGCTCAACACCCGCAAGAAACGCGGGTTGCTGCGGTGCCTCGCTGGTGCGGAGGGCATCATCCAGTGGGTGACGCAGAATCTGGCC
>DASSSH010000096.1:0-16415 GCA_035708525.1 Candidatus Methylomirabilota bacterium
GATCAGCGCGCAGTCGGCGCCGGCGGCCTTGACCGCGTCCTCGACCGTATTCCAGACGGGAAAGCCCTCGTGCGTCGTCCCGCCCTTGCCCGGGGTGACCCCGCCTACCACCTGGGTGCCGTACTCCTTGCAGCGCAGCGCGTGGAAGGTGCCTTCCTTGCCGGTGATTCCCTGCACCAGCACCCGCGTGGCCTTGTTCACCAGGATGCTCATTTATCTGGCCTGAATGTCGAAGACTTCAGTTGGCGGTTTGGCCTCTTCGCGCAAGCGCTCATCGGGATGTCCGTACTGTCCAGCGAGGCATTCGCGCCGACGAGCATCAGCGGGCTCCCCTGGCTAACTCCACCACCTTCTTCGCGCCCGAGCCCATGTCGTCGGCGCTGGCGAAGTTGAGCCCCGATTCGGCCAACATCTTCTTGCCCAGCTCGACGTTGGTGCCTTCCATCCGCACTACCACCGGCATCTTGAGCCCCAGCTTCTTGACCGCGGCGATCACGCCCTCGGCCAGTCGGTCGCAGCGGAGGATGCCGCCGAAGACATTGATGAACACGGCCTTCACGCTCGGGTCCGACGAGAGGATCCGGAAGGCGTTCTCGATCTGCTCGGGCGAGGCTCCGCCGCCCACGTCGAGGAAGTTGGCAGGCTCGCCGCCGGCCAGCTTGATGATGTCCATGGTCGCCATGGCCAACCCGGCGCCGTTGACCATGCAGCCGACGTTCCCATCGAGCTTGATGTAGTTGAGGCCGTGCTTCGAGGCTTCGACGTCGAGCGGCGTCTCCTCGTTGATGTCCCGCAGCGCCACGATCTCCTTCCGGCGGTACAGCGCGTTGTCGTCGACGTTGAGTTTCGCGTCCAGCGCCAGGACGCGGCCGTCCCGCGTGACGACCAGCGGGTTGATCTCGGCGAGCGAGCAGTCCTTGTCGAGGTACGTCTTGAACAGGCCGAGGATGAGCGCCACACCTGCCTTGAACTGGTCACCGCTCAGCCCCAGCCCGAAGGCCAGATTGCGCGCCTGGAAGGGCTGCAGGCCGAGCGCCGGATCCGTCCACTCGCGCAGGATCTTCTCGGGGTGGGTGGTCGCGACCTCCTCGATCTCCATTCCGCCCGCCTGGGAGGCCATGACCACGTGCGTCGCCTTGGCCCGGTCGAGGGTGATCGAGAGATAGAGCTCGGTGGCGATGGGCGAGGCTTCCTCCACCAGCACCTTGAGGACCTTGATCCCCTCGGGAGCCGTCTGCGGCGTCTTGAGCATCATGCCGAGGATCTGCCCGGCGGCGGCTTCCGCGCCGGCTGGGTCGTCGGCCAGCTTGACGCCGCCGGCCTTGCCGCGGCCGCCGGCGTGCACCTGGGCCTTGACCACGACGCGCCCCCCGAGCTTCGTGGCGATCGCCTTGGCCTGCGCGGGGGTCTCGGCCACCTCCCCGTTGGGCACGGGAACGCCGAACTCGCGCAGGATGGCCTTGGCCTGGTACTCGTGGATTTTCACGGGCGCCCCGGGATTATTTCCTGCCCGTCAGCTTGCGCACGAGCCAAACGACCGGATCGTACGTCTCGGTCACCACCCGCTCCTTGAGCGGGATGATGGCGTTGTCGGTGATGTGGATGTGTTCGGGGCAAACCTCGGTGCAACACTTAGTGATGTTGCAGAATCCCACGCCGGCCTTGGCGCGGGCCAGCTCGAGGCGGTCGTTGGTGTCCAGCGGGTGCATCTCGAGCTCGGCGATCCGCATCAGGAAGCGGGGTCCAGCGAAGGCTGGTTTGTTCTCCGGATGGTCACGGATGACATGGCAGACGTCCTGGCACAAGAAGCACTCGATGCACTTCCTGAACTCCTGGCTGCGCTCCACGTCGGCCTGGGCCATGCGGCGCGTGCCGTCCGGCTCCTTGGAGCCGGGCTTGAAGGCCGGGATGGTCTTGGCTTTCGCGAAGTTGTACGAGACATCGGTGGCCAGATCGCGGTAGAGCGGGAAGGTTTTCAGGGGGGCCACCGTGATCGTGGCGCCCGGCTCGAAGAGGTCCATCCGTGTCATGCACATGAGCCGCGGGTGCCCGTTGATCTCGGCGCTGCACGAGCCGCACTTGCCGGCCTTGCAGTTCCAGCGGCAGGCCAGGTCGCCCGCCTGAGTGGCCTGGATCCGGTGGATGACGTCCAGCACCACCATCCCCTCGTCGGACACGACCCGGTATTCCCGGAAGGCCCCGCTCTTGGCGTCACCCCGCCACAACCGCATCGTGAACTCGGAGGTGGCCATCACTTCCGCTCCTGGAGCAGCGCCTTGAGCTCGGCGGGCATCTCCGGCAGCGGCTCCTGGGCGACGCTCAACTGGCCGTTCTTCCGCCGGATCACCACGTTGACCTTGCCGAAGCGGTCGTCGGCGAATGGATAGTCCTCACGCGTGTGGCCGCCGCGGCTCTCCTTGCGCTCCAGCGCTCCGAGCGTGACGGCCTCGGACACCGAGAGCATCGAGTGGAGATCCAGCGCCAGGTGCCAGGCCGGGTTGAACTCCCGCCCGCCCTCGACCTTGACGCGGCCGAGCCGCTGCTTGAGCACGGCGATCTCTTCGAGCGCCTTGGTGAGCTCGCTCGCGGTTCGGATGATGCCGACGAGCGACTGCATGCATTCCTGCAGGTCCGCGTGCACGGCGTAGGGACTCTCGCCGCCGCTCGAGCGCGAGAGGGGCGCCAGCAGCTCGCGGACCGCCGCGTCGATCTGGCCGGCGCTCACGGTGACCGCGCTCGTCATGCCCTTGACGTACTCGGCCGCGTAGAGTCCCGCCCGCCGCCCGAACACGATGAGGTCGGAGAGCGAGTTGCCGCCGAGTCGGTTGGCGCCGTGCATGCCGCCCGCGACCTCACCCGCGGCGAAGAGCCCGGGCACGCAGGTCGCGGTGGTGTCGGCGTCGACGCGGACACCGCCCATGATGTAGTGGCAGGTCGGGCCCACTTCCATCGTCTCCTTCGTGATGTCCACCCCTGCCAGCTCCTTGAACTGGTGGTACATCGAGGGCAGCCGCTTGCGGATATAGTCCGGCGACCGGCGGGTGCAGATATCCAGATAGACGCCGCCGTGGGGGCTGCCCCGCCCCGCCTTGACCTCGGCATTGATGGCGCGGGCCACCTCGTCCCGCGGCAGCAGGTCCGGCGTGCGCCGGTTCTTCTTGTCCTCGTACCAGGCATCCGCCTCTTTCTCGTTGTCGGCGGTCTCGCTCTTGAAGTAGTCGGGGATGTAGTTGAACATGAAGCGCACGCCTTCGGAGTTCTTGAGCGTGCCGCCGTCACCGCGCACGCCTTCGGTCACGAGCAGACCGCGAACGCTGATCGGCCAGACCATGCCGGTCGGGTGGAACTGGATGCATTCCATGTCGATGAGATCGGCGCCCGCGTCGAGGGCCAGCGTGACCCCGTCGCCAGTCGACTCCCAGGAGTTGGAGGTGAACTTCCAGCACTTCCCCACGCCGCCCGTGGCCAGCACGACGGCCTTGGCCTTGAACACCACGAGCTTGCCGCTGGGACGCCAGTAGCCCACCGCGCCGCAGACGCGGTCGCCGTCCTTGAGCAGGCGCTGGACATTGCACTCCATGTGCACGTCGATACCGTTGTGCACGGCGTGCTGCTGCAAGGTGCGGATCATCTCGAGCCCAGTGCGGTCGCCGACATGGGCGAGGCGCGCGTACTTGTGGCCGCCGAAATCGCGCTGGGAGATGAGGCCGTCCTTGGTCCGGTCGAACAGCGCGCCCCACTCCTCCAACTCCAGGACCCGATCCGGCGACTCCATGGCGTGGAGCTGGGCCATGCGCCAGTTGTTGAGCATCTTCCCGCCGCGCATGGTGTCGCGGAAATGGACCTGCCAGCTGTCCTCCTTCCACACGTTGCCCATGGCCGCGGCGATGCCGCCCTCGGCCATGACCGTGTGGGCCTTGCCCAGGAGCGACTTGCAGACGAGCGCGGTCTTGGCGCCCGCAGCCGAGGCCTCGATGGCGGCGCGGATGCCGGCACCGCCCGCGCCGATGACGATGACGTCGTACTCGTGGCTGTCGTACGCTTCGCTGGCCATTAGAAGATCCTCAGGTCTTTGATATAGCCCATGGACAGGAGCCGGATGTAGACGTCCGCGAGCCCGACCCAGATGAGGCTCACCCAGGCGATCTGCATGTGGCGCTCGTTGAGCGCCGTCACGACTTGCCACATCGTGTGCCGCGCCGGGGCCGTCGACAGCCGGTTCAGGCTTCCCCCGCAGATGTGACGGCACGAGTGGCACGAGAAGGTGTAGAGCGAGAGCAGCGCGGAGTTGACGAAGAGGACGAGGGTCCCGACCCCCATGCCGAACCGGCCGCCGAAGTTGAACGCCAAGACGACATCCCACCAGAGGAAGGCGATCACCGGAATGCCCAGCCAGAAGAAGTAGCGGTGGATGTTCTGCAGGATGAACGGGAAGCGGGTCTCCCCGGTGTAGCTCTTGGACACGTCCCGCACGGCGCAGCCCGGCGGCAGGCCGAAGAAGGAGCGGTAGTAGGCCTTCCGGTAGTAGTAGCAAGTGGCGCGGAAGCCGCCGGGAATCCAGAGGACGAGGAACGCCGGGGAGAGATTCCACCAGGAGCCGATCAGCGGCAGGCTCACGTGCTGGCAGGTCGTGGACAGGCACGGCGAATAGAACGGCGAGAGGTACGGCGCGACGTAATAGTGCGCGTTCTGGAGCGCCGCCCAAGTCGCGTACACCGCGAAGCTGCCCAGCAGCAGGATGACCATGAGCGGCTCGATCCACCACAGATCGGCGCGCACGGGCGCCCCGGCCAGCAGCTCGCCCCGCTGATTGCCGAAGACCTTCTTGAGCATCGGGTCACTCCCTCGCGAATTGTTTCATGCCGTCCTGATAGAGATCCCCGCCGTGACAGTCGTTGATGACGATGGCCGGGAAGCCTTCGACCTCGAGCCGGCGGATGGCCTCGGTACCGAGGTCCTCGTAGGCCACCACGTCGAGCCTCTTGACGAAGCGCGAGAGCACGGCTCCCGCCCCGCCGATCGCGCCGAAGTAGACGGCCCGATGTTTCTGCAACGCCTCCTTGACCGCCTCGGAGCGCGCCCCCTTGCCCAGCGTGCCCTTGAGGCCCAAGGCCAGGAGGGCGGGCGTGTACTTGTCCATCCTGCCGCCGGTCGTCGGCCCGATGGAGCCGACCACATCGCCCGGCCGAGCCGGCGAGGGTCCGGTGTAGTAGATGATCTGACCCCGCACGTCGATGGGCAGCGGTTTGCCGGCCTCGAGCAGCGGCAGCAAGCGCCCGTGGGCCGCGTCGCGGGCGGTATACAGCACGCCCGTGATCCGGACACGATCGCCCGATTTCAGCGACTCGACGTCGGCGTCGCTCAGCGGCGGGGTGACCTCCTTGATGCCGTCGGCGCCTCTGGTGATCATCGCGCCACGCCTGAGCGGGTCCGCCAGGTCCCTCTCCCCTGTGGGGAGAGGGCCAGGGTGAGGGGCGCGTATCCACCCTCGGGAGTCAGGGCCTTCACAGCGTCACCGCTTTGTGGCGGTGGGCGTGGCACTCGATCGTCACCGCGACGGGCAGACTCGTGATATGGCACGGATAGGTCAGGATGTGCACCGCGAAGGCCGTGGTGTCGCCGCCGTAGCCCTGCGGCCCGATGCCCAGCCGGTTCGCGCGCTCCAGCACTTCCCGCTCCAGCGCGTCCACGGTCGGGTCCGGATTCGGGCTCCCGACTTCACGAAACAGCGCCTTCTTGCTGAGCCGCGCCGCCTGCTCGAAGGTGCCGCCCACACCCACGCCGACGACGAGCGGCGGGCAGGCGTCGGGACCCGCCGTCTTGATGCAGTCCAGAATCCAGGCCTTCACCCCCTCGACGCCCTCGGCGGGCGTGAGCATCTTGTACTTCGATCGGTTCTCGCAGCCGCCGCCCTTGGCCATGATCTGGATCCGGAGCTCGGCGCCCGGCACGACGTCGGCGTGGATCACCGCCGGGGTGTTGTCGCCCGTGTTCACGCGGTCGAACGGCGAGCGCACGATGGAGGCGCGGAGATAGCCCTCGGTGTACCCCTGTCTCACGCCCTCGTCGATGGCGGCGTAAAGGGCCCCGCCCGTCACGTGCACGTCCTGCCCCAGCTCGACGAAGCAGACCACGAAGCCGGTGTCCTGGCAGTAGGGGATCATCCGGGTGCGCGCGAGCTGGGCGTTCTCCTTGAGGATCTGCAGCACCTGCTTCCCCGCCGCCGACCGCTCGGCGCCGAGCGCCCGGTCGAAGGCGCGGAGCATGTCGGGCTCGAGGCTGTAGTTCGCCTCCATGCAGAGCTTCTTGACGGCATCGGTGATCGCGCTCACATGGATGTCGCGCATGCTCCTCTCCCGCTAGGACTGTGGCGCGCCCATCGCCGCCACGGCACGCCGGCGCATCTCCGCCGGGCTCACGTCTTCCTTGTGGGTCGCCAGCCCCCACTGGTTGCCGAACGGATCCTCCAGCTTGCCGAACCGGTCACCCCAGAACATGTCCATCGCCGGCATCAGCACCTTGCACCCGGCGTCGACCGCGCGGCGGAGCGCGGCATCGACGTCGGGAACGTAGACGAACAGCATGCCGGTTGTGCCGCCGAGGGCTCTGGGGGACCGGCAGGTGCTCATCCCCGGCAGCTCGTCGCTCAGCATCACGACCGAATCGCCGATTCTGAATTCGGCGTGCATGATCTTGGCGCCCGGCCCGACCATCCGCTCGGTTTCCCGTATGCCGAAGGCGCGCCGGTAGAAGTCGAGGGCCCCCGCCCCGTCGTGGACCGTGAGATACGGCGTCACGGTCCGGTAGCCGTCCGGGACCGGCTTCACGCGCCGCGACTTCCCGGCCCCCGTCCTGGCGGGCCGGCGCGCCTTCTTCCTCGCAGTTGACCGCTTCGCCACGGACGCCGGCACCCTACTTCGGTGCCACCGCAGCCTTCGCGTAGAAGGCCTGGGCCCGCTTGTCCATCTCTGCGGGCGAGACGTCTTCCTTGTGGGTCGCCAGGGTCCACTTCTGACCGAACGGGTCTTCGACGCTGCCGATCCGATCGCCCCAGAACATGTCGGTCACCGGCATGAGCGGCTTCGCCCCTTCCGCCAGCGCCCGCTTGACCGCCGCGTCAGCGTCCTCGACATACAGGTAGAAGTTGACCGGGGTGCCGCCGAGCGCCTGGGCCGAGCGGCTGCCCATGGCGGGATTCTCCTCGCCGAGCATGAACAGCGAATCGCCGATCTCGAGCTCGGCATGGGCAACGGTCTTGCCGTCGGGCGCCATGATCCGCATCCGCTCATTGGCCCCGAGGGCGCGCTGGTAGAACTCGATCGCCTGGGCCGCCCCGCGCACGCACAAGCCCGGCGTGAGAGTGTGATATCCGTCCGGAATCGCCTTGACCATGACGCTGCTCCTTCCCGTTACAGCTTCAATTTCTCCACCAGCTCCCGCACGGCCGCGGCCGACTTGTTGAAGGCCGCCTGCTCGTCCGCGGTGAGCTTGATCTCGATGACCTGCTCCACGCCCGTGCGCCCGAGCTTGACGGGCACCCCGACGTAGAGCCCCTTGACGCCGTACTGACCGTTCAGGTACGCGGCGCAGGGCAGGATCTTCTTCTTGTCCTTGAGAATGGCCTCGACCATCTCCACCGTGGCGGCGGCCGGAGCGTAGTAGGCACTGCCCGTCTTGAGCAGCCCGACGATCTCGGCGCCGCCGTTGGCCGTGCGCTTGACGAGCGCCTCGACCGTGGCTGGCGGCAAGAGCTCGGTGATCGGGATGCCGGCCACCGTGGAGTAGCGCGGCAGCGGCACCATGGTGTCGCCGTGACCGCCCAGCACGAAGGCCGTCACGTTCTCGACCGAGACCTTGAGCTCCTGGGCGATGAAGGTGCGGAAGCGCGCCGAGTCCAGGATCCCGGCCATGCCGACCACGCGCTCGGCCGGGAACCCGGACTTCTTCCAGGCCAGCTGCACCATGGCGTCCAGCGGGTTGGTCACGAGAACCAGGATCGCGGCCTTCGAACGCTTGACCACCTCGTCCACCACCGAGCCCACGATCTCGGCGTTCTTGAAGAGCAGGTCGTCCCGGGTCATGCCGGGCTTCCGAGCCAGCCCGGCCGTGATGACCACGACGTCGGAGTCGGCCGTCTCGTCATAGCCGTTGGAGCCCACCAGCCGGGAATCGTAGTGGTGGACCGGTCCGGCCTGCGCCAGGTCGAGCGCCTTGCCCTGGGGCACGCCCTCGATCACGTCCACCAGGACGACATCGCCCAGCTCCTTCTCCACTGCGTATTGCGCCACCGAGGCGCCGACGTTGCCGGCGCCAATGACCGAGATCTTTGCGCGGGCGGTCATCGTTAGCCCTCCATGTTCTTGATGATCGCGGTGCCGAACTCCGAGCACTTCACTTCCTTGGCGCCTTCCATCAGCCGCGCAAAGTCGTAGGTGACGACCTTCTGCGCGATGGTCTTCTCGAGGCCGGCGATGATCCGATCGGCCGCCTCGGTCCAGCCCAGATGCCGCAGCATCATCTCCCCCGAGAGGATGACCGAGCCAGGGTTGACCTTGTCCTGGCCGGCGTACTTGGGCGCGGTCCCGTGGGTGGCCTCGAACAGCGCATGGCCGGTCTCGTAGTTGATGTTGGCGCCCGGCGCGATGCCGATACCTCCCACCTGCGCCGCCGTCGCATCCGAGATGAGATCACCCGTGAGATTGCAGCACGGGATGACGTCGAACTCGTCGGGCCGTGTGAGGATCTGCTGCAGGAAGGCATCGGTGATCGCGTCCTTCACGAGGATCTTCCCCGCGGGCGGCTTGCCACCACAATCGTCCCAGGAAACGAGCTTGTCCGAGAACTCGCGCTTGGCGAGCGCGTAGCCCCACTTCATGAACATGCCTTCCGTGTACTTCTGGATATTGCCCTTGTGCACCAGCGTGACGCTGCGCCGGTTGTTCTCGATCGCGTAGCGCATCGCCGCCCGGATGAGCCGCTCCGAGCCCTCCTTGGAGACCGGCTTGATGCCGATGGAGGAGGTGTTGGGAAAGCGGATCTTGGTGACCTTCATCTCCTTCTGGAGGAACTCGACGACCTTCCGGGCCTCGGGGGTGCCCTGCTCCCACTCGATGCCCGCGTAGATGTCCTCGGTGTTCTCGCGGAAGATCACCATGTCGATCTTGTCGGGCCGCTTGACCGGCGAGGGCACGCCCTTGAAGTAGCGGACGGGGCGCAGGCAGACGTAGAGATCCAGCACCTGCCGCAGGGTGACGTTGAGCGAGCGGAACCCCTCGCCCACGGGCGTGGTCAGCGGACCCTTGATCGCGATCAAGTACTCGCGGATCACGTCCAGCGTCTCGTCCGGCAGGAGGTTCGGCGGGCAATCCTTGCCGTAGACCGCCTGGGCCTTGTCGCCCGCATATACCTCCGCCCAGGCGATCTTGCGCCGACCCTTGTAGGCCTGTTCGACGGCGGCGTCCAGCACGCGGACCGAGGCCGCCCAGATGTCGGGCCCCGTTCCATCCCCCTCGATGAAGGTGATGATGGGATGGTCCGGCACCTGGAGCTTGCCGTGACTGATCGCGACCTTCTCACCCGCGGGAATCTTCACCTTGCCGGCCATACGCGTCTCCTTCGTGGGAATTAGGTCAGAGCGTTCAGGGCCGAGCCTGCCTTGAACCACCCGATCTGCTCGTCGGTCAGCGTGTGATTGCACAGCACCGCGACGGTCTTGCCGCCCGGCTTGTGGATCATGGCCTCGACCGGCTTCCCCGGCGCGAGGGCGGCGAGCCCGCGGATCGACACACGGTCGGCCGGCTCGAAGAGGTCGTAGTCACCGGGCTTGGCGAAGGTCAGGGGCAGGATGCCCTGCTTCTTGAGATTCGTCTCGTGGATGCGGGCGAAGCTCTTGACGATGACGGCCTTGCAGCCCAGATAGCGCGGCGACATGGCCGCGTGCTCGCGGCTCGATCCCTCGCCGTAGTTCTCGTCGCCGATCACCACCCAGCCGATGCCCTGGGCCTTGAGCTCGCGGGCCATCTTGGAGAAGTTCTGCCCCTTCTCGCCGGTCACCGGGTTGACGCCCTTGC
Source organism: Candidatus Methylomirabilota bacterium (assembly GCA_035708525.1). Taxonomy (GTDB): domain Bacteria; phylum Methylomirabilota; class Methylomirabilia; order Rokubacteriales; family CSP1-6; genus DASSSH01. Next base: position 10,071 of record DASSSH010000096.1, read on the forward strand.
CCGTCTCGCCCGTGAACGCATTGACCGCGCCGAGGAACATATTGTCGCTGATCTTGTCCAGATGGCCACGGTACCGCAGCCACGCGCCGGCCGGCGAGATGTGGTCGGTGGTCGTCTTTCCCTTGGTCTTGACCAGGATCGGCAGCTCGGTGAAGTCCTTGCCGTCCCAGCGCGGGAAGGGCTGGAGCAGCTGGATCCGCTCGCTGTCCGGCGCTACCTGGACGGTCACGCTGTCGCCGTCGGTCGCGGGTGCTTCGTAGCCCTCCTCGCCCCTGACGAAGCCGCGAGCCGGCAGCTCCTCGCCTTCGGGTGCCGTGAAGCGGAAGGGCTTGCCGTCGGCGCCCGGGATGGTGCCGTGCACCGGATCGAACTCGAGCGTGCCGGCGAAAGCCAGCGCGGTCACGATCTCCGGGCTGGTCAGGAAGGAGAGGGTCGCGGCGCTGCCGTCGTTGCGGCCCGGGAAGTTGCGGTTGAACGAGGAGACGATGCTGTTGGTCTCCTCCTTGCCCACGTCCGAGCGCTTCCACTGGCCAATGCAGGGGCCGCAGGCGTTGGCGAGCACGGTGCCGCCGATCTTCTCGAAGGTCTCCATGATGCCGTCGCGCTTGATCGTCTGGTAGATGCGCTCCGAGCCCGGGGTGACCAGGAACGGCGTCTTGGCCTTGAGGCCGGCCTTGAACCCCTGCATGGCGATGTGCGCGGCGCGCTTCATGTCCTCGTACGAGGAGTTAGTGCAGGAGCCGATCAGGGAGGCCTTGATCTGGGCCGGCCAGCCCTCCTTCTTCACCTCGGCCGCAAGCTTGGAGATCGGCCGGGCGCGGTCCGGCGAGTGCGGGCCGACGATGTGGGGCTCGAGCTCCGAGAGGTCGATCTCCACGAGCTCGTCGTAGAACTTCCGGGGGTTCGCCAGCACCTCGGGGTCGGCGACCAGGTGCTCGCGGTACTGCTCGGCGAGCGCGGCCACCTCCGCGCGGTCGGTGGCGCGCAGGTACGCGGCCATCCGATCGTCGAAGTGGAACAGCGAGGTGGTGGCGCCGAGCTCCGCGCCCATATTGCAGATAGTGCCCTTGCCGGTGGCGCTGATGGACTCGGCGCCGGGGCCGAAGTACTCGATGATCTTGTTGGTCCCGCCCTTGACGGTGAGGAGGCCGCAGAGGTAGGTGATGACATCTTTCGCCGACGTCCAGCCCGAGAGCTTTCCGGTGAGCCGCACGCCGACGAGCTTGGGGTCGAGCACCTCCCACGCCAGTCCCGCCATGGCCTCGCCGCAGTCGGCGCCGCCCACCCCGATGGCGGCCATGCCGAGGCCGCCGGCATTGGGCGTATGGGAGTCCGCGCCGATCATGAGGCCGCCCGGAAAGGCGTAGTTCTCCAGAATCACCTGGTGGATAATGCCGGCGCCTGGCTTCCAGAAACCGATTCCATACTTGCGCGAGGCCGAGTGCAGAAAGCTGTAGACCTCGTTGTTCTCGGTGACCGCCCGCTTCATGTCCTCGGCGGCGCCGCTCTGGGCGCGGATCAGATGGTCGCAGTGCACGGTGGACGGCACGGCCACCCGCGGCTTCGCCGCCTGAATGAACTGCAGCAGGGCCATCTGCCCCGTGGCGTCCTGCAGCGCGACCCGGTCGACGCGCAGCCGGAGCTGGGCCTTGCCCCGGCTCCACTCCTGCTTGGCGAAGTCATCGGCGTGAGCGACCAGGATCTTCTCCGTCAGGGTCAGGGACCGCTCGAAGCGCTGGCGGGCCTGGGCCAGCCGGGCCGGCATGGAGTCGTAGAGCCGCTTGATGTGGTCAGCTGCCATGGAGGACCTCCTCGACCGCCAAGTCCGCGTCGCTTCGAGCGTACACAGACGTATCGCCTCCCACCCGTCGCGGGCAGGAGGCGACCGGTTAAATCCGAAGTCACGCTAGCATGGGCCCCCGGCCTGGTCAAGACGACCTCGACGGCCTGGTCAGACCAACGCCGGTCAGCGGAGCAGTCTGAGCAGCGACCGGCGGCGGAGCGCCAGAATGGATTCGGTGGGCGAGATGCCCATGGGGCAGACCGCGGTGCAGTTGGCCTGACCATGGCATCGCAGGAGCGCATCCTCGTCGAGCATGACCGCGCCGCGGCCGGCGCGATCGGCATCACGGCTGTCCCGCTGGAGGGTCCAGAGACGGTTGAGCGCCGCGGGCCCCGGGAAGCGCGCGTCATGGGCCACCATGGTGCAGGCCGAGACGCACATCCCGCAGCCAATGCACTCGATGGCCCGGTCGATCTGACGCCGCTCCCGCGTATCCCGACCGATCGAGGCGAAGGTGCCGGCATCAGCCATGGGCACGAAGCTCGCCGCAACCTGCTGCATCTTCTCCCGGAACGGCGCCATGTCGACCACGAGGTCACGGATCAGCGGGAAGTGGTAGAGCGGACGCAGCGTGACAGGCCCGCGCTTCAGCCGGCTGAGCAAGGTGCGGCAAGCCCAGCGCTCGCGGCCGTTGATGACCATCGCGCAGGAGCCGCACATTCCGACGCGGCAGGCATAGCGGAAGGCCAAGCCGGGATCGAGCCGGCGCTGGGCGTCGACGAGCGCATCGAGGACCGTCATGCCTTCCTTGGCCGGGACCCAGTAGCGCTGAAGCCGCTCGCGGGCCCCGGGCGCCCAGCGAAACACCTTGAGAACCATCGCGCTTAAGACTACCCCATTCCCCTCGGCGGTGTCCCGCTGACGCACGTCAGCTAGCTGACACTTTTCCTCCCAAGAGCGTAGCGGGGCTACACGATTGGAAGCCGCCTGGCCTCCCGCCCCCGAGGATCGAGGGCTATTTTGCGCGCAAGCACAGCCATTTTCGGTTGATTCCCCCAGTCCCCCTGCGGCTCGTAACGTGGCAAAATTCTTGCTCCCTTCCTTGGGCCACAGATTCCAAGGGCGCGGCCGGGACCTCTGCGGCGTCAGCCTCGTGCCGTCGCGCTCAACCAGGAGGTGGGGCTCATGCGGCGAGTTGCGGTGACCGGTCTCGGAGTTGTCTCGCCTGTCGGCGTCGGCACCCACGCATTCTGGAGCGCCCTCATGGAGGGCAAGAGCGGCGTCGGCCCGATCACCAAGTTCGATCCATCCCGGTACGCCAGCCGCATCGCCGCTGAAGTTCGGGACTTCGATCCCGCCGCTCACCTCGCGCGCCGGGACGTCGTCCGCACCGATTCGTTCATCCACTTCGCCTTGGCCGCGACACAGGAGGCGATCGAGGACGCCAAGCTGCAGATCGCGGCCGAGCCCGACCGGATCGGGGTCGCCATCGGGAGCGCGATCGGCGGCATGCCGCTGCTCGAATCCACGCTGCGGACGCTCGAGTCCGAAGGGCCGGCCGTCGTGAGCCCCTACGCCATGCCGGCCTTCCTGCCCAACATGGCGGCCGGCTGGATCTCGCTGCGCACGGGCGCCCGCGGACCGATCGCGACGCCGGCCACGGCCTGCGCCGCGGGGAGTCAGGCGATCGGTGACGCGTTCCGGATGATCCAGCACGGCGCCGCCGACGTGATGATCGCGGGCGGCTCCGAAGCCCTCATCACACCGCTGGTGGTGAGCTGCTTCTGCGCCCTGCGGGCCCTGTCGACGCGCAACGATGACCCGTCACGCGCCAGCCGGCCCTTCGACAAGGAGCGCGACGGCTTCGTCCTCGCGGAGGGCGCCGGCGTCCTCGTGCTCGAGGCGCTGGAGCGGGCCCGCGCGCGCGGCGCTCACATCTACGCCGAGCTCGCGGGGTACGGACTCACCGCCGACGCGCACCACCCGACGGCGCCCACCACCGAGGGGCCGGCCCGCGCCATGGCCCTGGCCCTGGCCGACGGCAGACTGCGCCCCGACGAAGTCGCCTACATCAACGCCCACGGTACCTCGACCCCGATCAACGATGCCAACGAGACCCGAGCCATCAAGGAGACGTTCGGCGAGCACGCGGGGCGCCTCGCCGTGAGCTCCACCAAGTCGATGACCGGCCACCTGATCGGCGCGGCCGGAGCCGTCGAGGCGATCGCGACCATCCTGGCCGTCGAGCGCGGCCACGTGCCCCCCACGATCAACTACCGCACCCCGGACCCGGAGTGCGATCTCGACTATGTCCCGAACTCGGCGCGGCGGATGGACGTCGCCGCCGCACTCTCGAACTCCTTCGCGTTCGGGGGAGTCAACGTGGCGCTGCTGTTCAAGAACGTGACCGACTGAGGAGGAAGCCGCGATGGCGACAATGACGACGAACGACGTGGAGGCCCGTGTGAAGAGGCTCCTGCAGGCCCGCTTGGGCATGCCGGAGGAGGCGCTTACGAGCGAGGCCCGGCTCGTGGAAGACCTCGAGATGGACTCGCTCGATTCCGTGGAGCTGGCGATCCAGATGGAAAAGGAGTTCAACATCGCCATCTCGGAGGACCTGCTCACCGAGATCACGACGGTGGCTGATATCGTCGGGCTCATCGGCGGGCTCCGGGAGGCGCGCGCCCACGCATGATCCGGAAGCGGTGCGGGGCGCCCGGCCCGTGAGCACTCCGAACGGCTCCGGCCGCAACAGCCATTGGTGGAGCGGCGACGCCGTCGTCGACTCGTTCGACTTCGGGCTGGCCCACGACACGGACACGTTCGATCAGGCATTCCGCCTGGTCCACGACCGCTACGTCGAGCAGGGCTACATGCAGCGGCATCCCTCCGGCCGCCGGCTCAGCCTGTTCCACGCCCTGCCATCGAGCAGCGTCTTCGTCGTCAAGGACGGCTCCCGGGTCGCCGCCACCCTGACCCTGATCGAAGACGCGACGCTCGGACTGCCCATGGACGACCTCTACCGCGACGAACTGAACCTCTCCCGCGCCCAGGGACGGCGGCTCGCGGAGGTCTCAGCGCTGGCGCTCGACCCCCGCTACCGCGCCCACGGCGTGTCGATCGTGATGCGGATGATGCGCCTCACGTACGCGTTCGCCGCGGTCATCGCGCGACTCGACGACATCTGCATCGCCGTCAATCCACGCCACGTGGACTTCTACCGCAACGCCCTGAACTTCCACGCCTTCGGGGCGCTCAAGCGATACAAGACCGTCAACGACGCTCCTGCCGTCGCCATGCGGCTCGACCTTGTCTGGGCGCGCGACCGGATGCTGCGGCTTCAGGCGGGTGAGGCCCCCGACATGGAGCTCGAGGAGTTCTTCTTCTCCCCGGCCGCCTGCGCCTGGAGCTTTGGCCATCTCGGCCGCGGACCGAGACGGAGCCGGTTCTCCGCGGAGCAGTTCGTGCAGTTCCTTGCCGACCAAGAAGAGGCGATTGCGAGCGCTCGGAGCGGGGCGCTGAGCCGGGTCATTCGATCCTTCTATCCCGGGCTGAGCCCAGAGGCGCTGGACGGCCCGGGGGTCTCGCCGACACCGGCTGCCGTCGCCGCGGGAAGCCAGCGGTGAGAACGGCTCCGGAGACGACTGCGGTCACGATCGGCAGCGACCCCCTCACGATCCCCGGGGTCGACGACGGCGGGTTCGACTACGCCGAGGCCTTCTCCCGGAACATCGGCCTGGTCTCGAAGACCGAACAGGCGCGGCTGCGCGCGGCCCGCATAGCGATCGCCGGCATGGGCGGCGTCGGGGGCGTCCACCTCCTGGCCCTCGCTCGGCTCGGGATCGGCGGCTTCTCGCTGGCCGATTTCGACCGGTTCGAGCTCGCGAACATGAACCGCCAGGCCGGCGCCACGACCGACACGCTCGGCCTGCCCAAGGTCCAGGTCATGGCCCGCGCCGTGAGCGCGATCAATCCGACGGCCGAGCTGCGGATCTTTCCCGAGGGGCTCGACGCGACCAATGTCGAGAGCTTCCTCGACGGCGCTGTCGCCGCGGTCGACGGGATCGACTTCTTCAACATGGAGGCCCGGCGGCTGCTCTTCCGCGCGGCCCGGGCCCGTGGCATTCACGCCCTGACGGCCGCACCCGTCGGCTTCGGCGCGACCCTGCACATCTTCTCGCCGACGGGCATGCGCTTCGACGACTACTTCGATCTCCGGGACGGCATGGGCTTGCCCGAACAACTCCTCCATTTCGCCCTAGGGCTGGCGCCCAAGCGGGCGCATCGCTCCTACTTCCCGCCGAGCGCTGTGGACGTCTCCAGCCGGCGGGCGCCATCGCTGGCCCCGGGCTGCTTCCTCTGCGCTGCTCTCGTCGCCACCGAGATCGCGAACCTCGTCCTCCGGCGTCGGCCGATCAAGGCCGCGCCCCACTTCTTCCAGTTCGATCCCCTCGCCCAGGCCTACAAGAGCGGCCGGCTGCGGCGCGGCAACCGCAACGTGAGCCAACGCGCGAAGAAGCAGTGGCTCCTGCGGACTCATCCGAAGATCCGCGACGCCGTCC
>DASSSH010000097.1:0-5296 GCA_035708525.1 Candidatus Methylomirabilota bacterium
GGAATGGACGGGGTCGTATCAGAACCATGCCCACTTCACGGACAAGACCTACCGCCTGGTGCGCTTCGTCGAAAAGCCCAAGGAGAACGGCGAGCTGCAGTGGCTGCTGATGTCCGATGTGTGCAAGCACTGCGCCCAGGCGGGCTGCCTCGACGCCTGCCCGACCGGGGCCATCCACCGCACCGAGTACGGCACGATCAACATCAACCAGGACGTGTGCAACGGCTGCAGGTACTGTGTGAGCTCGTGCCCGTTCGGCGTGGTGGCGTTCAACCACGACACGGGGCGCGCGAACAAGTGCACCTTCTGCAACGACCGCATCCACAACGGCCTCGGGCCGGCCTGCGCCAAGACCTGCCCGACCGACTCCATCCAGTTCGGCTACCGCGACGAGCTGGTCGCCAAGGCGGAGAAGCGGGTGACCACGCTCAAGGCGCAGGGATTCGCCAACGCCCAGCTCTACGGCGCCGACAGCAAGGGCCCGCTGGGCGGCCTCAACGCCTTCTTCCTGCTGCTCGACAAGCCGGCCACGTACAAGCTGCCGGACAAGCCGCTCCTGCCCCAGCGCAACGTGCTGGCCGACTCGGTCTTCGCCATCGGCTCGGCGCTGCTGGTCGGCGTCGGGGCGATCCTGGCCTTCCGCGAGCGGGGCGGAAAGGGGGAAGGCGATGCTTAGAACTCCCGAGTGGCACCTGCTGATCGTCTGGTACTTCTTCCTGGGCGGGATCGCCGGCGGGGCGTATTTCACCGCGGCCATCGCCGACGCCTTCGGCGGACGGCGGGACCGCGAGGTGATCCGCATCGGCTATATCCTGTCGACGCTCCTGATCCTCCTTTGCGGCGTCCTCTTGATCCTCGATCTCGGCGTGCCGATGCGCTTCCTCAACATGCTGGGGATGTTCAAGTTCTGGAATCCCATGTCCATCGGAGCCTGGATGCTCGGGGTCTTCGGCCTGTTCGCCTTCGTGTCCACGGTGCTCTCGCTGTTCGGCGGCGACTCGACGGCGGGCTTCCGGCGGGTGTGGAGCCTGGTCGGCACCATCACGGGCTTCTTCCTCGCCAGCTACACGGGCGTGCTGCTGAGCAACAGCGCGCAGCCCTTCTGGAGCGACGGGCGGCTCATGGGCGCCCTGTTCCTGGCCTCTGGGGCCTCGACGGGCATGGCAGCGATCTCGCTGCTGCTCTATCTCTCCGGAGAGTCGGCCGGCGAGGGGTTCAAGAAGGTCAAGCGCGCCGACCGCTTCGCGATCGTCTTCGAGCTGGTCCTGCTCGCGGCCTTCCTCGCGTGGCTGGGCTCGGCGGCGGCGCCGATCACCACCGGTCACCTGGCGCCGCTGTTCTGGGTGGGCCTCGTCATCGCCGGTCTGGTTCTGCCGCTGATCCTGGAGCTGGCCGGTGCCCACATGGTGCCCGCCGCGGTTCCCGCGCTTCTGGTCCTGCTCGGCGGCTTCGTCATGCGGTACGTGATCGTGATGGCGAACGCCTGAGGAACGCCCCGGTTCCGGGAGGTGACGAGGGGCCCCGCCGCGGGGCCCCTTGTTTTTCCTCCGCCGGGTCGGCACGATAGGGCCGATGAGGACCTACTTCCACCTCAAGGGCGGCCGCCTCGAGGAAGTCAAGGCGGACGTCGTCCGGGAGCAGCCGCTCACGGTCTACGTCAACGGCGACCGCTTCCTGACCCTGCTCTGCTCACCCTTCCAGCTCGACGCCCTGGTGATCGGCTATCTCTGGATGGAGAAGGTGATCGCGGAACTCGATGAGATCGCCGCGCTGGAGATCTCCGAGGTGGACGGCCGCGCCGATGTGACGCTGACGCACCCCGTGACGCTGCCCACCGAGCGCATCCTCACATCGGGCTGCGGGGGCGGCATCACGTTCCGCATCGACCCACGCCTGTTCAGCCGGCTCGAGTCGCGTGTGCGCATCCGGCCGGCACGGCTCGCGGCGCGGCTCAAGGAGCTCTTCGCCGAGGCCGTGCACTACCGCGCCTCGCGCGGCATCCACGGCGCCGCCCTGACCGACGGCGAGCGGCTCCTCGTCGTCGCGGAGGACGTCGGGCGCCACAACGCCGTGGACAAGCTCAAAGGCCAGGCGCTCCTCAAGGGCATTCCCACGGTGGATCGCATCCTGCTCTCCACGGGGAGGATCTCGTCGGAGATGCTGCTCAAGGCGGCGCGCATGGGCGTGCCGGTGGTCGCCTCACGAACGTCGCCGACCGAGATGGCGGTGGCCCTGGCCGAGCAGCTCGGCATCACGGTGGTGGGGTACCTGCGTCAGGACAGTCTGAACCTCTACGCGGGTGACGCGCTCGACCTGGAGCCGGCGGACTGACGATGCCCGATTACCCGAAGCTCCTCGCCGAATGGGAGGAGGCCCTGGCGCGCCGCGGGGCTCTCCGCGAGCCGCTCGGCTTCTGGACCGCCATCCTCGAGGGCTGGGCTGGCTGGAAGCCGCCCGCGCTGCTTCAGCCGCTGCGGTGGAGCCTGGAGGAGTGCCGCGCGCGCTGGGAGCGCGGGGTGCCGCTCGGGGCGGAAGCGGAGCCCTCGATCGCTCCCGATGCAGTTGAGGAGCTGCTCGGACCCGTGATGGAGCGACTGGCCGCCGATGGCCCCGAGGCCGCCGGGGCCTTCCAGCGGTTCGCCGAGGCCTGGGACCACCGGGAGATCGGCCCGGGCGTGCTGCTGCCTCGCCCCGACCGGGATCCGGCGGTCTTTCTCCAGGAGCGCTTCAAGCTCGCCACCCATCTCGGCGCCTTCCTCGGTCCCGCCGCCCTTCGTCCGGCCTTGGAGACCTACTTCGAGGGGACGCGGACGCTTCCCGAGGGCGCCTGGTCCCGGGGCGTCTGCCCCTGGTGCGGCGGCGCGCCGGGCTACGGTGATCTGATCGAGGACGGCCGGCGGCGGCTGTCCTGCCATCTCTGCGGCGGGGCCTGGATCGCCCCGCGGCTCAAGTGCCCGTTCTGCGACACGTGGGATGCCAAGGACCTCGTGCGTCTGGTGGCCGAGGGAATCGAGGAAGGCTACTTTGTCGAAGCCTGTCGCGTGTGCCGCGGCTATCTCAAAGGCGTCGACCGCCGGCAGCGCTGGAACGCCGGCTCCCCGCTGGTCGAGGACTGGAGCTCGCCCCACCTGGATCTCTACGCGACGCGGGAGGGGTACTGGCGCGCGACGCCGACCCTCGTTCATCTCCTGCCGCCTGACGCCCAGGACTGAGGCCGGCCGCCGTGAACGCGGTGCTCTTCGACGTGGCGCTGACTGCGTATATCGTCGCCGCCGTCTCCGCCGTGGGCTCGTTCTTCGGCCGGCGCGAGGCGCTCACCCGGTTCACGCTGCTGCTCACCCAGGCTGGCTGGATCTGCCACACCCTGGCCATCATCGCGCGGGGCGTGGAGCTGCGCCGGATCCCCATCCTCTCGCTGGCCGAGGTCGTGTCGGTGGTGATCTGGGCAGCCGTGTTCTTCGAGATCTGGGTCGAGCGCCGCTACGACATCCGGGTGCTGAGCGCCTTCGTGCTCCCCGTGGTGCTGGCGCTGGGTCTGGCGCTGCCGACGGGGCTCCGCCACCTGGCCTTCGAGCCGCAGGTGCAGAGCGGCTGGGTGGTGTTCCACGTCGCCCTAGTGCTGGTCGGCCTCGCGGCCCTCGTGCTGAACTTCGGCGGGGCGCTCATGTATCTGCTCCAGGACCACCAGCTCAAGGCCAAGCGCCCGGGCACGCTCTATTACCGACTGCCCTCGCTCGAGACGCTGGACCGCCTCACCTTCACGACCCTCACGGTGGCCTTTCCCTTCCTGACCGTCGGGCTCGCCCTCGGGGTCTTCTCGGCGGGACGCTCGTGGGGCAGTGTGTTCGTCTACGATCCGCTCGCCCTCTTCTCGATCGTCATGTGGCTCGTCTATGCCGCGACGCTCGCGGGCCGCGCCGTGGGCCGCTGGCGGGGGCGGCGCGCGGCCTACTTCGCCATCGTGGGCTTCTGCGCGCTCCTGCTGACGCTCGGCGCGGGGGTGCTGTTCCAGGGGCGTCATGGCTCCTGACCGGAGCGGGTGATGGCCTCCGTGTTCGTCGCCGGGATGAGTCACCGGAGCGCGCCGCTCGAGGTGCGAGAGCAGCTCGCGCTGGAAGAGGACAAGATTCGCCAGATCCTCGGCGACCTCTTCGGCCGCGGTCTGCTCACCGAAGTGATGATCCTCTCGACCTGCAATCGCGTCGAGGTCTACGGTGTCGCCGAGGTCCCCGGCGAGGCGCGCTCGGCCGCCTTCAGCCTGCTCGGGGCCCAGCGGGGCATCCGGCTCCAGGAGGTCGAGCCGCTGCTCTACACGAAGGTCGAGGAGGAGGCGGTGAGTCACGCGTTCCGGGTCGCGGCGAGCCTCGACTCCATGATTCTGGGCGAGCCCCAGATCCTGGGCCAGGTCAAGGACGCCTTCGCGCTGGCGCAGTCGGCGAGCACCGTCGGTCCGCTGCTCCACTCGCTCATAACCCAAGCCTTCAACGTGGCCAAGAAAGTGCGGACCGAGACCGAAGTCGGGCGGCTCGCGGTCTCCGTGCCGTTCGCCGCGGTGGAGCTGGCGCGCAAGATCTTCGGCAGCCTGGAAGGCAAGTCGGTTCTCCTGGTCGGCGCCGGTGAGATGGGTGAGCTGGCCGCCCGGCACCTGGTGGAGCAGGGCACGCTGCCGGTGTACGTGACCAACCGGACGTGGAGCCGCGCCCAGGAGCTGGCCCGAACCCTGTCGGGCACGGCCGTGCCCTTCGAGCAGCTCCACGCGACCATGGCGGGAGTGGACATCGTGATCACCTCGACCGCGGCGCCGGAGCCCATCATCCGCGCCGCGGAGGTCCAGCAGGCCCTGCACGCGCGGTGGTCCCGGCCGCTCTTCTTCATCGACATCGCGGTGCCCCGAAACGTCGAGCCGGCGGTCAACCACCTGGACAGTGTCTTCTGCTACGACGTGGACGATCTCCGCGGGGTGGTCGAGTCCAACCTCCGGGAGCGCCAGCGCGAGGCCCAGCGCGCCGAGGCGCTGGTCCAGCGCGAGGTCCAGCGCTTCACGGAGCGGCTGAAGGACCTCGAGGTCGTGCCCACCATCGTCTCGCTGCGGGAGAAGCTGGATGCGATCCGGCTCGCGGAAGTGGAGCGGGCGTTGGCACGGTTGCCCCAGGCTGACGAAGAGACCCGGCGCGTCCTGGACGCGCTCTCCCAGGCGATCATCAACAAGGTTCTCCACGCGCCGACCGTCAAGCTCCGGGACTCCTCCCGCGCGGGCCACGGCCACCGGTGGATCGAGCTCATCTCCGAGCTGTTC
>DASSSH010000098.1:0-10609 GCA_035708525.1 Candidatus Methylomirabilota bacterium
ACCAGCTCAAGGACACCCCATACCGCCGCCGCGATACTTGCGAAACCGATGACGAGCGCTACGACGATCTGAGTCCAAAAAAGAGGCACGCAGTCTTCGTATCCGGCCGTGCCTCTCTTGAAAATGAGCTTCCGTGTCCTCAGGCCTCTCGCGGCCAAGAACAGACACAGCAAGCCCGTTCCGGCAAGCACGCACACAAGAACGAAGTCACCTGGTCCCATCCTTCATCTCTTCAAACATCACTCTAGATCGCCGGGGGTTGGCGCAGCCTAGCACGGATTGGCCTCGAGCGTGCGCCTGCGGCTTTGCGGCTCGAAGCCGTGGGACGCGTCAGGTATACGGATCACCGTGCCACTCTGGCATCGTTCGGACAGCATCAGAGTGGCTTCCCGATTCGCCGCGGCCTCCGGCGCAGGTTAGCCACCCGACGGCGGAGATCCGTCTCGGGTTCTGCGAGGCGCTGCAGGAACTGATCGAGGCTGTCCCTCGCGAAATAGCGCGGCTCAAGCTGCAGGATCCGGGTCCGTCCGACGAGTCGGCTTGCCACGAGCCCGTCCAGCTCCAAGGTTCGCACCCCCTTCTGTACGACAGAGAGGGGCAGGTCCAGCAGTCGCGCGAGCTCACGGGGGTAACTCTCGCTCAGGAGGCGGAGAGCGAGTAGGACGCGTGTGCGCGTCGGGCTACCGAATGGGCTCGACGCTGGCTTGACCGCCATCGGGAGTCATCTGACCTCCGGTGGAGGTCTGTGTCAAGCGCAGAGTCTGGTACACTCCCGGCGTGCGCGCCTACCTCCTCTCGCGCCTGGGCCAGACGGCCCTGGTCGTCTTCCTCTCGCTCACGGCTGTCTTCTTCCTCATGCGGCTCGGCGGCGATCCGGTGCTGCTCTTCCTGCCCATGGACATCCAGGCCAAGGACGTCAACGAGTTCCGCCAGCGTCTGGGGTTCAACGATCCGCTGGCTGTCCAGTACGGCCGCTTCGTGGCGCGGGCGGCGCAGGGCGACTTCGGCGAGTCGCTCCGCTACCGGCGTGACGCGCTCGGGCTGGTGCTCGAGCGGCTGCCCGCCACCTTGGCGCTGGCAGCCTGGGCGCTCCTGCTCACCTTCTGCCTGGCCGTTCCCGTGGGCCTGATCTCGGCGATGAAGCGGGGCACGGTCGTCGACTTTCTCGGCATGGGCGGCGCGGTGCTGGGCCAGGCGGTACCCGGTTTCTGGCTGGGGCTCATGCTCATCTATTTCTTCTCGGTGCGCCTGGGCTGGCTGCCCACGGGCGGCATCGGCGGGCCCCTCCACTACATCATGCCCTGCGTGGTCCTGGCCTCGTTCTATGCAGCGCGGATCGCGCGGCTCACCCGCTCCTCGGTGCTCGACACGCTCGGCGAAGAGTACATCCTCGCCGCCCGCGCCAAGGGCCTCGCCGAATTGGTCGTCATCGGCAAGCACACGCTGAAGAACGCGGCCATCCCCATCGTGACCCTCGCGGGGCTCGAGACGGGGCAGCTCTTGGGCGGCGCCGTCATCACCGAGACGATCTTCGCCTGGCCGGGGCTCGGCCGGCTCACGGTCCAGGCGCTGCTCAACCGCGATTTCCCCGTCGTGCTGGCCGCCGTCTTCCTGATCTCGGTCACGTACACCTTGATCAACTTCGGCGTGGACCTGCTCTACGGCTGGCTCGACCCGCGCACGCGAGTGGGAGATCGCGCGTGACGCTTCGTCGACTCCGGCGCCACGGGCTGGGCTGGCTTGGCCTCGGCCTCGTCACCCTCGTCGTGGTGGCAGCGCTGGCGGCGCCCTGGCTCTCGGGCCACGACCCTGCCCAGAGCGACTTCGCCGCCGGGCTCAAGCCGCCCGGCACGCCGGGCCATCCGCTCGGCACCGACCTGCTGGGCCGAGACCTGCTCTCGCGCGTCCTCTACGGCGCGCGCATCGCGCTGTTCATCGGCCTCTGCACGGTGCTGGTCACCGCCGTGGTCGGCGGCATCCTCGGGCTCGTCGCCGGCTTCTTCGGCGGCTGGCCGGGCACCGTCCTCATGCGGATCGCCGACGTGCAGCTCTCCTTCCCCTTCATCCTGCTGGCGCTGACCATCAACGCCATCGTCGGCCTGGGGCTGCGCAACATCATCCTCAGTTTGTCAGCCGCCGGCTGGGTCGTGTATGCTCGCGTGGTCCGGGGGGAGGTGCTGTCGGTGAAGGAGCGCGAGTATGTTCAGGCCGCGGCGGCGCTCGGGACCGGGCGGGCGCGCATCCTGTTCCGCCATGTGCTGCCCAACGTCGCGCCCTCGATCATCATCGTGGCGAGCCTGCAGTTCTCCCAGTTCATCGTGGCCGAGGCCGCCATCTCCTTCCTCGGCTTCGGCGTGCAGCCGCCGACGCCTGCCTGGGGCAGCATGCTCTCGGAGAGCCGCGATTATCTCTACGTCGCCTGGTGGCTCGCCGCTTTCCCGGGCGCCGCGCTGGCGCTGACCGCCCTCGGCATCAATCTGGTCGGCGACTGGCTGCGCGACGTGCTCGACCCGAAGTTCCGCGTCTAGAGAGAGCCGACGATGCGCGCACCGGAGATTCCCATCAGGCCTTGCCGCCGCGAGGAGGCCGCGGCCGTCCTCGATCTCTGGCGCCACGCCCAGGCCTTCCCCAGCGCCACCGATACGATCGAGCAGCTCCAGCGGCTCTGCCGGGAGCCCGGCGCGGCCTTCCTCGTCGCCACCGACGGCGGCCGCGTCGTCGGCTCGGTCATCGGCGGCTGGGACGGCTGGCGCGGCAACATCTACCGCCTCGCGGTGGCGCCCGAGCACCGGCGGCGGGGGCTCGCGCTGGCCCTGGTCGAGGCGGTCGAGCGCTGGCTGGTGGAGCGGGGCGCCCGCCGCATCGCCGCCATCGTCGAGGGCCGCAACGCGCTCGGCATCGGCTTCTGGGACTCGCTGAATCGCCTCGGCTACGAGAACGAGCGCGGCGTGCTCCGCTATGTCAAGACGCTCTCACGCTGACGGACCCAAGGAGGATCTCCCATGCGATTCGTGAAGACGCTGGCGGTGCTCGCCGTGCTCCTCGCCGTGGCTGTTCCGGGCGCCGCCCAGGACCGCGCGCGCACCAAGGAAGTCGTGGTCGCCTTCGCGGCCGAGCCGCGCACCCTGCTGCCCAACACCATCGTGGACTGGACCACCAACAACATGGTCGAGCACATGTACGACCGGCTGGTGGACCGCGATCCCAAGACCTACAAGCCCGCCCCGATGCTGGCGACCGGGTGGAAGATCGTCAACGACACGACCTGGGAGTTCACGCTGCGCCAGGGCGTCCGGTTCCACAACGGGGAGCCCTTCAACGCCCAGAGCGTGAAGGCCACGCTGGAGTACATCAAGGACCCGGCCAACAAGACCCACTATCTGCCCCGCTGGGCGCAGGTGAAGGAAGTCCAGATCGTCAACGACTACACCGTCCGCTTCATCACCGAGAAGCCCTGGCCCGGCCTCATCGATCGCATGGCCGCGACGGATTTCCTGCCGATGCCCCCCAAGGCGCTCAAGGAGCAGGGCGCGCAGGCCCTGGCCGCCAAGCCCATCGGCACCGGGCCCTTCCGGTTCGTGCAGTGGGCGCGTGACGAGAAGCTGGTGGTCGAGCGCAGCCCGGATTACTGGCAGGGCGCTCCCCAGGTGACCCGCGTCACATTCCGCTTCATCCCCGAGTTCAGCGCGCGGCTGGCGGCGCTGCTGGCCGGCGAAGTGGACATCATGAAGGATGTCCCGCCTCAGACCGTGGAGGCCGTGGACCGGAGCGGCAAGGCGAAGGTGCGCAGCACGGTGTCCTCGCGGATCAACTACCTGGCGCTGGTCAATCTCAAGCCCGGGCCGATGCAGGATCTGCGGGTGCGCAAGGCGATCCATCACGCCGTGAACGTGGACGAGCTGATCCAGCAGGTGCTCAAGGGGCGCGCCTCCAAGATGTGCGGCCCGCTCTCACCGCTCAACGTAGACTACTCGCCCAAGCCCCAATGCCTCAAGCACGACCCGGCGCAGGCGCAGGCTCTGCTCAAGGAAGCCGGCATCGACCCGGCCAAGCTCGCGTTGACGCTCGACACACCCTCGGGACGTTACCCGCTCGACAAGGACGTCTCCCTCGCCATCGCCTCCCAGCTCGGCAGGCTCGGCATCAAGGTCAACGTGGTGGTGAACGAGTGGGGCGTGCACCTGGACAAGATCAAGAACCGCACCACCGGGGACATGTTCTTCCTGGGCTGGGGGCCGTCGCTGGATGCCCAGAACGTGATCGAGTCGCTCTTCCAGGGCAACCAGACCTACTCCTCCTACGGCGGCAACAAGGCCATCGAGGCCAAGATCGCCCAGGCCATCACCGTGGTGGACCCGAAGAAGCGGCTCGAGGCCTGGGCGGAGCTGCAGCAGATGGTCCACGACGAGGTGCCGTGGGTCTTCCTCTGGCAGCAGCACGATCTCTATGGCGTGGCCAACTGGATCGACTGGTCGCCGCGCGCCGATGAGAAGGTCTGGATGTACGAGGCGAAGGTGGTCGCGCGGTAGCCGGCGCAGAACGGACGCTTGGCCTCGGTCACGACGGAATCAGCGGCGGTCGACGCTGCAGGGCTGCGGGGCGAGCTGCCTACGCGGTGGTCTGCTCGTCTTCCCCTTCAGCTTCAGCGGGGACTGGCGGAGCGCCGGCCGTCTCCTCGGCCTCGCTCAGCTTTTCCTTTGCTGGATCCGTTAAGTCGCTCAGCTCCCTGACGCTCAGGTCGTACCACGTGTCCCACGGCATGGCCTCACCTCATCGGCGCGTTCCCCCTGCGCCGGCCGATCGGTAGATAGGCCTCGAACCCTGGAGCTCACGCCATGATAGACACGCACTCCTCGTGCCAGTGCATGGAGTCCACTAAATCAGATACTTTTGGAGCAGTCGGCCCGGCCGGGCCGGCGGCGTTTCGCCCGACGGCGGGCAGGACTCCTGTCGCTCCGCGTCAGGCTCAGGCCTGCTAGAATCCCCGGGCTGACCCAGTTCAATCGCCAGGAGGCAACCATGGCCGGCATCACGGTACTCACCAACGCGTTCTTGATCGACTGCGCCAGCAAGGAGCCGATCGACGGCGCCGCCGTCGTCGTCGAAGGTGAGCGGATCAAGGACGTGCTCCGCTCCGGCAAGGTCGGCGCCCTCAAGGGCAAGGTGGAGACGCTCGACTGCAAGGGCCGCACGCTGATGCCGGGGCTGACAGACGCCCACGTGCACGTCTGCGCGGTCGAGGGCAACATCGCCGAACAGCACCGCTACAACCCGCCGAGCCTGATCGCGGCCAAGTCGCTACGCCGGATCGAGCAGGCGCTGATGCAGGGCTTCACCACGGTGCGGGACGCCGGCGGCGCCGACTATGGCTTCCGCGAGGCGGTCGGCACGGGGCTCTTCCCTGGCCCGCGCATGCTGGTCTCGGGCCGCGTGCTCTCCCAGACGGGGGGCCACGGCGACAAGCGGCGCCGCTCGGAGTGGATCGAGCCCATCGACTGCTGCGTGGGCATGGTGGGCGTCATCGCCGACGGCCCCGACGAGGTCCGCAAGGCCGCGCGCGAACAGCTCCGCCGCGACGTGGACCAGATCAAGCTTATGGCCTCGGGCGGCGCCATGTCCCCCTCGGACGAGCTCGACACCACCCAGTACACGGTGGAGGAGATGCGCGCGGCCGTGGAGGAAGCGCGCGCGGTCAGCAAATACGTCCTGGCCCATGCCTACTCGGGCTCGGCGGTGCGCCGCGCGCTCGAGGCTGGTGTGCGCTCCATCGAGCACGGCAATCTGATCGACGAGGCGGGCGCCAAGGAGATCAAGAAGGCCGGCGCCTATCTCGTGCCGACCATGATCACCTACGAGGCCATCTGGCGTGAGGGCAAGGCCTACGGCATCACCGAGCACCAGCTCCAGAAGATCAACATGGCACGGGAGAAGAGCGTCGAGGGATTGACCTACGCCTATCGTGCCGGCTGCAAGATCGGCTCGGGCTCGGACCTGCTGGGCGACATGCAGTCGCAGCGCACCGTCGAGTTCGAGCTCAAGGGGCAGGTCATGAAGCCCATGGAAGTGCTGCTCTCGGCCACGCGCGTCAACGCCGAGATCTTCCGGATGGAGGACAGGATCGGCAGCGTCGAAGCCGGCAAGTATGCCGACCTGATCGTCGTCAAGGGCAACCCGCTCAAGGACCTGCGGGTCTTCCAGAACCTGGACAACCTCCACGTCATCATGAAGGGGGGCGTCGTCTACAAGCAGACCCTCTAGGTGGCTTCTTTCACGCTTCGCCCGTCCGGCGCGGCGGCAGCGCTGCTGCTGGCCGTGCTGCTCTGGGCCTCCAACGCCGTCACGATCAAGCTCGTCCTGCGCGAGATCGACCCGCTCGCGCTGACCTGGCTGCGCTACGCCATCGCCTGCGCGCTCTACGCGCCCTACGCGCTCGTCTTCGGGCGCGCCGCCGCGCCCTACTCGCGCCGCGAGCGCTGGCTGCTCTTCTGGGCCGGCGTCACCGTCGTGCCGATCTTCAACCTCACCATCTACTACGCGCTGTCCTATACGACCGCGGCCAACGCTTCCCTCGTGCGCCTCACCGAGCCAGCCTGGGTGCTGCTCCTGGCCGCGCTCGTCTTCGGTGAGCGCGCGAGCCACCGCCAGCTGGCGGGGCTCGGCCTGGCACTGGCCGGCACCCTCGCGCTGGTCCTGCTCGGCCGGCGCGCCGGCGGCGGCGAGCACCACGTCCTCGGCATGGGCTTCATGGTGGCCAACTCGTTTTCCTGGATCGCCTACATCCTCTGCTCCAAGGATCTGCTGCGCCGCCACGACGCCCCGCTGGTGACCGCGCATGCTTCTTTGATCGGCTTCGGGGTGCTCGCCGTATTGACGGGCGTGAGCCACAGCCAGGCTGTCGCAGCCGCCGCGGTCAGGTTGAGCCCCCTCGGCTGGGCCTTGGTCCTCTACATGGCCGTCGCCGTGACGGTCGGCTCCAATCTGCTCTTCAACTTCGGCCTCAAGCGGCTCACCGCCGGCGCGGCCAGCGCCTACGCCTATCTCACGCCCGTCTGCACCGCGCTGCTGGCCTGGCTCATCCTGGGCGAGCCCATCACCGCGGTCCTCGTGGCGTGCGGGCTCGTCATCGCACTCGGCGTATACTTGGTGAACCGGGCCTGAGCGCCCGGATCAGGCCAGAGAGATCGAACCATGAAGATCGGCGATGTCGAGATCAGGTCGGTGATGCGGCTGGCCCCGATGGCCGGCATCACCAACGCTCCCTTCCGCCTCATCGCGCGGGAGTGCGGCAGCGGCCTGACCACGACCGAGGAGATGGACGCCGCCGCGCTACTGATGAACCACCCGCATGCCGACGCCATCGCCGCCTACTACCCCGAGGAGCGGCCGCTGGCCATGCAGCTCCTCGGCAAGGACACGGAGCTGCTCGTGCGGGCAGCCGAGAAGTGCCAGCGCCTCGGCGCGGACATCGTCGATCTGAACATGGGCTGCCCCATGCCCAAGATCACAGCCAAGGGCAAGGGCGCCGCGCTCATGCGCGACGTGGGCGGGACCGCGCTCATCCTGCGCGCCCTGCGCAAGGCGCTCTCGGTGCCGCTCACCGTCAAGATCCGCGGCGGCTGGGACGACGAGCACCTCAACGCCGTCGAGGTGGCCCAGATGGCGGAGAGCGAAGGCGTGGACGCCATCACGGTGCACCCGCGCACGCGCTCGCAGCGCTTCACCGGCAAGGCGCCGTGGACCATCATCAGGGAAGTGGTGGACGCCGTCGGCATCCCGGTGACGGGCAACGGTGACGTGCGCTCCATCGCCGAGGCGCGCGCCATGATGGCCGAGACCGGCTGCCATTCGGTGATGATCGGACGCGGCGCGCTGGGCCACCCGTGGATCTTCGACGAGGGCTTCGACACCCTCACGCCCGCCGCGCAGCGCGAGCACAAGGCACACATCATCGCCCGGCACTGCGGGCTGATCCGCGCGCACTTCAGGGAGAAGTACGCGCTGATCCAGATGAAGAAGCACCTGGCCTGGTACGCGGAAGGGCTGGACCACGCGACGAGCTGCCGGACCGAGATCTTCCAGGCCCGCAGCGCGGACGAGGTCTGGGACGTGTTCCAGCGCTACTGGGATCCCGGCTCTCGCTGACCCTCGGCACACAGGGGCTCAGGATGCTCTACATGGTGATCGAGCGCTTCAAGGACGGCACGGCGGTGGAGGTGTATCGCCGGGCGCGAGATCGGGGGCGCATGACTCCGCCCGGACTCGAGTACGTGTCCAGCTGGGTCGACCTCGACTTCAGGACGTGCTATCAGCTCATGCGCACCGAGGACGCGGCGCTCTTCTCCGTCTGGACGGGCGCGTGGAAGGACCTCATCGACTTCGAGATCATTCCGGTGCGGACCTCGGCGGAGGCCTCCGAGCTCATCGCGACGCGGCTCTGAGCCACCTGCCCCCCTGTCCCTTCCAAGGTCTCGATCGTGTCAGCCCGATCTGCGAAGATAGCCGCCATCGCGAAGACCCTGGTCTTTACCGTGCTGGTGCCTGGCACGGTGGCGGGCTACGTGCCCTACCGGATTCTGTCAGCGCAGTCGGAGATCGCGCCGCGCCTGCCGGGCGGCGTGCGCTTCATCGGGATTGCGGCCATGGCGGCAGGCGCGCTTGGCTATCTGTGGTGCGCGTGGGATTTCGCGACAAAGGGGCTGGGCACGCCGGCGCCCATCGATCCCCCGCGCACGCTCGTCGCCCAGGGGCTGTACCGCTACGTGCGCAACCCGATGTACGTCAGCGTTCTGCTCGTCCTGCTGGGGGAAAGCCTTTTCTTCGAGTCCCGCCGGCTGCTCCTGTACGCCGCGATCGTGTGGCTGATCGTGCATGCCTTCGTGCTGGTCTATGAAGAGCCGACCCTGCGGCGCAAGTTCGGCGCGGCCTATGAAGAGTACTGCCGGCGGGTGCCGCGCTGGCTACCTCGCTTTCGCTGAGCCGGCGTACCGAGGGTTGCCGCAGGCCGGCGAAGCCCAGCAGCTTATTGGGAGCGGCCGCGCCCCGAGACCTCCCAGATGGCCTCGACCTCGTCCCCCCGCATCGCGTAGAACCGGTCGTAGAGGTTGATGGTCGGGTCGCAGTGCGGGGGGAAGAACTCGATGCGCTCCCCGAGCGGCGGCCGCCGCCCCGGCTGGGTGACCGTCAGCCGCCCGTGCTCGTCGCCCGCCCAGGAGTACTCCACGCCCGGCCACTCGACCGGCTCGGGCACGAACGGCTTGTCGGTGGAGAAGGCCTTGAAGCCCGCGTCCACAATGGCCAGCTCGGCGCTCGGCACGCTCACCACCGTGGTCAGCACGGTCAGCGCCATCTCGAAGTCGTCGTAGGCGGGGCCCTTCGGCCCGCCGATCCGCCGGTAGTCGAGATCCATCACGCAGTAGGAGCCCGCCTGCAGCTCGGTGAGCCCGTCGAGCTCGCTGTCGATGTTGAAGGTACCGCTCGAGCCGCCGCTGACGATCTCCACCGGGAGACCGTTCTTGGCGAACAGCTCGCGGGTCTTCATGAGCCGGCCCATCCAGCGGCGCGAGGCTCGCCGGCGCTCCTCGAAGCCCGCAACGTGGGCGCAGTGCCCCGCATAGCCCTGCAGCCCTCGGAGATTGAGGGCCGGCTGGGCCGTGACGAGCCGTCCCAGATCCAGCGCGGGCTCGCCCGGCTCGATGCCGGTGCGCCGGCCGCCGACTTCCACGTCCACGAGGACGTTGAGCACCCGGCCGGCCTGCGCCACCGCCTTCCCCAGCTCCGTCACGTTGACGGGATTGTCGACGACCACCAGGGTCTCCGGCTGGCGCTCGAGCACCTTGAGCAGCCGGCCGACCTTTTCCGGTCCCACGACCTCGGTGGTGATCAGCAGGTTCCGGATCCCCGCGGCCGCCATGACCTCGGCCTCCCCGACCTTGGCGACGCAGACGCCGACGGCGCCGGCCGCGATCTGGCGCCGGGCGATCTCGGGACACTTGTGGGTCTTGGCGTGCGGGCGGAGCTTCTTGCCGGCGGCTTTGACGTGGTCGGCCATCTTCCGGATGTTTCGCTCGAAACGGTCCAGATCCAGCAGGAGCGCGGGCGTGGGGATCTCGGATCGGGTCATCGCCCCGCGAGTCTACCACGGTGTATCATATGGGCCCATGACCGAGCGCCCCCTCGCCCATCCCGGCGCCGTCGACTGGTCCGGGGAGAATCCCGGCATGTACCTCAAGGAGACCGCCGATGGGCCCTTTGTCACGCTCGTGAGCTTCTTCCGCGTGGTCGTGTCGCCCTACGGCCGCGGCCATGCGCTGGTCCTGCTCGAATCACCCATGCTGGACACCTCCCTGCCCGAGGCCTTCAACGTTTGCGTGACCGACAACGAGCCGCTGGCGCGCTGGCTCGCCACGGAGTTCGTCGCGTCCTTCGGGTCGTTCCGGGGCGTGCCCGCGCTCGACTCGATGAAATATGTCCGGCTCGCGGGAGTGCAGGCCTCGGGCGATCAGCGCTCGAGCTACATGGAGTGGGTCAAAGGCGATGGGATCGAGGCGACGCTGTCGTGGGAAGAGCTCGGCGAGCCGTTCATGATCGATCTGCCGAAGGACAAATCGGC
>DASSSH010000099.1:0-14222 GCA_035708525.1 Candidatus Methylomirabilota bacterium
CAGTGGGAGCGGGCCCCGGAGCAGGCGCGGCGCTTCGTGCGCTACGGCGCCAGCCCTCGGGGCGCGCAGGCGCTGGTCCTGGGCGCCAAGGTGCGTGCCCTCGCGGAAGGCCGGTTCAACGTGGCCGTGGAGGATCTGCGCGCGCTGGCGCTGCCGGCGCTGCGGCATCGCATCATCCTCAACTTCGAGGGCGAAGCCGAGGGCGTGGACGTCGACCGGCTGATTGGAGAGATCGTCGAGGCGGCGGAGAGCCTGAGCGGTTCTCAGAAGGAAGTCTTCCTCCGATAGAGTAGAGCAGGAGGACCCGATGGCCGACCGGATCGTCCTGGAGCGGCTGGTCGCGGACGTAGCCCGCCAGATCCGTCTGCGCCGCGTCGAACACTATGGGCTGCGCGGGCTCCTCTGGGGCGCGATCGCGGCAGTCCCGCCGCTGCTCTTCAAGGAGCCGCTCGGCCCGACGGCCCTGCTGTTGTCGGGCGCGCTCCTCGTCGCCGGCGCGGCCGCCGGCGCGCTCTACGGCCTTCTGCTGAAGGTTCCCGCGCAGGAGCCTGCGAGACTCGCCGATCGCGGCTATGCGCTCCAGGATCGCGTGGCCACGGCGCTGGAATGGGCAGACCGACCAGACCGGACGCCCATCGTCGAGGCCCTGGTCGCGGACGCCGTCGCTCATGCCCAGCGTCTCGAGGGCAAGCAGATCATCCCCCGGCGCCTGCCGCGCGACGCCCGGTTCCTCCCGCTGCCGCTCGCCGTTGGGATCTTGCTGGCGGTGGCGCCGCCGGTCCCGATTCCCCAGGGGAGCATGCCGAGCTTCTCGGCCTCGCGGGAGGAGGAGGAGGAAAAGCCCGCCAGCAGGGCGGGCGACCTGCAGAGCGCTGAGCGTCCCCGGGGCGCGCGCCCCGAGGCGGTTCAGCGTGCTGACGTCCAGGAGCGGAACCTCTCGCCGCGGCTCGGGGGAGGGGGACTGAGCCAGCCCGGCGACCTCGCCGCCGTGTTCAAGGACACGTCGCTGGGTGGCCGCGCCCCCGACTTCAATTCGTTCCTCAAGCGGGGTGACGAGCGCATCCGCATGCTCGAGCAGCTCGACCGGCTGCCGGACCTGCAGCGCGACTTCACCCAGAGCCAGACCAAGGTCATCTTCCAGAAGGCGAAGGCCCTCCGCGGAGGGCTCAATCCCAGCCAGATCTCACCCGAGAAACTGCGCGAGCTGCTGAACGAGATGGAGCGCCTCGGGCGCAAGGGTGGTCCCAACACCTGGAGCGGCGACGTCTTCGAAGGGATGGAGGCGCTCGAGGGGGGCCAGAACGACAAAGCGCTGGAAGCCATGGAGCGCGCGCTCTCGAAGATGCGGGCCATGGAGGACCGGGGTCGGGACGGCAAGAACCTGCGCGGCGGGCGCGAGGACGAACGGCGGGGACAGCGCGGGCGCAACCGCGGCGCCGGCCAGCAGGGCGGCCCGGGCGACGAGGGTGACTTCCCCGAGGGCGAGGGCATGATGCCGGGACGCGGAAAGAGCGCCAGCCCCAAGGGCGATCCGACGGCGCGGCTGCGCGGCACGCCCTACGACGTCGGGGTCGAGGGCGAGACCCGATCGGGCCGGAAGGAAGGGCTGGACACCAACATGGTGGGGCGCGGCGCCCAGATGCCCTCCCGGCTCCAGTACCTGGGCGTGCTGGGGCAATACCGGAAGATGATGGAAGAATCCATCGCGCGCGAGCAGGTGCCGCGCGACTTCCAGGGGCAGGTGAAGGAATACTTCCAGTCGCTGGACGAGAAATAGCGCCGTGTCGACGGTCCGATCCGACCAGGAGCTGCTCTCGGCGGATTTCCTGGCCCAGCTCGAGCGCTTTTCGCTCCTCTCACGGCGTGCCTTCCGCGGCCGCGTGAAAGGCGAGCGCCGGAGCCCTCGCAAGGGCATCAGCGTCGAGTTCTCGGATTACCGTCCCTACGGTGTCGGCGACGACATCCGCTACGTCGACTGGAATGTCTACGCCCGCCTCGACCGCCTCTACCTCAAGCTGTTCGTGGACGAGGAAGACCTCTGTCTGCACCTGCTGGTGGACGGATCGACCTCCATGGAGTTCGGCACGCCGCCCAAGCTGGACTTCGCCGCGCGGTTGGCCGCGGGACTAGGATTCGTCGGGCTCGTGAACCTGGAGCGGGTCGGCGCCGGCGTGCTGCGCGACCGAGTGGCCGAAGGCTTCAGCCCGGCCCGCGGCCGTGGTCAGGTGCTGCCGTTGATGGAATTCCTCGCGCGGCTGGAGCCCGGCGGCGGCACCGCGCTCAATGACGGTCTCGCGGCGTATGCCCTCCGCACCCGCGAGGCCGGCGTCGCCGTCCTGATTTCGGATCTGATGGATCCAGGCGGCTACGAACGAGGCCTCAAGGGGCTGCTCGAGCGGCGCTTCGACGTCCACGTGATCCACGTCCTGTCGCCGGACGAGGTGAGCCCGAGCTTCGGTGGCGATCTCCGGTTGACCGATGCCGAAACAGGCGAACAGCGGGACCTGACCCTCGACGGTGAGGCGCTGCGCACCTACCACCAGCGGCTGCGCGATTTTCTCGAGCGCGCCGAGGCGTTCTGCCGTGCCAACGAGATCAGCTACTACCGGGTCGTGACGGACACCCCGGTGGAGGAGTTCATGCTGGGCCAGCTCAAGGGGCTGCTGCTCGGATGAGCTTCCTGAGTCCGCTCGCCCTCCTGCTGAGCACGCTCTCGCTCCCGCTGGTCCTCCTCTATTTCCTCAAGGTCCGGCGCCGGCAGATGCGGGTATCGAGCCTTCTGCTGTGGGATCCGGCGCTGCGCGAGCGGGAGGCCTCGACGTTCTTCCAGCGCCTGCAGCGCGATCCGCTGCTGATCTTGCAGATCCTGGCGCTCCTGGCCCTGAGTGTGGCCCTGGCCCGTCCGGCGGCGACCGTCATGGGCCACGGCGCCAAGCGGGTGGCCATCGTCATGGACCCCTCGGCGTCCATGAAGGCCACGGACGTGCCGCCGTCGCGCTTCGTTCAGGCGCAGCGGGCGGCTCTGGCCCTCATGGGCCGGCTGGGTCAGGGCGCCGAGGTCATGGTGATCGAGGCCGGCGTGCAGCCGCGCGTGATCGCGCCGTTCACCCGGGACCACGACAGCGTCGTCTCAGCGCTTCGCGGCATGTCGGCGCGGGATTTGCCGAACCGGCTCGGCGTGGCCATCCACACGGCGCGCGCGCTCGTCGGCCAGGATCCCCGCGCCGAGATCTACGTCTTCACGGACGGCGCCCACCCGGCCGCCCTTCAGGCCCAGGGCGACGACGTCCGGGTGCGCTGGGTCGGCGTCGGGCAGCGCTCCGACAACGTGGGCATCACCAGCCTGGCCGTGCGGCGCAACTACTTCGGTGCCTTCAACTCCCAGGCCTTCCTCTCGGTGGTGAACTTCTCGAACGAGCCCCGGACGTTCTCGTTCCAGCTCACGCTGGACGACGACCCGCTGGCCGAGAAGTCGCTCACGCTCGAGCCGCAGGTGCGTCGCGCCGTGGTGGTGCCCTTCAACGATCGCAACGGCGGGACCGTCAAGCTGCGACTCAACGTCGTGGACGATCTCGCGACGGACAATGTCGCCTACGCGGTCATCCCGCCGCCGCGCCTGATCCATGTCCTGCTCGTGAGCCCCGGGAACCTCTTCCTCGAGAAGGTGCTCAAGACCGACCCGCAGGTGAAGCTCGAGGTTCGCAAGCCCGAGGAGTATCCGGGCGGGATGGAGGGCTTCGACGTCGTCGTCGTGGACAGCGTGAGCCCGCCGCGGGTCGGCAGCGGTCGCTACATCCTGGTCAACACGGTGCCGCCGGACGTCCCGCTCGAGGTGCTGGGTCGCCTGGACGCACCGATCATCATGGATTGGGACCGTCAGCACCCGATCATGCGCCAGATCGATTTCGCCAAGGTGGCGATCGAGGACGCTCTGCGCGTGCGGCCTCTGGCGGCCGGCAAGACCCTGGTGGAAGCGGTGGGCGGCCCGCTGGTCTATACGCTCGAGGAGCGCGATCGCAAGGCCGTCTTCTTCGGCTTCGATCTGTTCCGCAGCGATTTCCCGCTGCGCGTGGCCTTCCCGCTCATGCTGTCCAAGAGCCTGCGCTGGCTGCACCCAGCCGGCCTCGACCAGTCGAGCCTCCAGCTGCAGGCCGGCCAGCCCATCCTGCTCCCGGTCGAGCACGGCGTGACCACGGCCACCGTGCGGACGCCGTCGGGGCGGACGGTCAAGGCGCAGGTCAACCGGGGCGTCGCCAGCTTTGCGGAGACCGACGAGGTCGGCATCTACACGGTGATCACGCCCCGCGGGGAGACGCGTGTCGCCGTCAACCTCATGAACGCCGACGAGTCCGACCTCACCCCGGGCCCGGTGCCGGGCTACGTCGAGGGCGCCCGCCCGGAGGCCCCACCCGTTCCCATCCAGCGGGAGCTGTGGAGCTGGTTCGTGCTGCTCGCGCTGGCCGTGTTCGTCATCGAGGGCTTCCTCTACTGGTGGCGGCAGACCGGCGGCCGGCTCGGTCTGCCCTTCTCGCTCGGTGATCGGTGGGCGCTCGGCGTGCGGTGCGTCCTGCTGGCCCTGCTCCTGCTGGCCCTCGGGCGGCCCACCATCCCGCGCCTCGTGGATCGGCTCAACGTGATGTTCCTGCTGGACATGTCGGACAGCGTCAGCCTGGCGGCGCGCGAGAACGCCTACCGCTTCGCGGCGCAGGCGGCGGGCGCGATGCGCCCGGGGGATCAGGCCGGCTTGATCGTCTTCGGTGAGGACGCGGTGCTCGACCAGCCGCTGAAGACGGGCAGCCGGCTCGAGCGGCCGCAGGCCTCGGTCTCCGGGCGGGCGACCAACCTCGCCCAGGCGCTGCAGCTCGCCCTGGCGACGACGCCGAGCGGGCACGCCAACCGCTTCGTGCTGCTCACCGACGGACGCCAGAACGTGGGCAACGCCCTGGCCGTGGCCCAGGCCGCCAAGGACGCCGGCGCCGACATCTACTACGTGCCGGCGCCGCTGACGTTCACCCAGGAAGTGGTGGTCGAATCCCTCGTGCTGCCCCAGGAGGTGAAGTTCGGCGAGCCCTTCCAGGCGAAGGTGGTGGCATGGAGCCAGGCCGAGACGCAAGGCCGGCTCGCGCTGTTCCGCAACGGAGAGTTCCTCGGCTCCCAGGTCATCAAGCTCAATCCCGGGAAGAACGTCTACAGCTATCGCCAGTCCCTGGAGCAGAGCGGAATCCACGTCTACCAGGCAGCGGTCGAAGTCGAAGGCGACACGATCGAGGAGAACAACCGCGCCGTCGGGACCATTGTCGTGCGCGGCCGGCCCCAGGTGCTGCTCGCCGAGAAGAATCGGGACCAGGCCCAGGCCCTCGCGGCCGCGCTGCGCTCGCAGCACGTCGACGTCACGGTGGTCGAGACGGAGCGGATTCCCAAGGACCTCCCAGGGCTGCAGAAGTACGACGGCATCATCCTGTCCAACGTTTCGTCGCTCAAGATGACGAAGAAGCAGATGGAGAACATCCGCGACTACGTCCGCGAGCACGGCGGTGGCCTCATCATGATCGGGGGCGAGGAGAGCTTCGGGCTCGGTGGCTACTACCGGACACCCATCGAGGAAGCGCTGCCCGTGACCATGGAGGTGAAGCAGAAGATCGAGATCCCAAGCCTCGCGGTGGTGTTGTCCATCGATCGCTCGGGCTCCATGGCCATGACCACCGGGGATGAGAAGGTGACCAAGCTCGACATCGCCAAGGAAGCCTCCCACCTCGTCGTGGACCTGCTCGACGAGCGGAACGAGGTCGGCGTGATGAGCTGGGACACCGAGTTCGTCTGGGACTCGCCGCTGCGCCCGGCGCGCGACAAGCAGGCCATTCACCACGCCATCGCTACCATCAAGGCCGGCGGCGGCACCGACGGCTATCCCGCGCTCAAAGAGTCGTACCAGGTGCTCTTCGACCGGCCGGCCCTGCTGAAGCACGTGATCTTCCTGTCCGACGGGCAGATGACACGCGGCGACTTCCAGGGGCTCCTGCGCCGGATGGCCAAGGACAAGATCACGGTCTCGACCGTCGCGATCGGCAAGGACGCCGACGTGCCCCTGATGGTGGACATCGCCAAGTGGGGCCGCGGGCGCTTCTACTACACCGAGGACGACGCGACGATCCCGCGGATCTTCACCCTCGAGACGCAGCTGGCCTCCAAGGCCTCGCTGGTCGAGCAGCCCTTCAAGCCGGTGCTGGCGAACCCCGCCAACGAGGCCATCCAGGAGATCGACTGGCGGGAGGCGCCGCCCCTGGGCGGCTACGTGGCCACGACGTTGAAAGGCACCGCCGACCTGGTGTTGATGACCCACCAGGAGGACCCTTTGCTGGCCACGTGGCGCTACGGCCTCGGCCGCTCGGCGGCCTTCACCTCGGACGCCAAGTCGAAGTGGGGCGTGCTCTGGGTGCGGTGGCCAGGATTCAACAAGTTCTGGGCCCAGCTCACCCGCTGGACGCTCAGGACGGGCACCCGGAGCGATACGGTCGCGGCCGTCTCGCGCGTCGACGACCGGGGTGAGGTCGTGGTCGACGCGATCGACCCCCGGGGCGAATTCATCAACTTCCTCGACACCCAGGTGGGTGTCGTCGCCCCCGACAAGCAGCGGACTGTCATCGACCTGGAGCAGATCGGCCCCGGCCGCTACCGCGGCCGCTTCCCGGCTCCCCAGGAGGGAGTCTACTTGGTCGGAATGGCCCAGCGCCGCGCCGATCAGATGGTTGGCTCGCAGTTGGCGGGGCTGGTGGTACCGTATGGTCAGGAGTTCAGGGATCTGGGAGTGGACGAGGCTTTCCTCCGGGAGCTGTCCGAGCTGACGGGGGGCGGCATCCTGGCGGAGCCGCGTGACGCGTTTCTCCAGAGCCGGCACCGGTCGCGCCTGACCCTGGAGTTGTGGCCGTGGCTGGTGGGGCTCGTGGCCGTCATGTTGATCCCTGAGATCGCCTTGCGCCGCGTGGGGCCCGGGGCCCTCGCGCGGCTGCTGGCGCGGCTCAGGGGCTCGTCGCGGAAAGGAGGGCCCGCGCATGAGAGCCCGACTTCGTCCTAGCTTCGCTGCCCTGGCGGCGCTCGGGCTGGTGCTGCTGTCCGGGGCTGACGCCGATGCGGCCGTCAAGTCGCGGGGAGTGGTGATCCTGCCCTTCGCGACCGTCGACCTCGGCCGCGACGAGCAGTGGCTCGGGGAAGGCGTGGCGCAATCGCTCATGCTGGCGCTCGCCCACGCGCCGGCCATCGTCCAGATCGAGCGGGAGCGGCTCCGGCAGCTTCCCCAGCCCGAAGCGTGGGATGAGACCGCCGCCATCTCCGCGAGCCGGGCGCTGCGCGCCGATGTCGTTCTCTTCGGAGAGATCCGCCGTGCCGGACCGGACCTTCTCGTCCAGCCCCGGTTCGTCGAGCTCAAGGGCGACCGCGTCGAGCACGGCGCCCTCGATCCGGTGACGGTTCCGGACGGTGCGCTGCTCGAACGGCTGCGCGCCATCTCGCTGGCGTACACCCGGGCGCTCAAAGTGACGCTCACCGAGAGCGAGGCCGCGCGGGTGCAAAAATGGGCGGCGCCGACCAACTCGCCCCGCGCCTATGAGGCCTACGTCCGCGGCCGTCTCAACGCGTACCGCGGCGGGCAGGAGAGCAACGAGGCGGCCATCGAGCATATCGCCAAGGCCATCGAGGTCGACCCGCAATTCGTGGCGGCGCAGTTCGCGCTGGGCGTCGTCCACCAGAGCCTGGGCAACCGCTGGAAGGCGGCCGCCCAGTTCCGTGCCTCGACCCAGCTGGATCCGACCTATCCCGAGCCGTACAAGGCCCTGGGTGATCTCTTCCTCACCGCTCCCCGTCGGCTCTTCGACCAGGCGGTGGAGGCCTACGCCAAAGCCATCGAGCTTCGGCCGTTCTATGCCGACGCCTATGTCGGGCTGGGCGATGCCAAGGCCGCCAAGGGTGACGTGGATGGCGCCGTGACGGCATACCAGAAGGCCCTGGACTTCAATCCGATCAATGCGCGCGTGCACGTGAGCCTCGGCAAGCTCTACTATTCGGAAAAGGGGCTGTACTACGAGTCGGTGACCGCGTATCGGAAGGCCATCGACCTGGATCCAGGCTATCTGGACGCTCGAATGGGCCTGGCTGAAGTCTACGAGGACAAGGGCCTCTACAAAGAGGCCATCGAGGAGTACCGGAAGGTGGTGGACGCCGACAAGAAGAACACCGGCGCCCTCTACAACCTGGCTCTGGTCTACGAGAAAGTCGACCCGAAAGAGGCCGTGTCGCTCTGGGAGCGTTACATCGCCTTGGCTGGTACCCAGCCCTCGGAAAAGGACTGGGTGGACGTCGCCAAGCTCCACCTCAAGAAGCTCAAGAGCCAGCTGGAGCGGGAGAAGAGCAACTAGGACAGAGTCAGCGGGCTCTGTCGCTAGATGCCCAGCAGGGTCTTGAGGCGTGCCTTGTCGAAGCCGCGGACGATCTCGTCGCCGACGACGATAACGGGAATCGACATCTGGCCCGTGAGCCGCACCAGCTCCTCCCGGGCTTCGCTGCTCTCCATGACGTTGATGTCTTGGAACGCCACACCCTGAGACGAAAGAAACTCTTTCGTCGCCTTACACGGTCCTCAGGTGGGACTCGAGTACACAACCACCCGCCGATCGGCCATTCCGGGCCCTCCCCATGGCTATAGATGCGTTGCGACGGCCGGAGGTTTCCACCGTAGCATGCGCCGCGGGGGGCGGGAACCTTGACTTCCATCGGGCCATTTCCTAAGGTGGCCGGGTCATGAGCGATCTTCGGAAGGATCCGACGCGTGGTCGCTGGGTCCTGGTGCGCCCGGCCGCAGGACCGCCGCCACCGCTGCCGCAGTGTCCGCTCTGTCCCGGCAGCGAGTCGCTCACCCCGCCCGAGATCGTGGCCTACCGCCAGCCGGGCTCCACCGTCGACGGCCCCGGCTGGTCGGTGCGCGTGGTTCCGGAGGCCGACCCGTTCTTCCGGATCGAGCAGGAGCTCGTGCGTGAGGGTGTCGGACTCTACGACCGGATCGCCCCGCGGGGGGCCACGGAGCTGATCGTCGAGAGTCCCGGCCACGACGACACACCCGCGGCTCTCGCCGAGAGCCAGTGGGGGCAGGTGTTGTGGATGTACCGGGAACGGCTCCGGGATCTCAAGAAGGATGTAAGCATCCGCGACATCCTCATCACTCGGCGCCACCGCGTGCCGGGCGCGCGCATCACGCACCCCTACTCGCGCCTCACCGCCATCCCGATCATCTTCGACGACGTCCGGCGCAAGCTCCGCGAGTGTCGCGAATACTATGACTACAAGCGCCGCTGCATCTACTGCGACATCATCCGCCAGGAGATCAGCGCCGACGAACGCCTCGTGCGGCTCACCCGCCACTTCGTCGTCCTCTCGCCCTACGCCCCGCGCACGCCCTTCGAGGTCTGGATCGTGCCCCGGCAGCATGGCTGCGCGTACGAGGAGGCGCTCACCGGCGAGGTGGTGGCCGATCTGGCCGCCCTCCTGAGCGGATGCTTTCGCACCCTGGCCCTCAAGCTCGGCGATCCGCCCTTCGAGATGGTGCTCTATACGGCTCCGAACCTGAATGCCAAGGTGCTGCCGGGTGAATGGGCGACCATCGCCGACGACTACCACTGGCATCTGGAGGTCACGCCTACCCCTCCCCACCAGGCTCAGCTGGGGGGGATCCACATCAATGAAACGGCGCCCGAGGAGGCGGCCAGACGACTTCGGGAGGCCTGGAGCTAGTCCCCAAGAGTCCCCGTAAGGGCCTAGTTTATCTGGTAGAAGCCAAGATAGTGCTTGACACGGGTCGGCTCGGATGGCAGACTCCGACTAGAAAGGTCGGAGATCGAAAAGGTCGCCGATGGCCAGCCAGACGGCCGGGAGAAAGACAGCGGGATGCTGAGGTTCACGAAGCGCGCGGACTATGGCCTGATGGCGGTCCACTACATCGCCTCCCACGGGGAGGACGGTGCGGTGAGCGCTAAGCGCATCGCGGAGGAGTTTCACATTCCCCAAGAGCGGCTGGCCAAGATCCTCCAGCGGCTGGCCAAGAAGAAGCTGATCGCGAGCCACAATGGCCCCAAGGGGGGCTATGTGCTCACGAGCCCTCCGACGGACATCACGGTGGGGCAGGTGCTGCGGGCGCTCGAGGGGCCGGTGCGCATCGTGAGCTGCATGGTGACGGATGACGACTGCCCCCAGTTCGAGCGCTGTAACCTGCGGCGGCCGGTGCAGAAGATCCAGGCCAGCATCAGCTACCTGCTGGACACCATGACGCTGGCCGAGCTGGTGGCGGAGCCGGCGGCGCGGGTGACCGAGCTGGTGACCATCCATTAGGAGACAAACAGAATGGCCCTGAAGCTCCCGATCTTCATGGACAGCCAGTCCACGACCCCGGTGGACCCGCGGGTCCTCGAGGCGATGCTGCCGTACTTTACCGAGAAGTTCGGCCACCCCGCCAGCCGGAACCATCCCTTCGGCTGGGAGGCGGAGTCGGCGGCGGACAAGGCGCGCGAGCAAGTCGCCAGGCTGATCGGTGCCCGCGACCCCAAGGAAGTCGTCTTCACCTCCGGTGGGACGGAGTCCATCAACCTGGCGATGAAGGGCGTAGCCGAGATGTACCGGGAGAAGGGCACCCACATCGTGACCACGGCCATCGACCAGCGGGCCACGATGGACGTCTGTAAGCGGCTCGAGCGGCAGGGCTTCGAGGTGGCCTACGTCCCGGTGGGCCGTGACGGCCTGGTGGACGTGGAAGCGGTCCGCGCGGCGCTGACCGACAAGACCATCCTGATCTCGGTGATGTTCGCCAACAACGAGATCGGGACGATTCAGCCGATGGCCGAGATCGGCAAGCTGGCCAAGGAGAAGGGAATCCTGTTCCACGCCGATGCGATCCAGGCGCTCGGAAAGATCCCGGTGGACGTCGAAGGAATGGGCATCGACCTGCTCTCGGCGACCGCGCATCTGATGTACGGCCCCAAGGGGGTGGGCGCGTTATACGTGCGGCGGAAGAACCCGCGCGTGCGCATCGCTCCGATGATCGACGGGGGCGGTCACGAGCGGGGCATGCGCTCGGGGACCGTGCCCGTGCCGCTGGCCGTGGGGTTCGGCAAGGCCGCGGAGATCTGCCGCGAGGAGATGGCCGAGGAGGGCAAGCGGCTGGCGGCGCTGCGGGACCGGCTGCAGAACCTGATCCTGTCCAAGGTGGACGAGGCGTACCTCAACGGGAATCCGGAGAAGCGGCTGCCGCATAACCTGAACATCTCGTTCGCTTACGTGGAGGGCGAGTCGGTGCTGATGGGGCTCAACAAGGAAGTCGCCCTGTCCTCGGGCTCGGCGTGCACCTCCGCGACGCTGGAGCCCTCCTATGTGATCTCCGCGCTGGGCGTGGACTCCGAGCTCGCCCACTCCTCGATCCGCTACGGGCTGCATCGGTTCACGACCGAGGAAGAAGTGGACTTCGTGGGTCGGCGCACCGTCGAAGTGGTTCACCGGCTGCGTGAGATGTCGCCCCTCTACGAGATGGCCAAGGAAGGCGTGGACCTGAAGTCGCTGCACTGGAAGGCCGAATAACGGTGCCGCGAGGAGGTTGAGGAGCCATGGCATACAGCGAGAAGGTGATCGATCACTACAACAATCCACGCAACGTGGGGTCCTTCACGAAGGACACTCCGGGCGTGGGGACGGGACTCGTCGGCGCGCCGGAGTGTGGCGACGTCATGAAGCTCCAGATCAAGGTGAACGTCGAGACCGGGGTGATCGAGGACGCCAAGTTCAAGACCTTCGGCTGCGGCAGCGCCATCGCGTCCTCCAGCCTGGCCACGGAGTGGCTCAAGGGCCGCACCGTGGACGAGGCAGCCAAGATCAAGAACACGGACATCGTCAACGAGCTCAAGCTGCCTCCGGTGAAGATCCACTGCTCGGTCCTCGCCGAGGACGCCATCAAGGCGGCCTTGGAGGATTACAAGGAGAAGTGGGCCAAGGCGGAAGCCCCAGCGGGGCAGAGCGCGTCCTAAAGGCGGAGGATTCCATCGTATGGCGATTGCACTGACCGAGACTGCGGTGAAGCAGGTCAAGGGCCTGATGCAGGCCCAGAACCTCGAGAACGTCTACCTGCGCATGGGCGTCAAGGGGGGTGGCTGCTCCGGGTTGTCCTACTCCCTCGAGTTCGACAACGAGGTGGGTCCCCACGACAAGAAGTTCGACGTCGATGGGATCCAGGTGGTGTGCGACGCCAAGAGCTACCTCTACCTCAACGGCACCACGCTCGACTACGTCCAGCAGGGGCTGACGGGCGGGTTCACCTTCGTCAACCCAAATGCCAAGTCGAGCTGCGGGTGTGGGACCTCGTTCTCGGCATAAGGCCGGGCCTAAGACGACGAGCCAGAGAGCGAGAACGGGCCCCGGCGGGCCCGTTCTTATTTTGTAAGGGTCATGGACGACTACTTCGCGGTGTTCGGGCTGCCCAGGAAGCTTCAGGTGGACGGCGAAGCGCTGCAGCGCCGGTTCTACGAGCTGTCGCGCCAGCACCATCCGGACTTCCACCAGGACGCGGTGCTCGCGCAGCAGGCCGCGGCGCTGGAATCGTCCGCCCTGATCAACCGCGCCTACCGCGCGCTGCGGGATCCGCTGGCGCGGGTCGAGTACCTGATCGCTCTGGAGGAAGGGCGTGAGGGCAAGGAGGGGGATGCGACCAAGCCGAAGGCCCCGATGGATCTCCTCGGGGAGATGCTGGAGGTCCAGGAAGCGCTCGAGGAGGCCAAGACATCCGGTTTGCGGGAGGCCGCGCGGGAGCGGCTGAGCGAGGAGCGCGGGCGGCTGCGGGCCCGCCGCGAGGCGGAAGAGGCCGCCCTGATCGCGCTCTTTCCGGAATGGGACCGCGCGGTCGAGGCCGGGAGCGATCGGACGGCGCTCCGCGAGAGGTTCAAGAAGCACCTGGCTGCGAGGGCATATTTGCGCACCGTGATCGACGATCTCGGTGATGCGCTCGGAGAGAGTGAAGAGGGCCATGTCTCGCATCGTCGGCATTGACCTGGGCACGACCAACAGCCTCGTCGCCTACGTGGATCAGGGGGTTCCCAAGGTGATCCCCGACGCGGAGGGCCGGGCGCTGCTCCCCTCGGTGGTCGCCTGGACGTCCAACGGACTCCTCGTGGGCGAGACGGCCCGCCGGCAGCTCGCCCGCAACGCGACCCGAACGGTCTACTCGGTGAAGCGGCTCATGGGCAAGGGCTACGAGGACGTCAAGGACGAGCTCCGGCACCTGCCCTTCCACGTGGTGCCCAGCGCCGAGGTGGTGAAGATCGAGATCGACGACCGCGAGGTGACGCCGCCCGAGGTGTCGGCCCACGTGCTGCGCGCCCTCAAGCAGCGAGCCGAAGCCTTCTTCGGGGAGTCCGTTGAGCGCGCGGTGATCACCGTTCCCGCGTACTTCAACGACAGCCAGCGCCAGGCCACCAAGGATGCTGGTCGCATCGCCGGTCTCGAGGTG
This sequence comes from Candidatus Methylomirabilota bacterium, assembly GCA_035708525.1. Classification (GTDB taxonomy): domain Bacteria; phylum Methylomirabilota; class Methylomirabilia; order Rokubacteriales; family CSP1-6; genus DASSSH01. Next base: position 13,529 of record DASSSH010000099.1, read on the forward strand.
CTGCGAATCGTCAACGAGCCGACGGCGGCCGCCCTGGCCTACGGACTGCACAAGCTCGCCCGTGGCATCATCGCCGTGTACGACCTCGGGGGCGGCACCTTCGATATCTCGATCCTGCGCGTGAAGGACGGCATCTTCGAGGTGCTCGCGACCAACGGCAACACCCATCTCGGTGGCGACGACTTCGACCGCGCGCTGACGGAGTGGCTGCGGGCCGACATCGCGGCGCGGCACGGCGTCGACCTCTCGCGCGATGCGGAGGCGATGCAGGAGCTGCGCCTGGGCGCCGAAGCAGCCAAGTGCCGGCTCTCGTTCGAGGAGCGCACGACCCTGACGATCCCCTTCGAGCGGTTCACCTACAGTCGCGAGATCACCCGGGCCGAGGTCGAGGCCCTGATCGCCCCGCTGATCGACGCCACGCTCGGGCCGTGCCGGCTGGCCCTCAGGGATGCCGGACTCGCCCCGGAGCAGGTGGGTGAGGTCGTGCTCGTCGGCGGCTCCACCCGCGTCCCGCTCGTCCGGCTTCGCGTGCAGGAGCTGTTCGGGAAAACTCCCCACAGCCAGTTGAATCCGGACGAGGTCGTCGCCCTCGGCGCGGCCGTCCAGGCCCAGATCCTGGCCGGGGGCATCACGGACATGCTGCTGCTGGACGTGACGCCGCTCAGCCTGGGGATCGAGACGCTGGGCGGGATCG
>DASSSH010000100.1:0-3323 GCA_035708525.1 Candidatus Methylomirabilota bacterium
GCCCAGAGACTGCTCGACCAGGAGGTTCGCCGGGACGCGAATCCCCGGTCGGCCCACCGGGGCGGCGAATGGGAGCCGGTCGTGCTGAGCCCGCAGGGCCATCCGAGCGTCGTGCGGCCGCTCCTGGACGAAGCGCTCCGCGGCCAGTCCTACGACTACGGCATTCCGGCAGGCGGTGAGCGCGAGTCATCGCAGGACGAAGGCGGCCGGAACTCGAGTACCTGAAGCGGCCACGCCTCTCTGCCGTGAGGCAGTCGCGGGCCCAGCATCGAGCGATCGGGGATGGGGAGAGAGATGATGGCGCGACCGCTGGCGATCTCCCCGCTCCGGTCCAGCGACCCGATCGGGCTGGGGGCCCGGTGTCGCGTTGTCTCCCTGAGCCAGCGATGATCTTCAAGGCGCTCGCCTGCGATTTCGACGGGACGCTCGCCTCCGAGGATCGGATTGGTCCCGAAGCCCTGGAAGCGCTAGGCCACGCCCGCGAGGCGGGGCTGCGACTCATCCTGGTGACCGGCCGGACGTTCTTCGAGCTCACCCGCGTCTGCGAGCGCCTCGACCTCTTCGACGCCGTCGTCGCCGAGAACGGCGCGGTCCTCTACTATCCGGCCGCCGCCATGATTCGTGATCAGGGCCCGCCGCCGACCAAGCGGCTCCTCGCCGAGCTGGACCGCCGGGGGATCTCGTACCAGGTAGGTCGCGTGATCATCGCGACCCGACGCGCCGAGGAGGCTGGGGTCCGGGGTGCGCTCCGCTTGGCGGGCGTGGACCGGGATCTGGTGTACAACCGCGCCGCGCTGATGCTGCTTCCTCCGAGCGTCTCCAAGGGCACCGGTATCCGACAGGCGCTGAGATTCCTGAGCATCTCGCATCATGACATGCTCGCGTTCGGTGATGCCGAGAACGACCTGGATCTCTTCCAGGCCGGCGGTTGGACGGCCTGCCCGGCCAATGCCGTGGCCGAGCTCAAGGAGCGGGCGGACTGGACCTTTCCCGGCGAGGACGGTGTCGGGGTGGCGGCTGCGATCATGGGCCCGGTGCTCGGCGACCGGCTGCCGGTGGCCCGTTCGCCGCGCCACCGACTGACGCTGGGCTGGGTCGTCGAGACGTCGGAGCCGGTGACGATCTCCGCGCGCGGCATCAACGTGCTCATCCACGGCGATCCCCTGTCGGGCAAGTCCTGGATGGCCGGGGCGCTGGTGGAGCGACTGGTCGGCTCGCGTTACGCGACGTGCGCGATCGATCCGGAGGGGGACTACCGGGTGCTGGGGCGGATGGCCGGCGTGACCTGGGCGGAGATCGACAGCGATGCCTCGATGGCGGACTCGCTGTCGCTCTTCGAGCGTGACCCATCGGTGTCGGTCGTGGTTGATCTTTCCGCATTGCCCCATACCCGGAAGCTGACGGTGATCGAGCACGGGTTGCGGGTGATCCGCGATCTGCGTCGCCGCCTGGGCCGGCCCCACTGGGTGCTGCTCGACGAAGCGCATTACTCGCTTCATCCTGACGGGGTGCCGGACGAGGCCGCGGGGATCGAGGACCGTGGATTCTGCCTGGTCAGCTACCGACCCAGCTGGCTCCGGCCGAGCGTCGTCAAGAGTCTGGACGTCTTCCTCCTGGCCCGGGCCACCGCCGAAGAGGAGCTCGCGTTTCTGCGGTCGTGTCTTCCGGGCGGCGCCGCCAGCAGGGTCCTCGCCAGCGTGTCGAAGCTGCCTCCAGGAGAATTCCTCGTCGTTCAGCCCGAGGGGGCGGGCGCGGCGCTCACCTTCATCCCGGCTCCGCGCGAGACGACCCACGTGCGCCATCTGCGGAAGTACGCGGACGTCGAGGTGCCGTTCTCGGAGCGCTTTCTCTTCCGTCGGCCGGACGGCGCGGTGGTGGCGACCGCGCAAAGCCTGCGCGAGTTCCGCCACGCGGTGGGCGCGGTCGACGACGCGGTGCTGGCCCATCATGCCGGCCGAGGGGACTTCTCCCGCTGGGTGCGCGAGGTGTTCTCGGACCTCGAGCTGGCCCGACAGCTGCGCAAGAGTGAGGCGCGCTGGCGGCGCGGTGAGCTGCCCGATCTCCGGCGTGCCATCGAGCATCCCGTGGCCTACCGCTACGGCCCGGAGCCGTGATCGCCCCCGGCGGCGATGCCGCGGTTCGCGAAGACAAGGCAGGCTACCGAGGAGCGTGAGATGTGAGCACGGCTCCGCTCATGAACCCGCCACGGTTCTGGGTGCTGAGCGCCGAGCAAGCGCTCAAGCAGGTCCAGGGCCGGGAGAGCGGCCTCAGCTCCCCCGAGGCCGCCGAGCGGCTTCGAGTCTGGGGCCCCAACGAGCTGGCGCCGCCTCGGCGCTTCGAGGCGCTGCGCGAGATCGTCCGCTACGTCCTCAACCCCCTGGTGATCATCTTGCTGCTGGCCAGCGGCATCTCCGCCGCCTTCGGCCAGGTGGCGAGCTCGGTGATCGTGGCCCTCATGCTGGTCCTCAGCGTGGCGCTCAACTTCACCCAGGCCTACCGCTCGCAGCGGGCCGCCGAGCGACTCCGCCAGCAGGTCGGCCAGACGGCCGCTGTCCTGCGCGACGGGGCGTTCACCCCGCTGGCGCCGTGGCTCGGCTTCACGCCGCTGCCGCCGCTGTTCTTCGGCTTCCTGCTGTTCATGGTCGTGACCTACCTGGGGCTCGTGGAGATCGTGAAGCGCTGGTTCTACCGGCGCTACCCGACGTAGCGGGAGGCGTGACCAAAGTCACGGAATTGCCGGCGCCCCACTTCTAGACTTGTTGCGCGATCAAGAACCCAAAGGAGGCCCCTATGTGGAAGGCGATCACCGTCGTGCTCGGTGTCGGGCTGGCAGCCATCCTGGTTGTCCAGGCGGCGCCGGCTCAAGGCCCCGCGGGGCAGGGGATGCCCCAGCACCCGATGCCGCAGCATCAGCCGATGTCCGGTGCCCACGGCATGCCCGGGATGCCCGCCGCCGGACCGACAATGCCGGGACAGGATGCCTTCGGCGCCATCGCCGAGATCGTCGGGCTCCTCGACGCCGACCCGCAGACCGACTGGAGTCGGGTCGATCTCGAACGGCTCCGGCAGCATCTGATCGACATGAACGAGGTGGTGCTCCGGTCGGAGGTCAAGGCGAGCCAGATCCCCGGTGGACTCGTGATGGAGGTCACGGGAGGCGGAAGGACCGAGGGCGCCATCCGAGCGATGGTCCTCCCCCACGCGATGGAGCTGGACCGCATGCCGGACCTGACCGCGCGGGCTGAAGCCATTCCGGGAGGAGTCCGCCTGACGGTGACGTCACGCCGGCCCGACGACGCGAAGGCTGTGGCACGACTGCGGGG
>DASSSH010000101.1:0-2702 GCA_035708525.1 Candidatus Methylomirabilota bacterium
GTGCCAGCCGATGCCGGTGTTCAGCAGGTCGGCGCCCGCGGCCTCGACCGCGCGCGCGACCCGCACGATCTCCTCGAGCGGGACCCCCGTCCGCAGCAGCCCCTCCGCCCGCAGGCGCGCGGCCGTCGCCTTGGCGACCAGCCGGTCGAGCTGCTTCTGGGCGGCCGCCCGCGCCGAGCGGTCGATCTGCTCGTATGTCTCGGGCAGCACGTACCCCTCGCCCGCCACCGGGACCACCGGGGTCAGCACGTGCACGACCGTGAGCGCCGCCCGGTGGGCCCGGGCGAGCGCCACCGCCGTGGCGAAGGCCTTTCCGGACGCGCGGGAGAAGTCAGACGCGTGCACCACCCGACGGAAGAGCCCTGACGCTGGCGGCATGCTCTGCCCTCCCGGCCTCGGGGTCCAGGCCGCACCATGTCGCGGAAGGATGAACGCCCCGTTCCGAGCCGCGGCAGTCGCCGCGCCACCCGCGCGGCTCGGCCGACCTTCGGGGACCGGTTCATGAATCCGGGCCTAGCCCAACTTCCGCAGTTGGGGTAAGAAAACGGCGCGATCGGACGGTCGCGCCGTGCGTATCTTGAACGGCTGTCGTCCGGAGCGGTTCGAAGTCACGATGTAGTGCCAACCAACTTCATTGACTTCGCGTGGCGACATGCCCGATAAGCTGAGCAATGTACCTGCGCCACACGACGCTCCGGAAGGATGGCAAGGTCCACCGGTACTGGCGGCTCGTCCGCTCCGTCCGCGTAGGACGGAGGGTCATCCAGCAGACGGTTGCCCACCTGGGTGAACTGGATGCCGAAGGCCGGGCGCGGGCACGGGCCCTGGCGCGTGCGATCACGGGGGAGCCCGAGCAGCCGGACCTGTTCGACCCGCCGGAGCCTGACGCGACGATTCCGGTCCAGCTCAAGCGTGTTCGCCTGGAGCGAGGCCGGACGTTCGGGGACGTGTGGCTGGGCTGGACGCTCTGGCGGGCGCTGCGCCTTGATGCGTTCCTGGAACAGCAGCTGCCCGTGGGGCGCGAAGCGGTGCCCTGGGCCACGATGGTGGCCGTCCTGGTCCTGGCCCGCCTGTGTGAACCGTCCAGTGAGCTGCACATCGCCGAGGACTGGTACCGCCGCACGGCGCTGGAGGATCTGCTCGCGCTCCCGGCGCCGCTGGTCAACGACGACCGGCTCTATCGGGCGCTCGATCGCCTGCTCCCGTCCAAGCCGGCGCTGGAACGGCACCTGGTCGCGCGCCTCGGCGAGCTCTTTGCCGTCGACTACGACTTGCTGCTCTACGACGTGACCAGCGTCTACTTCGAGGGGGGCGCCGAGACCAACCCCCTCGCGCAACGAGGCCACAGCCGCGATCACCGCCCCGACTGTAAGCAAGTGTGCCTCGCGCTCGTCGTCACCCGCGAGGGGATGCCGCTGGGCTACGAGGTGTTTGCCGGCAATCGGACCGACGTCACGACGGTCGAGGAGATCGTCGAGACGATGGAGGCTCGGTACGGGGTGGCCCAGCGGATCTGGGTGATGGATCGGGGCATGACCAGCGAGGAGAATCTGAGCTGGCTGCGCGAGACCGGCCGGCGCTACCTGGTCGGCACGCCCAAGAGCGAGCTTCGGAAGTGGGCGCGGCAGATCGCCGAGGCGACTGACTGGCGCCACGTGCGCGAGGGGGTCGAGGCCAAGCAGTGTCTGGGCCCGGAGGGCCGGGAGACCTTCCTGCTGGTCCGCTCGATCGAGCGGCGGGAGAAGGAGCAGGCGATGCACGCGCGCTTTGCGCGCCGCATCGAGGAGGGGCTCGCGCGCCTGGACCGTCGGGTGCACAAGGCGCGCCGCCCGTTGGACGTCCGCCGGCTCGAGCGGCAGCTCGGCCGCCTGCTTGAGCGCAACCAGCGGGCCGCGGGGCGCTACGTGATCGACTTCGTGCCGGAGACCAGCCTGGCCGCGGGGGTGCGGCTGCAGTGGACGGCGCGGCCGGAATGGGACGACTGGGCCCGCTGGAGCGAGGGCTGCTACGTGCTCCGGACCAATGTGGCCGACTGGACGCCGGAGGATCTGTGGCGGACCTACATCCAGCTGACCGAGGCGGAGGCCGCCTTTCGCATCCAGAAGAGCGAGCTGGCCATTCGACCCGTCTGGCACCAGCGAGCGGACCGCGTGCAGGCCCACATCCTCGTCTGCTTCTTGGCCTACGTGCTCTGGAAGACCCTGGAGCAGTGGCAGCGACGAGCCGGCCTGGGCCACAGCCCGCGCACCGTCTTGGAGGAGCTGCGGCGCATTCAGAGTACCGATGTCGTGCTCCCGACCGACGATGGGCGGGAACTCCGGCTGCGGTGCGTGGTCCGTCCCGACGCGGCTCAAGCCGCCCTCCTCGATCGCCTGGGCCTCGACCTCCCCGAACGCCTCCGGATCCGGCCTCCCCTCCTCCAAGCAGCCAACGTGTAGTGCCAACTTTTCTCGTAAGTGCTCGAAAAGTCGACCGTGACCCCCTCCAACTGCGGAAGTTGGGCTAAGATAGGAGCGCGTCCGGCGACTGTCAATCATCGCGGACGCGAGAGGCACATGGCCAGGCTCGCGCTGCTCATCTCGCTGATCGCGCTGGTGGTCGCCGTGCTCGCCTACCGGGAAGCCGGGGGGACCCGCGCGCTCCAGGAGAGCATCCGCTCGCTCCAGGGCGCCCTCGACGTCGCCCGCAAGGAGACTGCCGAC
>DASSSH010000102.1:0-2716 GCA_035708525.1 Candidatus Methylomirabilota bacterium
TCAAGGACAGCCCGACCCGGCTCGAGGCGGCCAAGAATTCGGTCCGCCAGATGGGCGGCGAGATCAAGGCCTTCTATCTGGTGATGGGCCACTACGACGCGGTCGTGGTCTCCGAGCTTCCGGACGACGAGGCGGCCACCCGGTTCGCCCTCGCGACGGCGGCCCGGGGCTACGTCCGCACGGAGACGCTCCGGGCCTATCCCGAGGCCGAATACCGGAAGATCATCTCCGCGCTGCCCTGAGCAAGGATTCCCTCTCCCCCTCGGGGAGAGGGCAGGGTGAGGGGGAGCCAAGACGCGATGTCAACCAAATCGCGCCAAATCATCCTGGCCGCCCGGCCGCAGGGCGTGCCCAAGGAGAGCGACTTCTCCCTGCAGGACGTGACCGTGCCCGACCCCGGGCCGGGCGAGGTCCTCGTCCGCAATCTCTACATGTCCGTGGACCCCTACATGCGGGGGCGGATGAGCGACCGGAAGTCCTACGCGCCCTCCTGGCAGCTCGGTCAGCCCTGCGACGGCCGCGCGGTGGGCCAGGTGGTTGCCTCGCGTGACGACCGCTTCAAGCCCGGCGACTACGTGGCCAGCATGCTCGGCTGGCGCGAGCACTTCGTCTGCCCCGGCGGCGAGCTGCGCACCGTGGACACCAGGCTCGCGCCCCCCTCGGCCTATCTCGGCGTCCTCGGCATGCCTGGCTTCACCGGCTGGTACGGTCTCAAGGAGATCGGCCGGCCCAAGTCGGGGGAGACCCTGGTGGTCTCGGGCGCCGCCGGCGCGGTCGGCTCCCTGGTCGTCCAGATGGGCAAGATCCTGGGCTGCCGCGTGGTCGCGACGGCCGGCAGCGAGAGCAAGTGCGCGTGGCTCACCAAGGAGCTCGGCGCCGACGCCGCGATCAACTACCGCACCGCCGGCGATCTCTCTCAAGCGCTGCGCCAGGCCTGCCCGCAGGGCATCGACATCTACTTCGAGAACGTCGGCGGGGCGATCCTCGACGCCGTGCTGCGGCTGCTCAATCCCTTCGCGCGCATTCCCCTCTGCGGGATGATCAGCCAGTACAACCTCGACCCGCCCGAGCCGGGCCCGCACTACCTCTTCTCCCTGATCGGCAACCGCGGCCTCATGCAGGGCTTCATCATCAGCGACCACTTCAACCGCTACCCCGAGTTCCTGGCCGAGGCGGGGCCGTGGGTCAAGGCGGGACGGCTCAAGTACCAGGAGACGGTGGTCGAGGGGATCGAGCGCGCCGCCGCGGCCTTCGTCGGCCTGTTCAGCGGCGACAATACCGGCAAGATGCTGGTCAGACTGGGGCGCGAATCGGGCTGAGCCGCGCCGTCGCGGCCGATCGCGCGGCTAGCGGTTCGGCTCCTGCTCCCTGACCGGGTCGAGGACCGGCCCGTAGTGCTGGGGCTGGCGCCGGCCGAGGAAGTTCCAGCGCTTCCGCAGCGGGATCATCTGATCGAGATCGATCCGCGCCGCCACCAGCTCGTCACGTGACGTCGCCGCGCGCGCCAACACCTGGCCCTGCGGGTCGATGATCGCGCTGCCGGCGATCAGCTCGACGCCGTCCTCCACACCCGCCTTGGCGACGCCGACGACGAAGCAGAGGTTGGCGTAGGCGCCCGCGCGCATGCAGAGATCGTTGAGGTCGAGGGCGAGCGGCGAGGCGGGCGTGTTGTAGCCGATCAGGATCACTTCCGCGCCCTGGAGCGCCAGCGCGCGATAGCTCTCCGGGTAGCGGCGGTCCTGGCAGATGGCGATGCCGATCCGCGCGCCGGCGGCGTCGAAGACCGTGTAGCCCGTGTCGCCGTGGGCGAAGTAGTAGGGCTCGTAGACCTGGGCGAAGCCGTCCGGGGCCTTGGTCCCCGGCAGATGGATCTTCCTGAAGGTCCCGCACAGCCGCCCGTCGCGGTCCGTCAGCAGCGCGGTGTTGAAGTACTTGCCATCGGCCTTCTCGCAGAAGCCCACGTGGACGGCGATCCGCGCCTCGGCGGCGCGCCGCAGCAGCGGCTCGAGCGCCTTGGGCGGCACCTCGGTTTCGAAGAACTGGTCGAAGTCGGGGCGGACGCGCTTCGGGAAGTAGGTCGTCAGCGCCATCTCGGGATAGGCGATCAGCTCGACGCCGTCCTGGGCGGCCTGCTCGAGCAGCCCGAGCATCCGCTCGACCACGGCCTCGCGCGGCGTGCCGTCCTGATTGGGCCCGAGCTGGGCGGCGGCGACCTTGAGATGACGTGCCATGGGAAGCGCCCGCACTATACCGCGGTCGGCGGGCCGCGGAAAGAGGACCGGGGGTCTTGCTTGACCCCTCCGACCCCGCGTGCTAGAGAGGGGCTGAATCGAGTCGGGCCAGCCATGAACATCTTCAAGGCGATGGCGGTGCGGAGCCTCGAGGAGGCGACCCGGGCGATCCCGGTGATCGACGTCGGCCCCGCGTTCCGCCATGAGCCCGGCGGGCTCGAAGCGGTCGCGACGCAGGTGAGACAGGCGAGCGAGCAGGTCGGCTTCTTCTACATTGCCGGTCATGGCGTTCCGCAAGGGGTGATCGATCGAGCCTTCGAGGCCGCGCGGGAATTCCACGCGCTGCCGCTCGAGGAGAAGCTGCGGCTCCGGCTCAACGAGAACAATATCGGCTACCTGCCGGTAAACCAGAGCATCCAGCGCGCCTCGACCGTCCACAAGGCGACCCGGCCGAACTACAACGAGAGCTTCTTCATCAGCCACGA
>DASSSH010000103.1:0-6100 GCA_035708525.1 Candidatus Methylomirabilota bacterium
TACGACGTCATCTCGAGCATGGAGACGCCCGACGAGTACACGGTCCGCGTGCGCCTGAAGGAGCCGTTCGCCCCCTTCCTGACCGCGTGGGGCGACACCTACATCGTGCCCGCCCACGTGCTCGAGGGGGTGGCCGATCCCAACACCGCCGAGTTCAACACCAAGAATCCGGTCGGCACGGGGCCGTTCAAGTTCGCGAGTCGCGTCGCCGGCGATCACCTGCTCCTGCGCGCCAACGAGAAATACCACGGGCCCGCGCCCTATCTGGAGCGGATCATCTTCAAGTACATCCCGGACCTGACCGTGCTGTACACGCAGTTCAAGACGGGGGCCGTCGACGTCACCGGGCTTCAGGGCATCTCCGCGGAGTTCTACGGTGAGGCGAAGAACCTGCCGGGGGCCACGATTCACCTGCACACGTCGCCGTCGGTCGAGTACATCTACTTCAACCACGGCAAGCCGCAGTTCAAGGAGCTCGCCGTCCGTCAGGCTCTCTACGCCGCCATGGACAAGCGCGCCATCATCGACCAGATCTACTACGGCGTGCAGAAGCCTGTGGAGTGTTATCTCCCATCGAACTCGTGGGCGTACCACCCCGAATTGCCGAGACACGAGTACAACCCGAGCAAGGCCAAGGCGATCCTGGACGAGGCGGGCTGGAAGCCGGGGGCTGATGGCATCCGCGCCAAGGGTGGCGTGAAGCTCGCGTTCACCAACTCCACGACGGCCGGAAACAAGCTGCGCGAGCAGACCCAGGCGCTGATCCAGCAGAACTGGAAGGCCGTCGGCGTGGACATGCAGATCAACAACATGCCCGCGGCCGTGGTCTGGGGCGAGTACTACGTCAAGTCGAAGTTCGATTCGCTCCTCGTCGGGGTCCAGGCGTCGGTCGGAGGCGACCCCGACTGCCTCAATCGCATTCACAGCAAGTACATCCCCGCCGAGTCCGGCTCGGGACGCAACGTGATGCAGTACAAGAACCCGCAGGTGGATCGCCTGCTCGAGGACGGCGTGCGCGAGGTCGACCCGACCAAGCGCCGCGCGATCTACATGAAGCTTCAGGAAGTGCTGCGCGGCGACCTGCCGTATCTGCCGATCTTCAGCTATGTCCGGCTGGAAGGCGTGAAGCAGGGGATGCTGAACTACAAGCCCAACGGCAATGTCCTGCACAACACGTGGAACATGCACGAGTGGGGGTGGAAAGCCTAGCCACCTCCCGCTTCGGAGGATGACGTGAGGACGTATCTGGCCCGGCGAGTGGCGCAGGCGCTGGTGGTGCTCGCGCTCGTGTCGCTCGCCGGGTTTTCCATTCTCCACCTGGCCCCCGGCGGTCCCATGGCCATCTACGCCATGAGCCCGAGCATGAGCACGGAGGACCTGGCGCGGCTGACGCGCGATCTGGGGCTCGACCGGCCCCTCCACGAACAGTACCTGCGCTGGGCGGGCGGCATCGTCAGCGGCAACTGGGGCCGGTCGTATCGCGACGGGCGCGTCGTCCTGGAGGTAGTCGCCGATCGGGTCCCCGCCACCATCGTCCTGATGCTGAGTGCCTTCTCGGTCGCCGTGGTGCTGGGGCTCCTGACGGGGATCGTGAGCGCCGTGCGGCAGTACTCGCTCTTCGATCACCTCTCGACCTTCCTCGCCATGGTCGCCCTGTCGATCCCGACGTTCTGGCTCGGGCTCATGGCGATCTATGTCTTTGCCGAGCTGCTCCGGGTGCTTCCGCCGGGCAATATGGGTACGGTCGGCGCGGACTTCTCCCTGGCGGACCGCCTCCGGCATCTGGTGCTGCCCGCGGCGACGCTGGGGGCCGTGATGGTAGCCACGTGGAGCCGGTACACGCGGGCGTCCATGCTCGAGGTGATCCGCGAGGACTACGTGCGCACCGCGCTGGCCAAAGGAGTCGCGGGAAGCGCCGTCATCCTGAAGCACGCGCTTCGCAATGCCCTGATCCCGCTCGTCACCCTGGCCGGGCTGCAGCTCCCCCTTGTGTTCAGCGGTGCCCTCGTCACCGAGACGGTGTTCACCTGGCCGGGAATGGGACGGCTCTTCGTGGACTCGATCGGGTATCGCGACTACCCGGTCCTGATGGGATTGCTCATGCTGACGGCCGTGCTCGTGGTGATCGGCAACCTGCTCGCTGATCTCGTCTACGCGGTCATCGACCCGCGGGTGCGTCTGTCGTGAGCGTGCTCGAAGCGACGATCGAGCCCATGGCCGCGCCGCGCGGCGAGGGGCTGGCCCGCATTGTCGTCTCCCGCTTCGCCCGGCACCGGCCGGCCGTCGCCAGCGTCGTCGTGATCTGCCTGCTGGGCCTGGGCGCCCTCTTCGCCGGCACCCTGGGCCTGCCCGACCCGGTGCAGATCCAAATGAGCCACAAGTTCGCCCGGCCGCTCACGGGGGGCCATCTGCTGGGCGCCGACGAGCTGGGGCGCGACGTGCTGAGCCGGCTGCTGCATGCCGGGCGCATCTCGCTCACCGTCGGGTTCGCCGCGATGATCGTGACCGTGCTATTCGGCGCGGCGGTCGGGGCGCTCGCCGGCTACTGCCGCGGCCTCGTCGACACCGTGCTCCTGCGGGTCACCGACGCCATGCTGTCCTTTCCGCCGATCTTCATGCTACTGGCGCTGGCGGCGTTCGTTCGACCCTCGCTGGCCTCCATGACCCTGATCATCGGGGTCACCTCGTGGATGGACATCACGCGCATGGTGCGCGGCCAGATGCTGTCGCTGCGCGAGCAGGAGTTCGTCGTGGGCGCCGAGGGGCTCGGCGCCTCCGGGCCTCGCATCCTCCTCCGGCATCTGATGCCCAACACGGTCGGCATCGTCGCGGTGGCGGCGACCCTCGCGGTCGCGCGAGCCATCCTGCTCGAGTCCTACATCAGCTTTCTCGGCTACGGGATCCAGCCGCCGCTGGCGAGCTGGGGCAACATGCTCAACAACGCCCAGAGCTACTTCACCTCGGCGCCCTGGGTGGCGATCTTCCCGGGCATCATGATCACTCTCGCGGTGACCAGCTTCAATTTTCTCGGCGACGGACTGCGGGATGCCTTCGACCCCCGTCACGTGATGTCCCGGTGACGAGGGCGGCATGAGGGACGGACGAGGCCGGCAGGACGGCAAAGGAGATCGGTGATGGTCCAGATTGCGGATGTGGTCGTGATCGGAGGCGGCGTGAACGGGGCGAGCATCACCTATGCGCTCGCGTCGAAGGGAGTGAGGGTCGTGCTCGTGGAGAAGGAGGCGCTCGCCAGCGGCGCCTCGGGCCGCTCGAGCGCCCTCGTCCGGATGCACTACACCAACGAGTGGGACGCGCGGCTCGCCTGGGCGAGCTTCCCCGTGTTCAAGCACTGGAGCGACCTGATGGGCGGCCCACCGGTGTTCACCCATACCGGCTTCGTCAACGTGGTCACGCCGCAGTACGCGGAGAACCTGAGGCGCAACGTCGAGATGCTGCGGGGGATCGGGATCAACACGCGGGCGATCACGGCGGCCGAGTTGAAGGAATTGCAGCCGTTCGCCAACGTGGACGACATCGGCGCCGCCGCCTACGAGCCCGACAGCGGCTATGCGAATCCGGCCGAGACCGTGGAGGGCTTCCGCCGCCGCGCCGAGGAGCTGGGCGCCAAGGTCCTTCAGTGGACCGCCGTGACCAAGGTCGAGCGGCGGGAGAGCCGGGTCCTCGGCGTCGAGACGAGCGCCGGTCGGATCGAGGCTGGAGCGGTGGTGCTGGCAGCGGGGGCGTGGTCACCGAAGATCTGCCGCGAACTGGGCGTCGATCTTCGCGCCCGGCCCAAGGCGATCGACACCGTGGCCGTCACGCGGCCCGCCGAGCTTCCCTCGCACATGGTCTTCATCGACAACGTGCTCGGCAATTACTTCAGGCCGGAGTCTGGCGGCCTCACGCTGGCCGGTGTGCCATGCCAGGAGTGGGACATCGATCCCGATACCCTGGGGACCGGTCTGCCTCCCCATGCCGCGGCTGTCGGGGCCCAGCTCCTCACCCATCGGATCCCGGCCATGGAGCGCGCGACGCTCGCGCGGGGTTATCGGGCCTTCGACGGCTACAGCCAGGATCGCCACGCCATTCTCGGTCGCGTGGACGGTATCGACGGGCTGTATCTCGCGACGGCCTTCAGCGGCTCGGGGTTCAAGATCGCGCCCGCCGTCGGCATGTGCATGGCCGAGCTCATCACCGAGGGCCGGGCCAAGACGGTGGATATCGAGGCCTTCAGTCTGCGCCGCTTCGCCGAAGGCCGGACGGTCGAGGGCCCGTATCCCTACGCCATGCGGCCCGATTACGTCGACCCCGCTGAGCGAGGGAGGTAGTGAGTCCCCGGCTTCGGTCGACGGGAATCGCTCGATAGCGAGGAGATGCCAGATGGAACAACGACGCCTCGGGCGCACCGGGCATATGAGCAGCGTGGTGACGTTCGGTGCCGCGGGCATCGGGCGAGTCGAGCAGGATGTGGCCGATCGCGCGATTCAGACCGCCCTCGCTCACGGGGTCAATCATATCGACGTCGCGCCGCGCTACGGGGACGCCGAAGTGCGGCTGAAGCCGTGGATGGCGAGGATCAGGAGGGACATCTTTCTCGGCTGCAAGACGATGCAACGGACGCGGGAAGCCGCGAAGGCCGACCTGCACCGCTCCCTGGAGCGGCTCGGCACCGACCGGCTCGATCTCTATCAGCTCCACTCCGTCGGGAAGCTGGCCGATCTCGAGGCGTGCACCGCGAAGGGCGGCGCGCTCGAAACACTGCTGGAGGCCCGAGAGGAGGGACTGGTCCGCTGGCTCGGCATCACGGGGCACAGCCACGATGCCCCGCGCACGCACCTCGAGGCGCTCCGGCGATTCGATTTCGATACCGTGATGTTCCCGCTGAACTTCGTCCTCTGGGCCATCCCCGAGTACCGGCGCGACGCCGAGACCCTTCTGGCCGCCTGCCAGGAACGGGACGTGGGCGTTCACATCATCAAGACGGTGGCCAAGGACCCATGGGGGGAGCGCCCCAAGACGCACAGCACGTGGTACGAGCCGTTCACCGAGGACGCGATCATCGATCGAGCGGTGGCCTTCGTGCTTTCAAAGCCGGTCACGACGCTCTGCAGTGTCGGCGACGTCACCGTACTCCCGAAGGTGCTCCGTGCCGCCGAGCGCTACCGCCCCCTCGGCCCGGCGCTGGAGGAGGAGCTCGTGGCGACGGCGGGCCGATACCACTCGCCGTTCGTGGGCGAGTGGGCGTGAGCCGAGGCGACACCCCTCGTCGATTTCAGCGCTCCATGACGAGGACGTAGACAAAGGCAGGGCGCTCGGGCGACGGCGGCTCAACGGACTGGATGCGCCAGCCGATCTTCTTGAGATCGGCCTCGAATGTCTCCCGCCATTCCTTCCGCTCCCAGTCCTCGGGGCGGACATGAAGCCTGAGAAAGGGCATGACGGCTGTTCTCCGCGTCACGTCGACGCGGGCCTCCATCCCGGCGATCCGAGAGAAATACCTCAATTGATTCAATGATCATGCCACCGCCTCGATCGGCACAGGTGATGCTGGTAGAGGCGTGTATGGAGGAGGAACGACTCCGACAGCAGGCCCAGGAGCGAATCCGGCAGGGGAGGCTCCCTGCCCGTGCTCCGGTCCGCACCTGGGGAGGGCCAGGCGCCGGATTTCGTTGCGATCTTTGCGATCTCCCCATTACGCACGGCGAGATCGAGTTCGAGCTCGAGTTCGCAGCCAACCCGAATCCGATCACCTTCCGGTTCCATTCGCTCTGTCATGCCGTCTGGGAGCTGGAACGACGACGGCTTCTGGAGCGTCCCGGGTAGTTTTCTCCGACCCGCGTAATTACTACACGCGCGCTCGATCCCACGCGCTTCCTCTGAGCGTACTCGGTTCGAGCCGATCGAGGTCCGCTGCTTCGCATCGGGCGAGAGTTGATAGAATACTCGCGCGATGCGGGACCTCGAGGGGATCACTGGGAGCTCCGGGCCGCGGATCATCGATGGGGAGACCGGGGGACGGCTTTCCTCTGCGCTCTGGCCGTTTGCCCGGACGGTGATCTTCTGGTGGGTGTTGCTGGTGGTCATCCAGCAGGCGCAGCGC
>DASSSH010000104.1:0-3144 GCA_035708525.1 Candidatus Methylomirabilota bacterium
GCGAGGGCGACGATCCCAAGGGCGAGGCCTTCCTGATTCACATCGGCAAGGTGGAGGTCCGCAAGCTGATCGGAGGCGAGGAGCGGCTGCTGCGGACGCTCGGCAAGGGCGAGCTGCTGGGCGAGCTGGGGCTGTTCCGGAACGCCCCGCGCTCGGCCACGGCCGTGGCCGCCGAGCCCGTCACCCTCATGGTTATCCCCGCCAACCGCCTCGATCATATGGTGCGCAGCAATCCCGCCCTGGCCGTCGCGATCATCAAGGACCTCGCGAGCCGGATGCTGGCCGCCGAGGAGCGGGCGCGCGAGGCTGAAGACCGCATGAACGCCATGCGGAAGAAGCTGAAGGAGCGCGGGATCGATCCCGACGCGTAATGAATTCTCGCCCCGGGGCTCACCGGCCCTGGCGGGGCAGGCTGAACGTCTCGCTGGCGAGGCCGGCGATGTGGCGGCCGATGGCCAGCGAGGCCGTGGCCGCGGGGGACGGGGCGTTGACGACATGGATCGCGCCCTCCGCCACGCTGATCCGGAAATCGTCCACCAGCGATCCGTCGGCGCTCACCGCCTGGGCCCGCACCCCTGCCCCGCCGCGTCCGATGTCGCGCGTCTCGATCTCGGGCACCAGCTTCTGGAGCGAGCGCACGAAGGCCGCCTTGCTGGCCGAGCGGTAGAGCTCGTAGCTGCCCATCCGCCAGTAGCGCCGCGCCATCTGCCAGAACCCGCGGTAGGTCAGCGTCTCCAGCAGCTCGCGCGGCCGCACCGTGCCCAGACGATACCCCTCGCGCGCGAAGGCGAGCACGGCGTTGGGACCCGCCTCCACATCCCCGTGGATGGTCCGCGTGAAGTGCACGCCGAGGAACGGGAAGTCCGGATCGGGGACCGGGTAGATCAGGTTGCGCACGAGCGAGCGCCGCTCGGGGCGCAGCATGTAGTACTCGCCGCGGAAGGGCACGATGCGCACCTCCGGCTGCACGCCCATCAGCCGGGCGACACGATCGGAGTGCAGGCCGGCGCAGTTGATCACGTGCCGCGCCGCCACGGGCCCCCGGCGTGTCTCGAGCGTGAGCCCGTCCGGCGCGCGACGGATCGCGCTGACCCGGGCGCCGGTGAGGATCTGGGCGCCGCGCTCCTGGATCAGCGCGGCCATCGTCTCCGCCACCTGCACGTAGTCCACGATGCCGGTCTCCGGCACGAGGATCGCGCGCACCGCGCGGCAGTGAGGCTCGTGATCGCGGACTTCGGCGCCCGAGACCAGCTTGAGCCCGCTGAGCCCGTTCTGCTGGCCGCGCTCGTAGATGGCCTGGAGCCGCGCCAGCTCGCTCTCGTCCGTGGCGACTATGACCTTGCCGCAGCCCTCCCAGGCGATGCCGTGGGTGTCGCAGAACTGCTTCATCCGCCGGGCGCCCTCGACGCAGAGGCGGGCCTTGAGGGAGCCGGGCTTGTAGTAGATGCCCGAGTGGATGACGCCGCTGTTGTGGCCGGTCTGATGCGCGGCCAGGCGTGGCTCCTTGTCGAGCACGACGAGCCGCCCGCGTGGATGTGCCTCGTTCAGCGCCAGGGCGGTGGCGAGACCGACGATGCCGCCGCCGATGATCGCGACGTCAGCCGTGGGGGGCACGGCGAGGAGGATACCACGCTCGCCGGCGGACCGTGCCGCCGGGCTAGTCCAGCTCGAGCGTGATCGGGCAGTGATCCGACCCCTGGACGTGGGGCAGGATCCCGGCCGATCGGACACGATGCTTCAGCTCGTCGGAGACGAAGAAATAGTCGATCCGCCAACCGACATTGCGCGCCCGAGCCCCGCTCTTGAGGTCCCACCAGGTATAGTGCCCGGAGTCCTTCGTGAAGATCCGGAAGCTGTCGTGGTAGCCGTGGGCAATGAACTTCGACACCCAGGCGCGCTCGATCGGCATGAACCCGGACGTGTTCTCGTTTTCCTTGGGACGGGCCAGATCGATCTCCGTGTGGGCGGTGTTGACGTCCCCGCAGACGATCACGCCCTTGCCCCGCAGCCTGAGCCGCTCGCTGTGGGCGAGGAAGTCGTCGTAGAACTGCAGCTTGTGGGCCAGCCGCTCGGGGCCCATCCCGCCGTTCGGGAAGTAGATGTTGAAGAGATGAAAGTCGGGGAACTCCGTATGGACGATCCGCCCTTCCACGTCCAGGGCCGGCGTGCCGCCGGCGATCGCGACGGCGAGCGGCTCGGCGCGCGCGTAGGTGACGACCCCGCTGTAGCCCTTCCGCTCGGCAAAGCTCCAATGGGCGCGGTAATCCAGCAGGGTTGTCATCTCGTCCGTGAGCTGATCGGGCTGGATCTTCGTCTCCTGGACACAGAGCACCTCGGGTCGCTCGGCGGTCACGAAGTCCACGAAGCCCTTCTTCCACGCGGCCCGCAGGCCGTTGACGTTCCAGGAGACCAGCTTCATTGCTCCTCCTCCCTCGCGCATTCAGGGAGAGGGCCGGGGTGAGGGGCGCCGAACCGCGCGGCCGGCGGACGGCTACTTCCCCTGCTCCATCTGGGCGCCGTGCTTCATCATGATGTCGCCCATGGCCTTCATCATCTCGCCGCGCATCTTGAGCATCCGGCCCATGACCTTCGGATCCTGCGAGCCCATCATCGTGCCCATCATGCCGGGGCCCATCATGCCCATCATCGGGCACATCATCATGCCGCCATGGTGACCCGACATCTCGTGCTGGCCGGCGGACGGCGGAGCCGGCTGGCCCTGGGGCGGGGGCATGGGGTGCTGCGTCTGAGCCGCGGCGGTTGCCGCGGTCAGGAACACGATCAGCACGGCGAGGATCATCGCGGTCTTTCGCATGGTGTCGTTCCTCCCGGCCGATAGTATGACTCAGACCGCGTCGATCCGCTCGCCGTCAGAGCCGCCCGAGCCGGCCGGATCGGATGAGATCCACCAGGACGTTCCATTCCTCCTTGGTCAGCACCGTCAGATTCCCGGGTTCCCCGATCCGCACCTCGTCTCCCACGATCTCCACTTCGGGGCAGGCACTGCAGGCCGGGCACAGCGAGACTCTCGCGTCAGTCATGGCTCTTGCTCCTCGGCGGTTTGTGGCCCGCCCGTTCGATGTGAGGACAGACCGCGGCTCGGCGGGACCCGGATGTCGTCCCGGCCCTCAGCAGCCCGCGAAG
>DASSSH010000105.1:0-4202 GCA_035708525.1 Candidatus Methylomirabilota bacterium
ACTACCGGCTCAACGTGTTGAGCATCAACCTCCCGCCGCTCCGGGAGCGTCGCGAGGACATCCCGCTCCTGATCGACGCCTTCATCGAAGAGTTCAACGCGAAGTACGACAAGCAGGCGAAGGCCGTGGACGACGCGGCGCTCAAGATCCTGATGGCCTACCCGTGGCCCGGCAACATCCGGGAGCTGCGCAACACCATCGAGCGGGCGGTGATCGCGTGCAACACCGCGCTGCTCGACCGGAGCTGCCTGCCGCCCAATTTCGCCGCGCCGGCGGCGCCGAGCGCCGGGAGTGGGGACTCGATGCAGGTGACGATCGGGACGCAGCTCCGGGAGGCCGAGAAGCAGCTCATCCTTCAGACGCTGGCGGCGGCCAACAACAACAAGACCCGCGCGGCGGAGATTCTCGGCATCAGCCTCAAGACGCTCCAGAACAAGCTGCACCGCTACCACCAGCCCCCCGGCGCGCCGCCCCAGGGCTGACCGGCCGCGGGGGCGCCCGCTCCGCCGTCTTCCGTCTTCACGTCTCGCGCCTCTCCCGGGTAAGTCTTACGGGCTAGTTCTTACGCGGTCTCCGCGCGTCAGTCCCCCCAGCAGCCAGAATTTTCGCTGAATTACGCGCGCTGCGGCCCCGGGCAGGGCGTGGCACCTGCCTTGCTCCCTCGTGAGATGGCAGTCGCACCAGTCCCTTTCAACTGCGCGGCCGGCCCATCTCTGTCGTGGAGCCGGTTCGGCGAGAGCACGGTAGGAGGCTGTGATGGATCCCGGTATCGACCAGGAGCGCGACAGGAGCAAGCGGGGCAGGCAGGGCAAGCGGTCCCAGCAGGGGAAGCCGCCGCAGGAGCGGCCGGGGCAGAAGCCTCAGCAGGGCGGGCACGACCCCGAGAAGAAGGGTCCCGGCCGGCCGCTGCCGGACGACGGGCGGAGCGACAAGGAAGCCGGCGCCGGTCGGCCCGTGCAGCTCGACGAGGAGCCGGAGCGCCGTCAGCGGAGCGGGGAATCGCAGGTCAAGTAGGTAGACGGTCGCGAGGCGCCCTGGCGGCCAATGCGCCAGGGGCGCTGTGGCCAACAGGCCGGCCGCGGCGCGCTTGCGAAAGGAGACACACCATGCTCGATCTCCTGCTCACGTTTCTCGCCATGGCAATCGTCATCTGGCTCTGGCGCGACCAGCCACGCGACGACAGAGGCGACGCCGCTCGCGTCCCCGGGTCTGCGCGGAGAGGAAGGGAGACGAGCGATGAGTAGCAGGGACGGCAGCACGGTGGGGCTCGCTATCATGGCCGCACGCTGCTCGCCGGCCTGGGCGGTGCGTGTACAGCACGTCGCCCTGCTACTGGGTGTGGATCCCGGCCGCCGGCAGCATGACGCCCCCGCCCAGGCTGTGGCAGGGCCGTTAGCCGCGACGGGGGGCCCGGGGGCTGTCCCCCCTCGCGGGCGAGCAGAAGCAACTACCCAGTAGAAGTTACGCGCCCAGTGGTGAGGGGCGGCGGCGATGGCCGGCAAGTCGCGGCATTTGGGCGTTTCTGGGAGAGGGTCGGGACTGGCACGTCGGTTGCCGTCATGAGGGGCAAGGAGGCACTTATGTTGTGGACGATCTTCGTGGTGCTGCTGGTGTTGTGGCTGCTGGGCGTGGTGAGCTCCTACACGCTGGGTGGGTTCATCCACCTGCTCCTCGTCATCGCGCTCGCCGTCATCTTGATCCGCATCATCCAGGGCCGGAGGCCCATATAGGGCTCAAGGCCCATATAGAGGCTCATATGACAGGGGAGGGGCCATGAGCTATAGCGTGCAGGAGCGCATCAAGCCGAAAGCCCTCCAGGGGATCTCGGACGAGCAGATCCGCCAGCATTGGGCGCTCTACGAGGGCTATGTCAAGAACGTCAACGGCCTCATCGAGGACTTGGAGCGCGCCGAAATCGGCTCGCGCTCGTGGGCCGAGCTGAAGCGCCGCGCCGGCTTCGAGTTCAACGGCATGGCGCTGCACGAGTACTACTTCGGGAACCTCGCCGCCGGCTCGCAGCTGAGCGCCCAGAGCGCCCTGGCCAGCGAGCTGGTGGAGTCGTGGGGGACGGTCGAGGTCTGGCGGCAAGACTTCGCCAAGACCGGCGCCATGCGGGGAGTCGGCTGGGCCATCCTCTACCGGGACCCGATGGGCGACCGCCTGTTCAACTGGTGGATCGGCGACCACGAGCTGAACCACCCCGCCGGATGTCACCCCATCATCGTCCTCGACGTGTTCGAACATGCCTGGATGGTGGACTACGGCGCGGGGGGCCGGGACGAGTACATCAGGGCGTTTCTCGAGAACGTGTGCTGGGAGGTCGTCGAGCAACGCCACAAGGACAGCAGGGCGGGGCACACGCCCGCGCGCTTCTAGGGAGCGGCCGTGCACAGAGAGGCAGCGGTACTCTTCGGGATCGCTCTTCTCCTGGTCGGGGCCATGGGCTTCGTCCCCGGCGTCACCGACAACGGCCATCTGATGGGGATCTTCCAGGTCGACGTGGCGCACAACATCGTCCACCTGGCCAGCGGGGCGGCGGCGCTGCTGGCCGCCTGGGCCGGCCGGCGGGCCGCGCGGGCCTACTTTCTCGGCTTCGGCGTCCTCTACGGGCTCGTAGCCCTGCTGGGCTTCGCCTACGGGAATGCGCCCATCCTCGGCATCCTCGCCAACAATGCGGCCGACAGTTGGCTCCACGTCATGATCGCGGCCACAGCGCTGGCCATCGGCGTTGTCGAGATGGAAACGAGCGCGGGCGCTTCGGACAAGGGCTTCGAGGCATGGACGCGAAGGTGATCCAGGACGGCCCGGAGACGACTTTCGCGCTGGTCTTCGACGATGGCGAGGAGGTCATGTCGGGGCTGCAGGGGTTCGCCCAGGAGCGGGGCGTGACCGGCGCGCACTTCACGGCGATCGGCGCGTTCCGCGAGGCCGTGCTCGGGTTCTTTGACGTCAAGCGCAAGACCTACGACAAGATCGCGATCCCCGAGCAGGTGGAAGTGCTGGCGCTGGCCGGCAACGTCGCGCTGCACGAGGGAAGGCCGAAAGTCCATGCCCACGCGGTGGTGGGGAAGCGGGACGGGACGGCGCATGGCGGGCATCTCCTGCGCGCCCATGTCCGGCCCACGCTCGAGGTGGTGCTCGTGGAGTCGTCCGGGCGACTGCAGCGCCGGACGGACCCAAAGACCGGCCTCCCCCTGCTCGATCTGTGATGCCGAGGAGGGCACGCCCATGAAAGCCACATCGCTTCTGCTGGTCGTCGTGCTGGTCGCCACCCTCGGGCTGTCGGGTTGCGCCACCATCGAGGAGAACCCGAAAACGGCCGTGGGCGTGGGCGTGGGCGCCGCAGGCGGGGCGGTGCTCGGCGGCGTGATCGGCCGGAGCACGACCGCGGTCGTCATCGGCGGGCTGCTCGGGGGCCTGGCCGGTGGCGTGATCGGCCAATACCTGGATCGCCAGGATCGGACGCGCGCCCAGGCGGTGAGCTACACGGGCTACAACCCCGCCCAGGGCACCGTCGTGCGCGTCGAGCGAGTGGAAGCGACTCCCTCCCCACTGACGACCGGATCCACCGTAAACGTCGTCTCCACGTACACCGTCCTGACCCCCGACCCGGCCCAGCTGGTCGGCGTGCGGGAGGTGCGGGAGGTGCGCCACAACGGCGCCCTGGTGGCCAATCCGACCACCGAGGTCCAGCGCCCCAACGGGACCTTCACGAGCGCGGTGCCCATCACGCTGCCGCCCGGCGCGCCGCGCGGGACCTACGAGGTGATGACCACGGTCTCGGTCGGCGACCGCTCGTCCCGCGGCATGACCACCTTCACCGTGAACTAGTGCAGGGAGCGTCATGCTCAGCGCAGGCTCTCGAAGGCGTTACGGCGGGCGGGCGCCGGGGGGCTCACCGTGGGGCCAAGCTTACGCGGTAAGAGTTGCCGGCTGCCTGCCGCGCCGCGCCCGCGGCATCCCGAAATATCTGATTCTCCGGGTCCCGCCGCGACCTGCGGCTGCGGCATGGCGGTTGCACAAGTAGTGAGGAAGAGGGGGGCGACAATGCTGGGAACGATACTGATCGTCGTGCTGGTCTTGCTGCTCCTCGGAGCGATTCCGAGGTGGCCGTACAGTGAGGACTGGGGGTATTTCCCGAGCGGCACCCTCGGTCTGGTGCTGCTCATCATCATCTTGCTGGTGATCACCGGTCGCCTGTA
>DASSSH010000106.1:0-31101 GCA_035708525.1 Candidatus Methylomirabilota bacterium
CCAGCGCGGTCATCAGCACGGGGCGCAGCCGGGTGGCGCCGGCCGCCAGGGCGGCGCTCCGCGAGTCGCGACCCTCCCGCATCTGATCGTTCGCGAAGGTGACCATGAGGATGCTGTTGGCGGTGGCGACACCGACGCTCATGATCGCGCCCATCAGAGCGGGCACGCTGAAGGTCGTGTGGGTGACGAAGAGTATCCAGACGATTCCAGCGAACCCGGCCGGCAGCGCGGTGATGATGATGAACGGGTCGAGCCAGGACTGGAAGTTGACGACCATGAGCAGGTAGACGAGCAGCACGGCGAAGATGAGGCCGAGGCCGAGTCGGACGAAGGCCGAGTTCATGCTTTCCACCTGACCGCGCACCGTGATGGTGTGACCAGGTGGCAGCTTCGGTCTGATCTCGGCGGTGATCCGCTGGACGGCGGCCGCGACACTGCCGAGGTCCCGGTCCTGGACATTGGCGTAGACGTTGAAGGCCGGCTGCACGTTCGAGTGGCTGATGACGGCCGGAATCTCCCGACGCTCGAGCGTGGCCAGGTTGCTGAGGAGCTGCGGCTGGCCAGCCGCGCCGGGAGTGATCGACGTGTTCATGAGCGTGTTGACGGAGTCGACGCGGCTCTGCGGCGTTTGCACCGCGACGAGGTAGTTGATGCCGCTGCGGGGATCGGACCAGTAGTTCGGGGTGACGACCCCGCTCGAGCTGAGCGAGACGAGGACGGAGTTCGCCACGTCGCGCTGGGTGAGGCCCAGCTCGGCGGCGCGCGACCGGTCGACGTTGACGAGGAGCGACGGCGCGTTGACGACCTGGTGCAGGTGGACGTCGACCGCGCCCGGGATGCGCCCCATCCGGGCGGCGACGTCCAACGCGATCTCGTGCGTCGCCTGCTGGTTGAAGCCGGTGATCTGCACGTCGATCGGCGCCGGCAAGCCGAAGTTCAGGATCTGACTCACGATATCGGCGGGCTGGAAGAAGAACGTGACACCGGGGAACTCACGCGGGAGCGTTTCCCGGAGCGTCTTCATCCAGCGCGCGGTCGGCTGATGATGGTCCGGATTCAGGGAGACGAGGATCTCGCCATCCGACGGGCCGATGGTCACGCTGTCGGTGAAGCCGAGATTGATCGGCTGTGGCTGACCGATATTGTCGATCACCAGCTGGATCTCGTCCTTCGGGATGAGCCGGCGGATCGCCGCCTCGACGTCCGCGAAGACCTGCTCGGTCTCTTCAATGCGCGTGCCCGCCGGCGCCCGCACGTGGAGACGGAACTGGGCGGTGTCCACCGTCGGGAAGAAGTCGCGGCCGACGAAGGGCAGGAGCGCCAGCCCGCTCACCAGGACGATGGCAAAGGCGCCGAGCACAGGCCCGCGCCGGGCCAGAGCAGTCTCGAGAGCCCGGACGTAGACGCGCCGGAGCTGCTCGAAGCGGCGCTGGAAGCCCCCGTGGATGCGAGCGAAGAGCCCGGCCCCGCCGGCCGGCTCCTCGGCCCCATGGACCTCGTCCGCGAGCAGATACCGCACGAGGGTGGGCACGATGGTGCGCGAGAGCAGGTACGAGGCCAGCATCGCGAACACGACGGCCATCGCGAGCGGCGTGAACAGATACTTCGCTGGGCCGGTGAGGAACAGCACCGGCACGAAGACGATGCAGATCGACAGGGTCGAGACGAACGCGGGCGTGGCGATCTGCTGGGCGCCGTCCAGGATCGCCTGCACGAGGCGCGTCCCCAGCCCGAGGTTCCGGTGGATGTTCTCGATCTCCACGGTGGCGTCGTCGACGAGGATACCCACCGCCAGCGCGAGGCCGCCCAGCGTCATCACGTTGAGAGTCTGGCCGAGCGCGCTCAGGATAGCCACCGACGTGAGGATCGAGAGCGGGATCGACGTGATCACTACGAGGGTGCTGCGCCAGCTCCCGAGGAAGAGAAGGATCATGAGTCCCGTCAGACTGGCCGCGATCGCCCCCTCGACCAGCACGCCGGTGATGGCGGCCCGCACGAACAGCGACTGGTCGAAGAGTTCCCTGATCTCGAGCCCCTTGGGCGCCGAGGCGCGGATGCTCGGAAGCAGTTCCTTGAGCTGCTTGGCGATGGTGAGGGTCGAGGCGCCGCCCTTCTTGATCACTGTGAGCAGCACCGACCGGCGGCCGTCCTGACGGACGATATTGGTCTGGACCGCGAAGCCGTCGCGCACGTGCGCGACGTCACGGAGATAGACGGTGGCGCCGTTGACGACCTTGACGGGCAGATCGTTGAGCCCGGCCACCGCATCGGGGCTGCTGTTGAGGCTGACCCGGTACTCGCGCGGCCCGAGCTTCACGCTGCCGGACGGCAGGGTGAGGTTCTGGAGGTTGACGGCCGCGCTGACGTCCGCGGCCGAGATCGACTTCGCCAGCAGCCCCTGGGGATCGAGATCGACCATGATCTGCCGCGGCTTGCCGCCGTACGGCAGGGGCAGGGTAATGCCCGGGATCGGGGCGATCTGCTGGCGGATGCGGTAGATGCCGTAGTCGTAGAGCTGGGCCTCGGAGAACGCCTGCCCGCTGAGGGCCAGCTGGATGATCGGCACGCTCGAGGCATTGTACTGGAGGATGAACGGCGGGACCGCGCCGGGAGGCATGCGGCGCAGAATGGTCTGCGACAGGGCCGTCACCTGGGCCAGCGCCGCTTCGACGTTCACGTTCGGCTGGAAGTAGATCTTGATGACGGCGACGCCCGGATATGTCTGCGACTCGATCGTCCGCACGTCGCTCACCGCCGACGAGATCGTGTACTCCGAGAACGTGGTGATGCGCGAGGCCATGTCCTCCGTGGAGAGACCCTCGTAGTTCCAGATCACCGAGACGACTGGGATGTCGATCTCCGGGAAGATGTCAGTCGGCGTGGTGACGATGGCGAAAACGCCGAGGATCACGATGGCCAGCCCCATGACGATGAAGGTGTAGGGGCGGCGAAGCGCGAGCCGGACGATCCACATGAGGGGGCTTCCTCCTGCCCCTCTTGATGCCCGCGCGGCGGTATCGGATTCTCCGGCGCGTCGTCCCCGGGTCCGCATGCCCAACGAGTGAGCATCGGCATCCGCGCGGTGGCAAGATGACCGATCGCATCGGGCGAAGTGCCCGATCGTGTAGGATAATGGGGCGCGCGAATTCCCTCGGGGGATGATTCATGATGTCCATCATCAGGCACGCCGAAAGGAGCCCATCATGCCGCTCACACTGCCCGCAATCCGTGAAGAAGCTCCTGCAGGATAAAGCCTACGGGCACGTGGTGACCTTCAACGCCCAGGGCAAGCCGCAGCTCACGATGGTGTGGATGGACGTGGACGGCGACGAGGCCACCTTCAACACTGCGGAGGGTCGAAACAAGCCCCAGAACCTGCGCCGCGATCCCCGCATCATCGTCTCCGTGCAGGACCGCAACGATCCGCAGGCCTACGCGGTCTTTCACGGCAAGGCCCGGGTCACGGAGGCGGGCGCCGACGATTACATCGACAAGCTCGCCAAGCGGTTTCTGAACGCCGACAAGTATCCGTTCCGTCGGCCCGGGGAGAAGCGACTGATCGTGCGCATCAGCGTCGATCGGATCGGCGGCTTCGGTCCGAAGATGCAACCCTGGTCATAGCGATTCACCTTCTCAGGTCTGGCGGGTCAGTAACATCACCGCTGGTGGGAAGCGGCTACACTTGCGCGAAACCGCTGTGGCAGCGGGCTCCTGGGGCGGCCAGCGTCCGAGTATGGCCTTTCTGTCGGCTATGCGCTATGCGCGACTCCAGCGAGGTCGACGATCTGATCCCGAATCGCTGTGTTCATAGCAACCGGAGCAGATAGCGGCGAGGAATCCACCTCATCCGATTATTTCGTTCAGGCCCTCAACCACGCGATCAACCTCTTCTTCGGAGGCACGCGCCAGACGCCGCCCGACGCGCTCCACGGCGAGTGTTCGGATTTGACTGATCTTGATCCATGATCGCTTTGGCAGGCCTGGCGCTCGACTCTCAAGGGTCAGTGGAAACCCCGCGCGGGGTTCCTGGCTCGTCAGCGCGACGGCGATGACGGTTCCGGCGCGCTCATTGAACACGTCATGGCTCAGGACGAGCACGGGCCGGAGCCCCGCTTGTTCCCGGCCGCGGACGGGATTGAGGTCGGCCCAACGAATCTCCCCCCTCAGTATTCGGGCCACGAGTCCGAACTACCCGCGAGGCCTTCCTCCGCGAGGGCTTTCTCTGCGGTGGGGTCGAGCTTTGCACACTCCCGCGCCAAGCGCGTGCGCCGCGCCCGCGCCAGCTTCTCGGCAAGCGCGCTCTCAATCGCTTGACTCCGATTCCGGAACTCACGTCGGGCCACCAGCTCATCGACCCGGTCAAGCAATTGTGCGTCCAGCGTGATGGCGACCTTCGTCTTCGGCATGGGCGACCCTCCAAGTATGATAAATCATCCTACCACGCACCTCTTGCGATGAAGGAGCGATTTCTGGTTGCGCCTGGGTTGCGGTTCCTGCCGCAGCCTGCCGCAGTCTGCACACGTAGGTGCGCGATATTGCTGAAGTTGCGGTGCCCCCGGGGCGCTTCCTAAACTGCGATCACGTCGCTCAAGACCAATCAGGAGATCGAGGGACTCAAGGGCATCCCGCTCATCATCCAGCAGGGCGCGACGCTCCAACACTACCGTGATCTGTTTCAGAAGACCGATTCCCTGATCTACTTCAAGAACTCCGTGCTGGTGACGCTCCCGGTGGTCTTCATTTCGATGGTGATCAGCGTGCTGGCAGCCTACGCGCTGTCGCGTCTCGGCTTCAAGGGAGCGGGGATCCTCGGCACAGCCGTCTTCCTGGTCTACCTCGTGCCCGACTCGCTGTTGTTCATCCCGCTCTTCAAGATCATCGGGTGGCTGGGCCTGCTGAACTCGAAGTGGTCGCTGGTGCTGGTCTACCCGACGGCGATCGTGCCGTTCAGCACCTGGCTCCTGGTCGGATACTTCGCGTCGGTCCCGAAGGAGCTGGACGAGGCGGCGCTGGTGGACGGCGCCAGTCACCTGCAGATGCTCGTGCTGATCTTCCTCCCGGTTGCCGTGCCGGGGCTCATCGCCGCCACGATCTTCGCCTTCACACTGTCGTGGTCCGGATTTCTCTATCCGCTGGCCTTCATCTTTTCCAGCGACCAGCAGGTCCTGACCGCGGGCACGGTGACCAGCCTGATCAAGGGAGACGTGTACCACTGGGGCGGGTTGATGGCGGGGGCGCTGCTGGCCTGCCTGCCCCCGGTGCTGCTCTACGTCTTCCTCATGGACTACTACATCTCGGGACTCACCGCCGGCAGCACCAAGGGCTGAGCCGACCGGGCGCTTGCGCTGGTCGGCGAGCCAGCCTCCCTGCCTTCGCAGATAATGCTTGAGTCTGTAGGTGCTACCGGCTGTATCGTTTTGTCATGAGGCGCCACCGAAGGGGGGACGGCAGCTGATCGTCTATTGGGGCAATTCGCTGCGGAGGCTTCTCGTGGACCCAGGAGTCAGGCGCTCGCTGGAAGGCCACCAGATCGATCCGCACGACCTGGACGACTGAATCCGCCATGCGACTTGGCTTTGCGCTGCTCGTCCTCTTCTGCGTGCTGGTGCTGCCGGTGATCGTGGTCGCCGGTCAGGTCAGCCTGAGGGCCCTGGGATGGCTCGCTCTCGCGGCCCTGATCCTGGCGATTCTGATCGACCTGAACGACCGGCTCTGGGAGTGGATTCAGCGCAAGCGCTGGCCCGGATCCCGGCTGTAAGACGCCGGCGCCGACTTCTGGGGCGGAGAAGCAGGCGGAGGCGCGACACTTTCGAAGGGGATGGCGGGCGTACGGAAGAACTGTTGGAACTTGGGGAGCCGGTAAACCAGATAGGCCGCGAGCGCCATGCCCAGCACCAGCGTGACCGCCACCGCGCCGATGCGCTTGAGGCGCTCTGAGGTGCGCGCACGACGGCGCCGACGGTGGACCGACTGCTGCCGCTGCTTGAGCTCTTGACGGCACGTCGCGCAGTGGGCCACGTGGGCCTCGATGAGCGCGTAGTCCGTCAGCGTGGCTCGACCGCGGAGCAGGGCTGGGAACCGCTCACGGACGGCGCCGCAATCCATGGATGAGATTCGCCGCTTGTCTGAAGCCTCCGACATACCTGTCCGATCGATTCGGGTGGAAGGGCGAGCAGGCCTCCGTCCGGTCTGCTTGCTGGGGTCAGCGAAGAAGCAAGATCGGGGCCGGGGCAGGGGGGCAGGCCAAGTTCAGCGCGCCAGCGCGGATTCGCAAGCGCGGACCCGCTCGCGTCGGTCATCGAGCGAGTAAATCCTACAGCGCCGTCGTGTAAGCTTTACACCCTTCGGCCCTGTGCGCGTCGATGGGAGACTGGGGTGGCGGCGTACTTCGGGGCGTCGATCGTCAGCGGCGGTCGTAGCCGCAGCTGCACTCCCGGAAGAGAAACACCCGGCACCAGAGGCGGTGCTGGCTGGGCTGCTGCTGGCGGACCGCGCAGAACGCGCAACGGGGCTCGACGTGCGGGTGATCGAGGGGAATGTACTCGGAGGCCTCATCCTCAACACCGCGAGGCCGCTCGTCGCGCCGCCCTGACGTGCCGAAGAGTTCGTCGAGAAATTGCTCGCCACAGACGTCGTCGGGAGCCGAGATGCCTCGCGCCTCGGCGAGGGGCCACAACGGTAACCCGCAGCGGCATCGCCGACCGTCAGCCTGCTCGATCAGCGGCAGGAGCTCGCTCAGCCCGCATCGCGAGCAGACAAACTCGAACATGCAATCGTCGGGCTCGAGGCCCTTGGCTATCGGCTCGCTCACGGTGCATTCCTTCGGGGCGAGAGGCTAGCGCGGTTCCACGGGACGTCCGTTCCCACCTCCGCGGAGCCGCGCCAGCCTACCGCCCCAGTCACCAGCTGAGAGGAGCAACCGGCATGCCGGAGGTACAAGGTAATTCTGATCGATAGTTGCGTGGCAGCACCGAGGGCAATTGCGACAAAACTCGTCAGCCGCATGGAACTTTTTCCGCTCTTAGTCGGCGTCTACCGGGAGGGAGAGTTCCTTCCGACTTGGCGACTGCCGGAGCCCGGGCCGCCCGGCTGAGCCGCTGACGAGGGCAGGCGGGGATCAATGCGATCAGGCAAGCAGACGTAGGTCCTGTCCTGCCCAGCCCTGGCGGCATCCTGGGTGAGTCGGGTCGCGGTTCGGCTGCACTCATCGAGGCTCGCGTACGACCCCGCCGGCTCGTAGCCGGCGTGCGGGCCGTGCGACCCGACCCAGATCACCCACGACAGCAATAGGACCGAGACGGTCCTGAAAGATCTCACGCTCATCGCAGTCCGCCGGAGGCGCCGTTGGGATGAACTCCCTATGTTTTCATAGTACGCACATTGTTCAGACGCGTGAGCGGACGTGTCGCTTCACGCAAGTCACGCGGTGGATGGAGTCGCCCTCCGGTAGGCCCGGGACGACGGGCTACGGGGTCTTGAGCAGCCCGAGCTCGCGAAGGTAGCGAAGCACGCCGGCGTGGATGAGCTCCACCCGCGGCGCGGCAGCGACCGTGTTTTCCAGCGTCGTCTCGGCCGCCTGCGGCAGGCGACGGGCCAGGGCCGACTGGCCACGGTGCAGCGCCCGAGCGAGCCGATAGGCGACGGCGTCGGGAAGGGCCGGACGCGCCAGGACGAAGCTCCACGACCCGACCGAGGTGATCGTGTCACGTTGACCGGGATACGATCCGGCGGGGACGGCCATCCGCTTCAGGAATGGATGCTTAGTCAGGATCCGGCGAATCTCCTCCGCGTCGGGCGCGATGAAGCGCGCCCCCCTGTCCCCGCTCGCCACCGCCGTGAAGCCGGGCCAGCCGATCCCACCGCCCCAGAGCGCCGCCGCGCGTCCGTCGAGCACCATCGCGGGCCCGTCACCGGCCTTGTCGAGCAGGATGCTCTGGAAATCACGGCTCTGGTCGAGGCCAATCCCATCGAGTACGTAGCGCGCAAGAATCACCAGGCCCGAGCCCCGCGCGCCGAAGGCCACGGGGCGCCCCCTGAGATCGCCGATCGCGCGATAGGGCGAGTCGCCGCGGACGACGAACATGCCCGCTGTGGCGTACATGGCCGCCAGGATCCGCAGATCGGCGGGCGGACGGCCGATCCCGCTCAGCGCCTCATGGGCCACTTCGCCCTGGACCAGGGCGAGATCGAGCCGCCCGGCCTCGAGCAGCGGGACATTCTCGGTGCTGCCCTTGGTGTGTCGCGGCTGGACCTCGAGCGAGGGATCGGTCTCGTTGATGGTCGTGGCGAGGGCCTCGCCGTAGACGGGGAAGCCGCCTCCGGGCGTGGCGGTGCCCAGGCTCACCGCGGTCGGTGGCGCGGGAGTGTCGGCGGTCACGGTCCGCACGATACCATGCCGCGCCGGCCCGCTTTCGACGGCCAGCGACGAGACGAGGATCGCAAGGGTCAGAGCGACCTCGACGGCGACAGTGCGGGCCTTCATGCTGGCCTCCGTGCGGATGAGAGCGGGACAGGCGCGACCCTACGCCGCCGGCCCAGAGCCGTCAAGAGCGGGTGCCGGCCCGCGGGATGCGCCTTTCCCGGGGGCTGGAGACCTGATAGAGTCACCGCTCGGGCTACGACACGCCCGACCAGTCCGGGGAAGCCTTGACACGGCTGGTCTGATAGACGCAAGAGGGCGACTTCCACCCCCATAGGAGGAACGCACGACATGGCCCAGCTGAGGATTCCCCTGGACGCGCAGCGCTTCGCCACCGGCCTGACCTGGAAGGACTACATGGCGCAGATGGGCGACACCCAGGCCCGCACCGAGGACAACTACCAGAAGTCCGCGCTCACCGACGAGGAGCGCAAGTTCTTCAGCGCCATCAGCCAGGTGCGGTACGTGCTGATGCTCGCCGAGAACTGGTGCGGCGACGTCCATCGCAACTCGCCCCTCATCGCGCACATCGCCGAGGCGATGCCGAACTGCGACCTGCGCGTCTTCTTGCGCGATCAGAATCTCGACCTGACCGACAGCTTTCTGAACAACGGCTACCGCTCCATTCCCATCGTGGTCTTCTTCGACAAGGACTGGAACGAGATCGGCCGGTGGATCGAGCGCGCGCACGCGGCGACCGCCAAGGTGGTTGGGATTCGCGCAAAGACCCTCGACATGGCGACTCCCGACACACAAGACGCCGCGATGGCCGAGTACCGGAAGCAGGTCCAGGGTCAATACGATGTCCCCGGTGGCCCGCTCTGGCGCGCGGCCGCCCAGGAGGTGCGGGTCCTGCTCGAGACGAAGCTGGGGCTGGCGGGAAAGAAGTAGTCGCGCGGCGCTCATGGCACCGGGCTTCGCGCTGTTCGCCGGCACGGCGCCGGAGGTTATCCGCGCGTCGGCGCGGGAGGCTGAAGGGCTGGGCTACGGCTCATTCTGGGTCAACCATCCCGGCTCCACGGACGGGCTCGCCGCGCTCGCCCTGGCGGCCAACGAGACGCGGGGCATCGAGCTCGGCATCGGGGTGATCCCGCTTCATACGCGCGGTCCCGAGAGCATCGTTCAGGGCGTGCGCGCCACCGGCCTTCCGGCGGACCGTCTTCTGCTCGGGGTCGGCAGCCCGAACCCCGGTGCGCTCAGCCGCGTGCGCGCCGGGGTCGCTCAGCTGCGCTCCCAGCTGGCGACGCGTCTCATCGTGGCGGCCCTCGGGCCGCAGATGTGCCGCCTGGCCGGGGAGATCGCCGATGGCGTGCTGTTCAACTGGCTGACGCCCGAGCACGCGCGCCTCTCCGGCGAGTGGGTGCGCGCGGGCGCCGCCGCGGCGCGCCGGCAACCGCCCAAGCTCTTCGCCTATGTCCGTGTCGCCCTGGGACCCGCCGCGGGAGACCGACTGCTCGAGGAAGGCGCCCGCTACGCTGGCATTCCGGCCTACGCGAGCCACTTCGCGCGCATGGGGGTCAAGCCCGAGGAGACGGCCATCACCGGGCCGAGCCCTGACGCCATTCAACGGGGGCTCAGCCGGTGGCAGGGGGCGGTGGACGAGGTCGTTCTCCGCGCCGTCACCGCGAGGGACACCGCCGAGGAGACCCTCGCGCTGCTGCGGGCAGCCAGGCCCGGGGAGGGCCGGATGCCATGACGGCGTCAGCCGGGATCGGCCTGAAGCGGCTCCAGCATCTCGTGCTCTGGGTGTCGGACGTCGAGCGCAGCGTGCGCTTCTACCGGGACGTGCTCGGCTTCGAGGTGAAGCGCCGGTACCCGAACGCGGCGTTTCTCAAGATCGCCGGCAGCCCCGACGATCATCACCTGGGTCTGTTCGAGCAGCCGCGGGTCGGCCGACCGGACGAGGCGGTGGCGCGGATGTATCACTCCGCCTGGGAGGTGGCCGAGCTCACCGACCTGGCGCGCGCGCGGCGGCGGCTGATCGACGCGGGCGCGCTGGTCGGCTCCTCCAACCACGGCGTCAGCCTGTCGCTGTACGCCAAGGATCCCGACGGGCTCGAGTTCGAGATCTTCTGGACCGTGCCGGGTGGGACCTCGATCGGAACCGCGGCGCTCGACCTCGACGGCGAGCTGGCCCGCCGCGGCCTCACGGTCCCCCAGGCGCCATGAAGATCATCCGGCTCTACGCGGACGAGCACGGCGAATCGCACTTCGAGGACGTCGAGATCGCGCTCGAGGAGTCGACACGCGCCGGGCGGCTCTCGGCGCGCCTGCCGGCGACCGGCATCATCTTTCGACAAGTGCCCCCCGACTACGACCTCGACTGGCATCCCGCACCGCGGCGGCAATACATCATCAACCTCGACGCCGGCGTTCAGTTGACCGCGAGCGATGGGGAGACGCGCCGGGTGGGCGCCGGCGAGGTGATTCTGGTCGAGGACACCTGGGGGCGGGGCCATCTCTCCAAGGCCCTCGACGGAAAGCTCCGTCACTGCATCTTCGTGACGCTCGACTAATCGTCGCTGATCCTGGAATTTTCCCGGCCCCGGCCGTATACTCGAAAAAGCGACCGACGGGGAGGGGGCCCCGCGGCATTTACTGTGGCGAGTGGGACATGCGACAGATCATTTCGCGCTACCTGGCAATCATCTGGTTGATGGCCGCGCTGAGCCTGGCCGGATGGCTGCTCGTCAACCTGGACACCGCCGGCTGGATCATCCTGATCGTCACCATCGGCATCATGGTCTGGGAGCTCACCTACGGCCACCGCGGCAAGCGCGGGGGCACGCCGTAGCCGACCGTCTCAGCCGAACTCACCCCTCCCCACCAAGCCAGTCCCTCGCGTCAGCCGGGTCGGTCTGCGTCTAGAAAGGCCCGGGCGTCTGCGAGTCAGCCGCCCGGCGCAGGGCCTCGCGCACCAGCGGCATGAACAGCATCACGAGAAAGAACAGCGTGGCCACCCAGATCAGAGTTCGGACGAGGCGCATGGCTCCTCACGGCTCCGTCGCCCGCGTGGTGGGCGACCGACATTCGACGTGGCGCGTTCAGGGACTCAGCTGCCGGGAGGTCGGTAGCCCGCCCCCTGGGCCAGCAGCATCGCGTCGAAGCCATCCTCGGGCGACATGAGCGGCGTGGTCTTGATCTCCTTGACGGCGCCCCCGGCCGCGATGGCCATGGAAGCGGCGGCCGCGTTGACGTTGCCCGGGACCTCGAAGAGAACCACGACGTCGTAGTCCCCCCAGGTGTAATACCACCCGAGCAGCTGGCCACCGAGCTTCTCGATGACCGGCCGCAAGGCTTCCATCCGGTTCTCCGGCCGCTGCACCAGCTTGCTCCACGCCGTGCTCGTATACGCCGCCTGAACCATGTAGGTGGGCATGGCTTCCTCCTTGCGCGCGCCACGCTTCGAGGGAACTCAGGAACTCGAGTGCGATCTAGCCTAGTCCCGGGCCGTCGGCGGATCAAGCCATGAGGGCGCGGGCAGGGGAGCAGCGCGCGAGGGACGCCGCGCTTCGCGCTTGAGTCGGACCCCCCAAGGCCGCTACACTACAGGCGTGAAGGAGCGTGCGCGGAACTGGGCGATGGGCCTCCGGTTCGCCCTGGCTGCTGGCGTGATGACGGTGGCCGTCGTGCTGCCCGTGGAGATCTCGCTGGCGCCGGATCCAGCCATCCCGACGCCGCAGCCGTCGGCTTGCCTCCTGCTCGGCAGCTCCTGTCTGCTCCTCATCGGTTCCAGCCTGACCTTGCGTCGCGAGGAGGCCGCGCGCCGGCTCGCCACTCGCCAGGCCGACCTTCCCTGAGGGCCGCCTGAGATGGGCCCGCTGGGGAAGACCCTCCGCTATCTGGGGTTGAGCGGCGGTCCGGATTCCGACCGGTTTCCCGAGCCGTCGTCGACCCGCCACGAGAGCCGTCGCGAGTCGGAGGGCGCCATGATCGGGGCGCGGCTGTCCTTTCGCGGCGAGGTCAGCGGCGAAGGCGACTTCCACATCGCGGGCAAATTCGAGGGCGACATCAACGTCAGCGGACGGGTGCTCGTCAGCGAAGGCGCCGAGGTGGACGCCAACATCAACGCTCAGGCCATCGTGATCGGGGGCACCGTGCGCGGCAATCTGTCAGCCGCCACGCGCGTGGAGATCCTGCCCACCGGCGTGCTCACCGGCTCGCTGAAGACCGGCAGCTTCCTCGCGGCCGACGGCGCGTCGGTCAAGGGCGAAGTCTGGGTCGAACGCTCGGCGGCGCGGACGGGGGGCGAGCGCCCCTCGTGAGCTTGGCCAGCCGGCTCGTCGGTCTCTTCACCGTGCGGCTGGCGATCCAGACGGGCATCACGCTGGTGGCCGTCGTGCTGCTCGCTCTCGGCGGCTGGTACTGGTACGAGAGCCGCGAGTCGCGGGGCCATCTGGCCCTGGCCGACGCGCTGAATCTGGCCTTCCAGGCCCAGGGTCCCGGAGCCTCGGCGGAGGCCCGGGAGAAGGCAGTCCAGGCCCTGCAGAGCGTGATGTCGGACTATCCGCGGCTCTCGGCCCTTCCTCAGGCCGCCTACCAGCTCGGCAACCTTCGCTATCGAGCCGGCGAGTACGGCGCGGCCCGCGGAGCCTATGAGGTGGCTCTCGCCAAGGGCGCCACCGGGACGGTTCGGACCCTGTCGGCCCTGGGTATCGGGTATACCTGGGAGGCCGAGAGGGCCTACGACAAGGCCCTGGCGGCCTACGAGGCGGCAGCGCGGAACGTGGGCCCGGCCGACTTCCTCTACGAGGAGAGCCTGCTCGACGTGGCCCGCGCCCAGGAGCTGGGGGGCAAGCCCTCGGCGGCCCTCGAGACCTACCGGCGCATCCTCAAGGATGTGCCCGCCGGCCGCCGCTCCGACGAGGTCCGCTCGCTGCTGGCCAAGCTGGAAAGCCGCAGCGGGAAGTAGTCCCTCAAAAACGCGCCCGTGAGCCCCCGCAGGCGGACTTTGCCCCCTGGGTCAATGTCCGATAAGAGGCATTATGTCAAGCACGCAGGAACCCGAACTGGCCGAATCTCTGCGGGCAAGGCAGCGTGCTCGACATAACGCTTGACCACACGCTGTGGCGAAGAAGCCTGAAGCGCCCGGTTTCGGTGTTCCCCCTAGTCTTCCCAGGCCGGGAAGCACGCTGGAACGCGAACTGGTCGAACCTTTGCGACCAAGGCAGCGTGCTCGACATAACGCTTGACCACACGCCATGGCGAAGAAGCCTGAAACCCCCCGGTTTCGGTGTTCCCCTAGTCTTCGCAGCCGGGAAACCCGAGACCGCTGAAGGCCCAGCCCGTCCGGTGGTAGACCATGTCGAAGTAGGGGCTCACCGGTGAGACCTTGGACTGGAAGCTGATCCCCCCGGTCACGATCTCGGGAGCGGAGACGACGATGCGCAGGTCGGTCGCCTTCTGGAAGAACTCCTTGAGCGCCATCGGGCGGCCCGGCCGGTTGGGAAACCGCTTGCGATAGCCCTCGGGATCGAAGAAGTAGACATAGATCTCGCTGGAGGGGTTCTTCAGATCAGCGAGGACCTTCTGCTGCTGAAGGGTGTTGTGCCGGCAGAGCAGCGGGCCCCGGACGTAGTTGGCGATCATTCCCGGCTCCCCGCGGAGGAAGGCCTCTTTGAGCTGGTGCCCGATCCCCTGTAGAGCCTTCTCCTGGTAGTACCGGTCGATCCGCCGCAAGAGCTCGTTCCGGTCGATGTCGTGGTTGGCGCGCGCGGGCAGGGCGCCAGGGCCGAGCAGCAGCCCGCAGACGAGCAGCGCGGCCGTGCTGATCCCCTTCACCGACGGCGCTCGCGGGACTCGGCGCGGGGCGGCACGCGGTGGGCCACGCAGTGGACCACGGCCACCCGCACGCCCTCGTCGGTGGAGACCGTGACGGTGTAGAAGCCGGCGCGGCGCCCTTGCTTGCGCTCGGTGCCCTCGGCGATCAGCCGGGAATTCGGCCGGACCGCTGCGAGGAAGCTGATCGTCATGGTCAGCGCCACCGCCGAGTCACCGTGCGAGTTGCAGGCGGCCCCGAAGGCGATGTCGGCCAGCGAGAAGATCACACCGCCGTGCGGGTAGCCGTGGAAGTTGAGCATCTGCGGTTTGAGGGTCATGGCGACGCGACAGTACCCCTGCCGGAGCTCCAGGTACTCGACCCCGAGGGCGTGCGCCCAGGGCTCCTTCTGGATCCTGGCGCTGAGCTCAGGCGCGATGGCGGGCGCGGAGCGCGCAGGGGGCGTCACGCCGCGCTTACTGGATGGTCGCGGTGAGCGCCATGGAGGTCTCCGCGGAGGTCTGCTGCTCGCGGTAGCCGAGAATCTGACGGACGAGCTCGTGCAAGCTGCTCGTGGTCCCGCCGATCTGGACGCGGCGGCCGTTGGGCACGATGAGCTCCGTGGCGGCCTCGACGACCTCGATGGTGCCGCCGCCGCCGGGGGTGAAGTAGCTGATCTGCGGCGTCAGCCGAACGCGGATCTGGCCGTCCGGCAGGACCGTGGGACGTACGGTGAGCGCGGTGCCGACGCGCTGCCAGGCCACGCCTTGGGCGACATACCCCTTGCCGACGGCGTAGTCGTAGAAATAGCTGAGCTGCGGATACGGCACCTCCTGGGCCACGAGCATCGTGCCGGTCCCGCCGTCCTGGACGACGGTGAAGATCCCGGTGGAGCGGGTGGTCCGGGTCGTCGTGTCCTGCACACCGACGCCCCCGCGCCCCCGCACCCGCGGGTCGCCGCGCCGCTCCTGGACGATGATGCCGCCGCCACCCTGCACGCCCTGGAGGCTTTCCCTGCCCTGCTGCTGGACGTCGAGCACCACCTTGATCTGCCTGGGGCTCTGGGCGACGACCGGATCCACCCCGGCCGCGGCCAGCAGGACCGCAACGCTCAGGGCAATCGCGCTGAGGTGCAACGCGGGGCCCGGTCGAGTGGCGAGCGAGACGAGGCCCGAGGGAGGAGCCGGCCCGAGGCGTACGTGGCAGTTCGAGCTGAGCGGCTTCGCCGCGAGGCGAGGGCTGAGTCGATCGTACGTTGAGGGCTGGAGACGACCGAGAACGTGGCAGTTCGAGCTGAGCCGCGCAGCGGCGAGGCGAGGGCTGGGTGAGTCTCGCGAAGCCAATCGGGCGGGCCACCTAGCCAGGGATCTGGGCCTCCTCAGGCAGCTTGTCCCACACCGGCTTCCACTCGGGCACATCGAGGCCGAATTTCTCGCAGAGCCCCTTGACCTCGGCGGCGAAGGCCTGCCGCACCTCGTCGTTGTCGCGGACCTTGAGCCGGTACTTCCGGTACACCGCGTTCTTGGGGGAGCCCGGGCGCCCGAAGATGTTCATCGTCCGGACGTACCACTTGGCGAAGGTCGCCTGGGCCTCGGCGTGGGTCGCCGGATCTTCGGCCAGGCGCTTGACCCAGTACTCGCCGTGGCGGATGTGGAACTTCTCCTCCTTGAAGATCCCCTCGATCGCCCGGACCCAGGGCCCGTAGGAGCAGCCCCGGACGTCCTCGAGCTGGTGGCCGGCGCCGCGGTCCATGCAGAAGTTGAAGAAGACGAAATCCGCCCAGGTCTCGATCGGGTAGTAGAAGATGTTCACGCGCTTGTCGGAGGTGATCCGGGCGGTCCCGATATCGGCTGCCGCGTCGATCCGCATGGTGAAGATCTCGTCGTGGGCCTTGACGTGCGCCTCGACGTCGAAGCCCAGGTCGGCCAGGAGCCCGTACATGACCGTCGCGTGCCGGATCTCGTCCTTGACGATCTGCGCGACCACGTGCTTCTCCTCCACGCCCGGGGCCTTCATGATCCACGGCACGTAGCCATAGCCACCCGCCAGCTCGGAGTCTGCCTGCATGGTCAGCAGGTGGAGGAGGTTCTCCCGGTACTCCGCGGTCATCTCCTCGGCCGACTCGATGCGTTCGCCCGCGTTGATCCGGGCCAGCAGCCGCGCTTCCGTCTCGCCGCCCCCGCGCGGTTCCTTCGCCGTCATCGCTATCTCCTTTCCACCACCCGCACCGCCTTCCCCTCGCTGCGAGGAATGGTCTTGGGCGGGACGATGGCGATCTCCGGGTTGAGGCCCAGGTGCCCGCGCAGCCGCTCAGCCACCCGGGACGCCAGTGACACGATCTCGGGCTTGGCCGAGTCGAAGCCGCCCCAGGCCTGCACCAGCGTCTCCGCCGGCTCGACATGCACGGCCAGGGTCGGGAACGCCTGGGTGCGGTCCACCACGAGCTGATAATGCGGCGCCAGCTCGGGGATCGTCAACAGCGCCGCCTCGAGCTGCGACGGGTAGACATTGACCCCCTTGATGATCAGCATATCGTCGGTGCGGCCCTTGATGCGCGCCATCCGCACGGTCGTCCGCCCGCACCGGCAGGGCTCGGGGTTGAGGCTGGTGACGTCTCCGGTCCGGTACCGCAGCACGGGCAGCGCTTCCTTCGTGAGACAGGTGAGGACCAGCTCCCCTTCTGTACCGGGCTTGAGCGGCTCGCCGCTGGCGGGATCCACGATCTCCGGCAGGAAGTGGTCTTCGTTGAGATGCAGGCCGTCCCGCGCCTCAGCGCACTCGGCGGCCACGCCCGGACCGATGATCTCGCTCAGGCCGTAGAAGTCCGTGGCCGTGAAGCCCCAGAGCGATTCGAGCTGGCGCCGCATGGCCTCGGTCCAGGGCTCGGCGCCGAAGAGCCCGTACCGGATGCCCAGGGCACGCGGCTCGCTCCCCTGCTCCCGCATGGACTCGCCGATGTGCAGCGCGAAGGACGGCGTGCAGGCCAGCCCGTGGGGGCGAAAGTCCTGGAGCAGGAGGATCTGCCGCAGGGTGTTGCCCGAGGAGACCGGCACGACGGTGCAGCCCATGTGCTCGGCGGCGTCGTGGAAGCCGAGCCCACCCGTGAAGAGCCCGTAGCCGTAGGCGACCTGGATCAGATGGCCCGGCTCGGCGCCGCCTGCGGCCAGGGAGCGCGCCATCACCTCGCGCCAGACCTGCAGGTCGTTCCGTGTGTATCCCACCACGGTGGGCTTGCCCTTGGTGCCCGAGGAGGCGTGCAGTCGGCTGACCTCCTCGCGCGGCACCGCGAAGAGCCCGAACGGGTAGTGCTCCAGCAAGTGCTCCTTGCGCGTGAAGGGCAGCTCGCGGA
Source organism: Candidatus Methylomirabilota bacterium (assembly GCA_035708525.1). Taxonomy (GTDB): domain Bacteria; phylum Methylomirabilota; class Methylomirabilia; order Rokubacteriales; family CSP1-6; genus DASSSH01. The sequence continues at coordinate 17,527 of DASSSH010000106.1, forward strand.
GTCGGTCGAGCGAGGCGACCGAATCGGGGGCGACCTTGGCGGCGGCCAGCGCCGCCCGGTAGAAGGGGACGCGGGCCGCCGCCCAGCGGACGCTCTTGCCGAGCCGCTCGACCTGCAGCGCCTCGATCCGGGCCCGCGGCGCCGTCTCGACCTCGCGGTTCCAGATCATCCTCAGGTGACCTTCACGCGCCGGACCAGCCAGCGCTGGCGCTCGAGAAAGCGCGCGATGGTCTCGAGGAGCCGCGGATCGGCGCCGACATCCAGGCTGATACGATCGGCCAGGATGTAGCGAACCTCGGGGTACGAGACCAGGACCTTGAGCATGGTGCGCACGCGCGGGTCCCAGGCCAGCAACCCGCGGTGGCCGGCCTCGGCGGCAGCCGGATCCCAGTCGGGCTGAAAGCCGATCTCCACCGTCCTGGCGGCGACGGAGGCCATCAGGAGCCCCGCCCGCCGGCCAGGAGCCGCGCGTAGTGAGCGGCCATGGCGAGCACCTGGCGATCGGCCGAGAAGCTGTCCTCGGCCGCTGCCCGCGCCGCCCGCGCCATGTTCTCGCGCCGGTCGCGATCCAGGAGGAGCGCGATGGCCGCGTCGGCCAGCTCGCCCGGTTCCCCCTTGGTCAGCACGCCGGTAGCGCCGTCCGCCACGACCTCGTCGACGCCGGAGGCGCGTACGGCGACGGCCGGCAGGGCGCAGGCGTGCGCCTCCGCCAGCACCAGACCCTGCGTCTCGGTCTGGGAGGCGAACAGGAAGAGGTCGGCCGCCCGGTAGAAGGCCGGCAGCGCCTCGCGTGGCATCCCGCCGTGGAAGTGGATGCGATCGGCCGCCGGGCTCGACGCCGCCAGCCGCCGGAGCGTCGCCGCGTGGGTCCCCTGCCCCACCAGGTGGAGGTGGGCGCCAGACACGGCGGCCGCGATGGCGGTGAACGCCTCGAGGATCAGCTCGACGCTCTTCTCGCGGTCGAGCCGGCCCACGTAGAGACACCCCGCGTCGTCGGCCGGCAGCCCGAGTTGGCGCCGCGCCGTGGCGCGATCACCGGGAGCGAACAGCTCAAGGTCCACTCCCGTCGGGACCACCGCCAACGGTGCCCGGACGCCCCGCCGGCGGAGGGTCGCCGCGATCTGCTCCGACGGCGCGACCACCAGGTCGGCAGAGCCGGCAAACCGGCAGGACATCCGCACGGCGAGCGAGGCCACGAAGCGCTGCGGCAACGGCACGTAGTGCGCGTACTTCTCGTAGCGCGTGTGATAGGTGAACACGAGCGGGCGCCCTTGGCCGCGCGCCAGCCGGCGAGCGGTCACGCCCAGCAGGAATGGGTGCTGGGCGTGGAAGATGTCGAGGTCGAGCGCCCGGGCCGAGCGGGCCAGGCGCCGCGAGAAGGGCACCGGCAGCTGAAAGTCCGGGTACGTCGGCGCCGGAACCGCGGGGTATCGGAAGACGAAGGGCGGATCGGGGAGGCGGCCCGACGCCGCGGGAGCGAACACCCAGGCCTGGTGGCCGAGCGCCTCAAGGCCCCGGCGGAGTGTCTCGACGGCGGTCGTGACCCCGCCGCGGAAGGGCAGGTAGTTGTTCGTGAAGAGACCGATGCGCATCCACTACTCGTCTGGTCCGCTGGGATCTTTGCCGCCCTCGGGCTTGTCGAAGTCCGCGGGCTTGAGCGACTCCAGCCACTCCTTGATCTTCGCGGGGTCGTCCACCCGGCCGCCCGGGCCCTCCGGCTCCTTCGAGGCCGGCACCTCCACGGTCTTGGCCTTGGCGATCACTTCCTCGTCCACGAAGATGGGGGCACCCACCCGCAGCGCCAGGGCGATGGCATCGGACGGCCGGGAATCCACGGTGATGTCGCTCGATCCCAGGCGGAGCTGGATGATCGCGTAGAACGTGTTCTCCCGGAGGTCGTTGACGACGACCTTCGAGACGCGCGCGTTGAGCGAGGTGAGGATGTTCTTGATGAGGTCATGGGTCATCGGCCGCGGCGTGGAGATCTTCTCTAGCTCCAGGGCGATGGCGTTGGCCTCGAACAGCCCAACCCAGATCGGCAGCGAGCGCTTGTCCTCTTCGTCGTGGAGGATGATCATCGGCATGTTGGACAGGGGGTCCAGCGCCAGTCCCTTGACCTTCATCTCCAGCCACATGGTGATCCTCCTCTCACTCTCATCCGTGCAGCAGCGCGGGAACCGGCTGCAGCGCGGAAACCCGAGCCCCCGCGTCACGCTCGAGCGGCTCGCCCCGCAGACTGTGAGGCAGGGCCTGAACGATCCGGACGGGCACGACCCGCCCGAAGAGGTCACGCCCGCGGGCGTGAAAGTTCACGACCCGGTTACAGCGCGTGCGGCCCGCGGCCTCCTCCGGACTCTTCTTCGAGGTCCCGTCCACCAGCACCGGCAGCACCCGTCCCTCGAGGCGCCGGCTGCGCTCGGCCGCGATCCGGCCGGCTACGTCCAGCAGCCGCGTGTTGCGCGCCGCCTTGACCTCGTCGGGAACCTGATCGGGCATCGTGGCGGCCGGCGTGCCGGGGCGCCGCGAGTAGCGGAAGGCGAAGACGTTGTCGTAGCCGACACGCTCGATCACGTCAACCGTCTGCTCGAAGTCGGCGTCGCTCTCGCCGGGGAAGCCCACGATCAAGTCCGTGGAGAGCGCGATATCGGGCACCGTCTCTTTGAGCTCGGCAATCAGCTCGAGGTACCGGGCCCGCGTGTAACCGCGATTCATCGCCTCCAGGATCCGGTCCGACCCGGACTGCAGCGGCAGATGCAGGTACTCCACGACCTTGGGGACGTCGCGGATGGCCCGGATCAGACGCGTCGTGAGGTTGTAGGGATTCGAGGTCGTGAAGCGGATGCGCTCGATGCCGTGGATGTCATTGATCTGCTCGAGCAGGGCGGCGAGATCGGTGGGCGGGTCGAGGTCGCGGCCGTATGCGTTGACCGTCTGGCCGAGAAGCGTGACCTCCCGGCAGCCTCTGGTCGCGAGGCCGCGGATCTCCTCCACGATGGACGCCGGGGTGTGGCTCCGTTCCCGCCCCCGGGTCGTCGGCACCACGCAGAACGTGCAATGCTTCTCGCACCCTTCCATCACGGTGACGAAGGCCTTCAGCCGGTTGGGACTGTCGGGCTTCGCCGTGATCTTGACGAGGGCGCCTTCGCCCGTGTCGAGCACCGGTGCCCGGGTGTTCCTGACCCGCTCCACCAGCTCCGCGACCCGCGCGATGGCGGGGGAGCCGAAGACCAGATCCACGTAGGGCGCGCGCTCCTGGATCTTCCCCTGCTGCAGCTGGGCCATGCAGCCCATGACTCCGATGACCACATGGGGCCGCGTCTGCTTGAGGCGCTTGAGAACGCCCAGCTGGGAGAACACCTTGTCCTCCGCCTTCTCGCGGATCGAGCAGGTGTTGAGCAGGATCAGGTCGGCCTCGTCGGCGTCGTCGGTGAGCTCGTACTGGCGCTCCTTGAGCAGCCCGGCCACCCGCTCCGAGTCGTACTCGTTCATCTGGCAGCCGTAGGTGATCAGGTGGAGCTTGGACATGACCGGCCAGGACGCCTCAGCGGCGGATCGGCACCGGAGTTTTGGACATGAATTTCTGAAAGTTACGGTAGCACCCACCCCCAGGCATGTCAAACCTGGGGGTGCTCAGCCGGCCTCCTCGAAGGCGCCGATGCGACGGAATTTCTCGTAGCGCTCCTCGACCAGTTGCTCGGCCGATTTGGACTTGAGCTCCCAGAGCTGGTCGCGCAGCGCGGTGCGCAGGTTTGCCGCGGTCGCCTCCCAGTTGCGGTGGGCGCCTCCGACCGGCTCGGGCACGATCCCGTCGATCACGCCGAGCCGCAGCAGGTCCGGCGCGGTCACCCGCATGAGCTCTGCGGCCTCGGAAGCTTTCGCAGCGTCGCCCCAGAGGATGGCCGCGCACCCCTCGGGCGAGATCACCGAGTAGATCGCGTATTCGAGCATGAGGACGCGGTTGCCGAGGCCGATGGCCAGCGCGCCGCCGCTGCCACCCTCGCCGGTCACGACACAGACGATGGGCGTGGGCAGCCCGGCCATCTCGCGCAGGTTGCGGGCGATGGCTTCAGCCTGGCCGCGCTCCTCGGCGCCGAGGCCGGGATAGGCTCCCGGCGTGTCGATGAAGGCGAGAATTGGCTTGGCGAACTTGGCCGCCATCTGCATGAGTCGCAGCGCCTTGCGGTAGCCTTCCGGATGGGGCATGCCGAAATTGCGGGCGATGTTCTCGCGGGTGTCGCGGCCCTTCTGGTGGCCGAGCACGACCACGGGCTCACCGTCGAAGCGCGCCAGCCCGCCCACGATGGCCTTGTCGTCGCCGAACACGCGGTCGCCGTGCAGCTCGACGAAGTCCTCGAGCAGGAGGCTGAAGAAGTCCAGCGTGTGGGGCCGCTTGGGATGGCGGGCCAGCTGGGCCCGCTGCCAGGCTGTCAGGCTGCCGTAGACTTTCTGCTGGAGCCGCTGCAGGCGATCTTCGAGGCGAACGATCTCGTCGCGCGCCGCCTGCGGGTCCTCGGAGGCCCGCAGCTCGGCGATCCGGTTTTCGAGCTCCAGGACCGGCTTCTCGAACTCAAGCTCGTCCGGCATACTCGACGAGTATACTGCCCTCCCCGAGCAAGCTTTCGACTTTCGTGATCATGGCTGGGTCCGGGTCGACGGACAGCTCCTTGACCCGCACCACCACCTCCTGCTCGGGCAGCAGCACGTGGAGGAACAGCGGCGTGCGCCCCGCATGCTCGCGGCAGATCGCCTTGACCGACGCGAGCAGCGTCTCGACGGTCTCGCTTCCCCCCCGGATTCGGATCCGGCAGGTGTGCGGGTGGTCGTCCCCGCCGCCGTTCTCGGTCGGCCGCGTCCCTGCCATCGCCTCATCGAGCAGCCGGACCTCCTCGGCCAGGACGACGCGTCCCTTGTCGCTGTCGTCTGTGCGACCGCGCACGAGGACGGGCCCCCGATGCCGGAGGGCGGCGCCACACGTCCGGTAGGGCTCGGGAAAGACCGTGAGCGGGACCGTGCCGTCCACGAGCTCCAGCGTGGCGAAGGCCATGCGGTTGCCGCTCTTCGTCGAGCTCTCCGTGAAGGCGCTGATCTGGCCCAGGAGCAGCACCCGGGACGCCGCCGGTCGCGCGGCGAGCTCGGCGGCCGAGGCCGCGCCGAGCCGGCGACCGACCTCGCGATACTGCTCGAGCGGATGTCCGGAGAGATAGAAGCCGAGGACTTCTTTCTCGTAGGCGAGCAGCTCGTCCTGCGGCCATTCGGGCACCTGCAGTTGCGCGCTCTGCGCGGGCTCCTTCGGGCGGGCCTCCCCGCCCGCTCCCGGCGCGTCAAACAGCGAGACCTGGCCTTCCTCCCGGTCCCGCTGGCTCCGCTGGCCGCTCTCCATGGCCGCATCGAGGGCGCTCAGGAGCCCGGCGCGCGTCGTCGTCAGCGAATCGAAGGCCCCGGCCTTGATCAGGCTCTCGATCACGCGCCGGTTGACCAGACGCAGGTCGACCCGGCGGCAGAAGTCCTCCAGCGACGTATAGGGGCCGTCGGCCAGACGGGCCCTGACGATGGACTCGATGGCCGTGCCGCCCACGTTCTTGATCGCCGCGAGCCCGAAGTGAACGGCGCCGGCCGCCACCGTGAACTGCGCATCCGAGACGTTGACGTCGGGCGGCTCCACGCGGAGGCCCATGACACGGCACTCCTCGATGTACTGGACGATCTTGTCCGTCTTGTCCATTTCCGAGGTGAGCAGCGCCGCCATGAACTCCACGGGATAGTTGGCCTTGAGGTAGGCGGTCTGATAGGCGACGAGGCCGTAACACGCTGCGTGGGACTTGTTGAAGCCATAGCCCGCGAACTTCTCGATGAGGTCCCAGATGCGCTCGGCCTTCCGCGCGTCGATCTTGTTGGCCTTGCAGCCGACGAGAAACTTCTCGCGCTGCGTCGCCATGAGGTCGCGGTCCTTCTTTCCCATAGCCTTGCGCAGCGTATCGGCCTCGCCCAGGCTCAGCCCGGCCAGCTCGGCGGCGAGCCGCATCACCTGCTCCTGGTAGACCATGATCCCGTAGGTCTCCTGCAGGTGCTTCTCCATCGTCGGGTGCTCGTACGCGATGGGCGACCGGCCATGCTTGCGATTGACGAACTCCTCGATCAGGTCCATCGGGCCCGGGCGGTAGAGGGCCACCATGGCGATGATGTCTTCGATCCGCTGGGGCCTGAGGCGCCGCAGGGCATCCCGCATCCCCGCCGACTCCAGCTGGAAGACTCCGAAGGTGCGCGCCTCGCTGAGCAGCTGGTAGGTCTTGGGATCGTCTAGCGGTAGCGCGTCCGAATCCAGCGTGACGCCCTGGGACGCCTTGACCAGCCGCGCCGCGTCGGCGATCACCGTCAGGGTCTTCAGCCCGAGAAAGTCCATCTTGAGCAAGCCCAGCTTCTCGATGGGGCCCATCGCGAATCCGGTGATCAGCTCCGGTCGCTTCGGGTCCTTGTAGAGCGGCACCCGCTCCATGAGCGGCTCGTCCGAGATGACCACGGCGGAGGCGTGCACGGAGGCGTGGCGGGTGCAGCCCTCGAGGGCCTTGGCCACGCCCCACAGCTCGCCCACGCGCGGATCGCGCCTGACCTGCTCGGCCAGCGGCGGCGACTTCTCCAGCGACTCATCCAGGGTGATGTTGAGCGGGAAGCCCGGCACCAGCTTGGCTAGACGGTCGGCCTCGCCGTAGGAGAAGCCCAGCACCCGCGCGACGTCCCGGATCACCGCCTTGGCGCCCATCGTCCCGAAGGTGATGATGTGGGCCACTCGATCCGCGCCGTAGCGCTCGACCACGTAGCGGATCACCTCGTCGCGCCGGTCGTCGGCGAAGTCGATGTCCATGTCGGGCATGGAGATCCGCTCGGGGTTGAGGAAGCGCTCGAAGATGAGCCCGTAGCGGATGGGGTCCACGTTGGTGATGCCGAGGCAGTACGCGACCAGGGAGCCGGCGGAGGAGCCGCGTCCGGGGCCGACCGAGATCCCCTGCCGCCGTGCGTAGGCGATGAAGTCCCAGACCACCAGGAAGTAGCCCGAGAAGCCCATCTTGGTGATCACGCCCAACTCGTACCTCAGCCGCTCGACGGCGGCATCGGGTGGCGTGCTTCCGTAGCGCCGCGTGAGCCCCTCGAAGGCCAGGTGCTCGAGGTAGGTGTCGAGCGTGAAGCCGTCCGGCACGTGGTACTTCGGCAGGTGGAACTGGCCGAAGGCCAGATCCATGTTGCAGCGCTCGGCCACGGCCACGGTGTTCCGGTAGGCTTCGGGCAGGTCCTTGAAGACCGCGCGCATCTCATCGGCTGACTTGAGGTAGAACTCGTCGCTCGAGAACCGCCAGCGGTTGGGATCGCTCATGGTGGTGCCGGTCTGGATGCAGAGCAGCGCTTCGTGGGCCCGCGCGTGCTCGGCCTCCAGATAATGGGAGTCGTTGGTCCCGCACAGCGGGGCGCCGATGGCCTGGGCGATGCGCAGCGTGCTCTCGGTCACCCGCGCCTGCTCCTCGAGCCCGTGCGACTGCACCTCCATGAAGTAGTAGTCCTTGCCGAAGATCTCCTGGTACCACCCGGCGGTCTGGCGCGCCTTGCCCTCCTCCCCCGCCGCGAGCAGGCGGCTCACCTCCGAGTTGAGGCACCCGGAGAGCACCAGGAGGCCGTCGGCGTGCTGGGCGAGCAGCTCGCGGTCGACGCGCGGCTTGTAGTAGAAGCCCTCGAGATAGGCCTTGGAGACCAGCTTCATCAGGTTGCCGTACCCGGTCGCGTTGCGGACCAGGACGGTGCAGTGGCTGGCTCCCTCGTAGCTGCCGTCTTGCCCGGACCGCTCGAAGCGGCTCCCCGGAGCGACGTAGAGCTCGCAGCCCAGAATCGGCTTGACGCCCGACTTCTCGCACGCCGTGTAGAACTCCACCGCGCCGAAGAGGTTGCCGTGATCCGTCAGCGCGAGGGCCGGGAAGTGCAGCTCCTTCGCCTTGTGCACCAGCTTCTCGAGCCGCGCCGCCCCATCCAGCAGGCTGTACTCGGAGTGGACATGCAGATGAACGAAGTCCGCGTGTTTCATTGATCTAGCTTGAATGTCGGCCCATACGGGTTGCGGTCAGGCTCCTTCGCCCAAGGGCTCATCCGAACTGCCTCGCTTGAATGTCGGACCGAGACGCTTCCTGGTCGGGCTGGCGCGCGGCCACGCGGGCCTTCTGTCGCTCTTCGGCTTCGGCCATCCGTCGGCGGTCGTCATCGGTCTCCGGAATGAGCGGCGGCACGGGCTTCGGCCGCCCCTGCTCGTCGATGGAGACGTAGATCAAGCGCCCGGTGCCGGTGTGGGTGACGGCGCCGGTGCGGAGGTTCTCGGCCTCGACCCGCACGCCGACTTCGAGGCTCGACCGCCCCACCCAGTTGATCGAGGCCAGCACCGTGACGAAATCGCCGATATGGACTGGATGGAGGAAGGAGAACGAGTCGATGGCCGCCGTGACGGCGCGGCTGTGGGTGTGGCGGGCCACGGCGATGCCCGCCGCCTCGTCCATCATCCGGAGGATCACGCCCCCGTGGACATTGCCTTGCGCGTTCGCGTCGGGCGGCTGCATGGGCCGGGCCACGACCACCCGGGAAGCGCTCACCGGCCGGCCTTGCATTCCCGCTCGCTCACTCCCACTCGATGGTGCTGGGGGGCTTGGAGGAGATGTCGAAGACGACGCGGTTGACGCCCTTCACCTCGTTGATGATGCGGTTGGAGATCTTGCCGAGCAGGTCGTAGGGCAGGCGCGCCCAGTCGGCCGTCATGGCGTCCTGGCTCATCACGGCGCGCAGGGCGATCACCTGGGCGTAGGTGCGGAAGTCGCCCATCACGCCCACGGTCCTGACGGGCAGCAGCACGGCGAAGGCCTGCCAGAGCTCGCGCTCCAGTCCCGCCCGGCGCACCTCCTCCTGGACGATGGCGTCGGCTTCGCGCAGGATGGCGAGCCGGTCCTCGGTCACCTCGCCGAGCACCCGGATCGCCAGGCCGGGTCCCGGGAACGGCTGCCGCCAGATGATGTCGTCGGGAAGCCCCAGGAGGGCGCCCAGTTCCCGAACCTCGTCTTTGAAGAGCTCCCGGAGCGGCTCCACCAGCTTGAACTGCATCTTGGTGGGCAGCCCGCCCACGTTGTGATGGGTCTTGATGGTCGCCGACGGCCCCTTGAACGAGACCGACTCGATCACGTCGGGATAAAGCGTCCCCTGGGCGAGCCACGGGAACTGCCCGAGCTTCCGGGCTTCTTCCTCGAAGACGGCGATGAATTCGGCTCCGATCCGCTTGCGCTTGGTCTCGGGATCGGCTACTCCCCGCAACTGGTCCAGAAATCGCTTATTTGCGTCCACATGGATCAGGTTCATCTTGAATGAATCTCGGAACGTCCGGACCACACTCTCGGCCTCACCCTTGCGGAGCACCCCGTTGTCCACGAACAGGCATGTGAGCTGCTCGCCGATCGCCTTGTGGATGAGCACGGCCACCACCGAGGAATCGACGCCCCCCGACAAGGCGCAGAGGACACGATCCGTGCCCACCTGCCGGCGGATGTTCTCGACGGCCGAGTCGATGAAGGAGGGCATCGACCAGTCCGCCGTGGCGCCACAGGCGCGCAGGAAGTTCCGGAGAATAGTCTTGCCCTGCGGAGTATGCGCCACTTCGGGGTGAAACTGGACGGCGTAGAAGCGACGCTCCGGGTCGGCCATCGCCGCCACCGGGCAGTTGTCCGTCGAGCCCAGCGCGATGAAGCCCTTGGGGGGCTTCATCACGGTGTCCCCGTGACTCATCCACACTCCCACCCGATGGTCGCGCTCCGGCTTCACATCGTCGAGGAGGCCGCCGGTGCCCAGCAGAGTGAGCTCGGCGGCGCCGTACTCCCGCCGCTCGGCCGGCACGACGTGGCCGCCGAGCAGGTACCCCATGGCCTGCATCCCGTAGCAGATGCCGAGCAATGGCACGCCGGCCTCGAACAATCGCTTGTCGGGCAGCGGCGCCTCGTCTTCATAGACGCTCGACGGGCCCCCGGAGAGGATGATGCCCTTGTAGCCCGCGGCCAAGACCTCTTCGAGCGGGTGGGTACAGGGCAGGATCTCGGAGTACACCCCCAGCTCGCGAATGCGCCGGGCGATGAGCTGGGTGTACTGCCCTCCGAAATCCAGGATGCCGATCTTGTTCATTTATCCTGCCTAAACGTCGGATCCTCTAGTTGTGCGGTTTGGCCTCTTCGCGCAAGCGCTCATCGGGAGCGTCCGCGCAACCCTGGGCTCCTTCGCGCAAGCGCTCATCCGAACTGCCTCGCTTTAACGTCGAACCCCTTAGTTGTGCGGTTTGGCCTCTTCGCGCGAGCGCTCATCTTTCATCTTGCCTTAATGCGCCTTTCTTCGGTTGGCGGCCAGGCTCCTTCGCGCAAGCGCTCATCCGAACTGCTCGCATGAGGTCGGGGAACCAAAAGATCGCCCTGCGATCGAGCCTACTGCGGACATCTGTTCGGCGGAAAGGCGCCCCGGGCCGGGGAAGCGTCCGGCGAGGGCGCTCAGGCTTCGCCTCCCGCTAGCGGGGCGTGCCCAGCTTCTGGGCGCGCTGGAATACCTTGCCTTCGGTCTTGATGGACGGCGCGATAATCAGCTCGGTCTGCTGCAGCTCGCGGATGTTCATGGCGCCCACCGAGCCCATGCAGGTGCGAATGGCGCCGACGAGGTTCAGCGTCCCATCCTCGGTGAAGGCCGGTCCGAAGAGGATCTGCTCGAGCGGTCCCGCCACGCCCACGCGGATCCGCGTGCCCCGCGGCAGGTTGGAGTGCGGCGTGGCCATGCCCCAGTGATAGCCGCGGCCCGGCGCCTCCTGGGCCCGCGCGAAGGCCGAGCCGATCATCACCGCGTCGGCGCCCGAGGCCAGCGCCTTGCAGATGTCGCCACCCGTGGTCATCCCACCGTCGGTGACGATGGGTACGTAACGACCGGTCTTCTTGTAGTAGAAATCGCGGGCGGCGGCGGAGTCGGCGGTCGCGGTCACCTGGGGCACCCCGAGCCCCAGCACCTCGCGGCTCGTGCACGCCGCGCCGGGCCCCACGCCGATCAGCAGCGCGTCGACCCCGCAGTCCATCAGCTCCAAGCAGGCCTCGTAGGTCACGACGTTGCCGACGATGAGCGGGATCGACAGGTTCTTCTTGAGCCGCTTGAGATCCACCGGAGTGTACTCGGTGGCGATGTGCCGGGCGGTTGTGACCGTGGACTGGACGACGAAGAAGTCGGCGCCGGCCTCCTCGGCGATCTTGGCAAAGCGCTCGGCCCGCTGGGGGATCGCGGAGACGACGACCGGTCCCCCGCCCTTCTTGATCTCCGAGATCCGCTTATGGATCAGCTCTTCCTTGATGGGCTCGCTGTAAATGCCCTGGATGATCTTGGTCGCTTCCTCGAGGCTCGCCGAGGTGATGCGGTCGAGGACCGCGTCGGGGTTCTCGTAGCGGGAGAAGATGCCTTCCAGGTTGAGGACGGCCAGTCCGCCCAGACGACCCATCTCGATGGCGAACGAGGGGCTGACCACCCCGTCCATGGCGGCGGCGATGATCGGAATCTGGAAGCGGTGACCGCCGAGCTCCCAGGAGATGTTCACCTCGTTGGGATTGATCGTCAGGGCCCCGGGAACGAGAGCGATATCGTCGAAGCCGTACGCCGCCCGCGCCTTTCGCCCTCGCCCGACCCACATGCCCATGCGCGCTGTCCTCCTGGATGAGAGCCGTTACGGGCCCTGCCGGGGCCCCGTATGTAGCGAGCGTCCCCGCCCCACCCACTGTATTTAGGGGTCAAGTATACGGACCATGACTGCAGGTGTCAACTCCGGAGTGTCCGATCTTTGCTCCGGACGCCTCAGGCGCCGGGACGGACGTGCGGGTGCGCCTGCTCCCAGATGACGCGAAGCCCCTCCAGCTTGAGGTCCGCGTTCACGTGCTGGATGCTCTGGGTGACCTCGCGCATCTGGCCGACGAGGCCGCCGGTCGCCACCACCTTCACGTCGCCGTCCATCTCGCGCCGCATCCGCTCGACGATTCCATCCACGAGTCCGGCGAAGCCGTAGATCATTCCCGACTGGATGTTCGTGACGGTGTTCCGGCCGATCGCCTCTTTCGGCCGCACCATCTCCACGCGGTAGAGCCGCGCGGCCTTGGTAACCAGGGCCTCGGCGGCCGTGTTGATGCCGGGCGCGATGGCGCCACCGATGAACTCGCCGCGGGCGTTGACGCAGTCGAAGCGGGTGGCAGTGCCGAAGTCCACGACGATCAGCGGCGGGCCGTACAGGGCGATGGCCGCGACGCAGCTCACGATCCGGTCCGCTCCGACCTCACGCGGCGCCTCGACGACGAGCGACAGCGTCGTGTTGACACCAGGCTCGACCGTGAGCGGATGAACGCCGAAATAGGCCTCGCTCATCCACTCGAGCGTCTGCTGGACGGGCGGCACGACGTTCGAGATGGCGACGCCGGAGATCTGCTGCTGCTCGATGCCGCGCGTCTTGAGGAGGCTCTGGATGAAGACGCCGTACTCGTCGGCCGTCTGCTCGCGCCGGCTCGTGAGCCGCCACGAGACCAGCAGCCGCTCTCCGTCGTAGACGCCCAGCGAGGTATTGGTGTTGCCGACGTCAATGACCAGCAGCATGCGGCACTCCCTCCTCGGGCTCGCCCGAAACCACGCGCCGAAGGACGCCGGCGTCTGTTCGCACCAGGAGCGCTCCGTCGGCGTCCAGGTCTACCGCCGTCCCGGCACCGCCATCCGACAGGGCCACGGACTGGCCCAGGGTCGCCGAGCGCTCCCGGCAAGCATCTCGGAGCGCCGTGAAGCCTACGCCCAGCCAGGCCGAGTAGCGGCCGTCGAGGGCTTCGAGAACCGCGTCGAGCAGGGCTTCTGGCTCGTGGCGCCGTCCCGTCACCAGTCTGAGCGATGTGGCCCGACCGCTCAGCTCGTCGGGGAATCGCCGCTGATTCACGTTGAGCCCGATACCGAGCATCACGAATCGGATCGTGTTGTCCCCTGTCGAAACCGCCTCGGGCAGGATGCCGCCGACCTTTCGGCCTTCGATCAGAACGTCATTGGGCCAGCGGATGCGCGCATCGACTCCCGCCACCGAGCGCAGCGCGTCGGTCACCGCCAGGGCCCCCACGAGCGAGAGCTGCGGCGCCCGGGCGGTCTCGATGGGCGGGCGGAGCAGCACCGAGAACAACAGGCTGTCACCCGGCTCGTCCCACCAGCACCGGCCACGGCGGCCCCGGCCGGCCCGCTGGTGGTGCGCGCTGACCACCGTGCCTTCCGGCGCGCCCTGCGCTGCCAGCCGGACCAGCTCGGCCTGCGTCGAGTCCACTTCATCCAGCGCGTGGACCGCGCAGCCGATCACCCTCCCCTTGAGGGCCCTCGTCATCCCAGCGCGGCGAGGCTCGCCGAGAGCTTGTCGTGGATCTGACGCTGCTCGGCCAGTCGCGCGCGCTCGCGCTCGACCACCTCGGCCGGCGCCCGCTCCACGAATTCGCGCCGCCCGAGCTTGCCCTCGAGAAAGCCGATCTCCTTTCTCGCCCG
>DASSSH010000107.1:0-22498 GCA_035708525.1 Candidatus Methylomirabilota bacterium
CCGGCGCCCAGCGCTTGACAGGTCCAGGAGGGTGGCCTATAAGACCGCAAGGAGGACTGGATCCTGGATCCAAACCTTCCCAGACGGCGTCCGGATGTGACGCATCGCGTGGCCCCGCTCCGCCGGCGGCGGCTTGTCGACGAGACGACTGAGACGCTGCGCGCCGCCATCCTCAACGGCCGCTTTCCCGCCGGCGCCCGGCTGCGCCAGACCGATCTGGCCGACCAGCTCCGGATCAGCCGCACGCCGATCCGCGAGGCGCTGGGCCGGCTGCAGCAGGAGGGTCTGCTCGATCTGCTGCCGCATGGCGGGGTCCGCGTCACTCCGCTCGATGCCGAGGAGGCGGTGGGTCTCTATGACCTCCGCGAGGTCCTGGACGGGCTGGCGGCGCGCCTCGCCGCGGGGCGCGCCGACGCGGCGGCGTTGCGGCGGCTCGAACGGGCGGTGGGGCAGATGGCCGATTGTGTGGACCGCCAGGACGCGGGTCGCTGGTTCCGCGTTCACGTGGCCTTCCACGAGGAAATCATGCGGGTGGCCCGCAACCGCCATCTGATGCGGCTCGGGAGCGTGGTGCGCCTGTCCATCCGCCAGTTCCACCCGCTGCTCCTCAAGACGGAGCGCCGCCTCGAGGACGCCTACCGCGAGCACCGCGCGATCCTCGAGGCGATCGCGGCCGGCGATGCCGCCGGCGCCGAGCGGCTCGCCCGCGCCCACATCGCGAGCGCCAAGGAGATCGTGCTCAAGACCATGACCCAGGGAGAGCCCCGTGGCGCTGTTCAAGCTTGACAAGAAGCCGCCGCGCGGGCCGGCGGGCAAGTGGGACGTGCTCGTCGGCGAGGACCTCTGCAAGGCGTGCGGCTTCTGTCTGGCCGTCTGCCCGGTGGATGTGTTCGCCTGGCGCAAGGCGCCGAACCGGATGGGCTGGTTCCCGGTCTACACGGCCCACGAGGAGAACTGCATCGGGTGCATGCTCTGCTACCAGATCTGCCCGGACTTCTGCATCGACGTGTCCCCCAAGACGGGAGGAGCGAGCTGATGGCCATCGCCGCGCGGGCAGTCAACGAGACTCTGATCGCGCCCTGGATCGACTGGGCGCGCCGGCACACCCAGGGGCGGCGGCTGCTCGAGGCGGGGACCTATGCCCTGACCGAGGGCGCCATCGCGGCCGGCTGCCGCTGCTTCGCGGGCTATCCGATCACGCCGGCGACCGATATCGCCGAGTACATGTCCAAGCGGCTGCCGGAGGTGGACGGCTACTACGTCCAGTGCGAGGACGAGCTGGCGGGCATGCACGCCTGCGCGGGCGCGAGCCTGGGCGGGCTCAAGGCGATGACGGCGACCTCCGGCCCCGGCTACACCCTCATGCACGACGCCTACGGCTGGGCCGTGACGAACGAGATCCCGCTCGTGGTCGTGGACGCCATGCGGGTGGGCCCGATCAGCGGGATCACGGGCGCGCCGGGGCAGGGCGAGTTCTACGTCGCGCGCTACTGCACCCACGGCGGCAACTTCGAGACCATCGTGCTGTCGCCCTCGTCGGTGCAGGAGGCCTTCTGGCTGACGATCGACGCCTTCAACCTGGCCGAGCGGTTCCGCACCCCGGTCACCATCCTCACCGACCAGGTCATCTCCGACATGTGGGAGGATCTGTTCATCCCGGCCGATTACGGCGCGCTGGATTTCGTGGTGCCGCGGAAGCACAACCTGATGATGCCCTTCTATCCCGTGGGCTCGGCCGCGCTCGACGTGCCTCCGAACGTGATCGGCCACGGGACGGGCGTCTGCGTCTCCGCCTACACCCACACCGAGGAAGGCTACGACATCGAGGAGATGGAGGCGCAGTGGGCGCAGACCTACCGGCTGGTCAACAAGATCCGGCACCACCGGAGCGAGCTGGTCCGCTACGAGACCGTGGGCCTCGAGGACGCCGAGGTCGTCGCCGTCGCCTACGGCGCCAACGCCCGCACCGTGAAGACGGGCGTGATCGAGGCGCGGCGGCAGGGGATTCCTGCGGGCTTCATCCGCCCGATCACGCTCTGGCCCTTCCTCGACGAGCTGTTCGAGGAGGACCGACACTATGTCGTCTGCGAGCTCAACTACGACGGCCAGCTCGTGCGCGAGGTGATGCGCGCCGCGCCCGACCGCCGCAAGGTGCACTTCATGGGCAAGAGCGCCGAGCTGCACACGGTCGCCGAGGTCGTCGCGGGACTGGGCGGCATCGCCCGCGCCGGGCGCCTGCCCGAGCTGCCGTACATCTGGACGGAGGTGCGCTGAGGCGCGCCGGGACGGAGACTGCTCGATGAACAAGCTGGCCAAGAAGTACCTGCGCCCGAGCCAGATCCCCACCAAGGCCTGCCACGGCTGCGGGATCGGGATGATCGAGAACTGGCTGCTCCAGGCCATCGACGAGCTCGGGCTGAAGCAGGAGGACGTGATCTTCGGCACCGGCATCGGCTGCGTCGGGCGGCAGACCTACGCCACCTGGGGCGGCGACAACTTCGGCGCCACCCATGGCCGCGCGCTGGCCGTGGCCACCGGGCTCAAGCTGGCGCAGCCGGACAAGAAGTACCTCATCGTGGTGGGCGACGGCGACGCGGCGGCCATCGGGACCTCGCACCTGATCCACGCGGCGCGGCGGAACCTCGGCGTCACCGTGATCTGCGAGGACAACATGGGCTACGGGTCCACCGGCGGCCAGTTCTCGCCCACGACGCCCGCGGGCTACGTGATGAACTCGAGCCCCTACGGCATGGTGGAGCCCTCCTACGACCCCTGCGACGTCGTCAAGGCGGCCGGCGCCACCTTCGTCGCCGAGACCACCGCCACCCAGTGGCACCAGACGGTGAAGACCGTCAAGCGGGCCCTGGCCAACGACGGCTTCTCGTTCGTGCACGTCCGCTTTCCCTGCAACGAGAACTTCGGCGCCTACGCCCTCGGCACGCGCGACACGCTCAAGAACATGGAGTGGATCTACGAGCACACCCAGGGGCGCAAGGCCGACGGCTCGGAGAGCGACTTCACCTGGGAGACGGGTGTCAAGCACGACGCCTCCAACAGCCGCCCGGAGTTCTCCAAGTCCCTGCGCGACCTCAACGCCCGCGTGCGCGCCCAGGCGGCGGCCAAGACCGCCGCGAAGGCCACGGGACAATGACGGTCACGGCCGCGCCGCCCAAGACGCGGACCGAGGTCCTGATCTCGGGCTTCGGCGGCCAGGGCGTGATTCGCATGGGCCAGATCCTGGGGCTCTGCGCGATCAAGCAGGGGCAGCGCGTCACCATGCTCAAGAGCCACGGCACCGAGACCCGCGGGGGTTATGTGCGGGCGCAGCTCGTGATCTCGCCCACCTACATCGACAGCCCCGTGGTCGAGAGCGCCGACGTCTTCGTCGCCTTCTCGGCGCCGGCGTACAAGAAGTTCTACGACCTGTGCACGGGCAAGATCCTCTACGACCCGGAGATGGTGGAAGCGGTCCGCCCGGACGCGCCCGAGCGCCACGTGGCGGTGCCCGCGACGGCGCTGGCGAAGGAGCGTCTCAACAACGTGCTGTTCGCGAACATGATCATGCTGGGCGCGCTCACGCGGCTCGCCGCGATGGACTACGAGGCGATGCGGAAGGCCATGCTCGAGGTGATCCCGCGCTTTCACGAGCAGAACCTGGCCGCCATGGATCTGGGCTACCGGCTGCCGACCCTCGCCGCCTCCGCCTGACGTGCTCGCCGCCTCCGCGACCCGCCCCTGGCACCGTGCCTGGCCCGCGCATGTCCCCCGTTCGCTGACGTACCCCCGCGTGCCGGCGTGGTCGCTGCTCGAGCGGAACCTGCCCCGCTTCGCCGATCGCGTCGCCGTGCGCGAGCTCGACCACGCGAGCCCGGCCGAGGGGCGCACGCTCACCTACGAAGCTCTGTTCCGGGCGGCGCGCGGCGCCGCCACCGGGCTGCGCCGCTGCGGCGTGACCGCCGGCGCGCGCGTGGGCTTCTGCCTGCCCAACGGGCCGGAGCTGGTGGTGGGCTACTACGCGACCTGGATCGCCGGGGCGGTGGTAGTCCCGGTGAACCCGACCGCGCGCGACAGCGAGCTCGAGCAGCACCTGGCCGATGCCGGCGTGGCGCTCGTGATCGCCGCGCCGGGGGGCGCCGCGGAGGCGGTCGCCGAGCGGTTGAAGCTCCCGTTCGTGGATGTGGCGGCGTTCGACGAGATGCAGAGGCTGGCGCCCGCGGAGCCGGCGGGCTGCGCGCCCGAGAACGACATCGCCGTGCTGCTCTACACGGGCGGGACGACGGGTCGGCCCAAGGGCGCCATGCTGACCCACCGGAACATCGTGGCCAACACGATTCAGTTCGCCGAGTGGTACGCGTTCGCGCCGGGCGAGGAGGTCTCCGTCTGCGCGATTCCGATCTTTCACAGCGGCGGCATGTCGGGGGTGATGAACGTCCCGCTCTCCGCCGGCGCCACGCTGCTGACGTTCCCCCGGTTCCAGCCGGCCGCCATCGCCCGGGCGGTCACGCGCTACCGCGTCACCCGACTCTTCGGCGTGCCCACCATGTTCATCGCCCTGCTCAACGACGAGGACGGCCGGCGCGCCGATTACTCGGCGCTCCGCGCGTGCCGGACGAACGCGGCCCCGCTGCCGCCGAGCGTGAAGCACGCCTTCGACCAGCTCGTGGGCCGCGAGGTCCTGATCGAGGGCTACGGCCTCACCGAGACGAGTCCGCTCACCCACGCCAACCCCATCGACCGGGCGCGCGCGGGATCCATCGGCGTGCCGCTGCCGGATACCGACGCCCGCGTCGTGGACCTCGACTCGGGCCGGGACGTGGCGCCGGGGGCGCCTGGCGAGCTCCTCATCAACGGTCCCCAGGTGATGCGGGGCTACTGGAACCGGCCGGGGGAGACGGCCCAGGTGCTGCGCGACGGCTGGCTGCGGACCGGCGACGTCGCGGTCATGTCCGAGGACGGCTACTTCTCGATCGTGGACCGCAAGAAAGACGTGATCAACACGGCGGGCTTCAAGGTCTGGCCGCGCGAGGTGGAGGAGACGCTCTACGCCCATCCGGCCGTCAAGCTCGCCGCCGTCGTCGGCGTGCCGGACGACTATCGCGGCGAGGCCGTGAAAGCCTTCATCGTCCTCAAGGAGGAGCACCGCGGGCGCGTGAGCGAGGCCGAGCTCGGCGCGTTCTGCCGCGAGCGCCTGAGCGGCTACAAGGTGCCGCGGACGGTCGAGCTGACCGACCAGCTCCCGGTCACGAGCACGGGCAAGCTGCTCCGCCGGCTGTTGCGCGAGCAGCGCTGAGCCTCGCGGGCGCGTCGCCCGGGGCCGACCCGGGGAAAGGAGAGGGAAGATGAGCGGGGTGATCCGGACAGTGGGGATCCTGATCGTGATCGGCATGACCGCGCTCGGCGCGGGCTGGAATCCGCGCGGCGCCGTGGCCCAGGAGAAGTATCCGAGCCGGCCGATCGATTTCATCGTGCCGTGGGGCACGGGCGGCGGAGCCGACTCGATGGCGCGGGAGGTCGGCTCGCTCTCGCAACCGTTCCTGGGCGTGGCCCTGCCCGTCTCCAACGTGCCCGGCGCCTCGGGCAACACGGGGCTCGCCCAGATCCTGGCCGGCAACGCCGACGGCTACACCATCGCGGTCTACATCGCCGACACGCTCGCCACGATCCCGACCGGCCTCGCCCGACACAAGGTGGACGACTTCGCCTGGATCGCCCGCACCGAGGTGGCGGACTCGTTCCTGTTCGTCAAGACCGAGGGCCCGTTCAAGACGATCCAGGAGCTGTTCCGCCACGCCCAGGAGCGTCCCGGGCAGCTCCGCGTGGCCTCCACCGGCTTCGGCTCCGTGGACGACGTGACGGTGCGCTATCTCGAGAAGAAGGGGTACAAGATGACCACCGTACCGTATCCCAAGCCCGGGGAGCGGTACGCGGCGACCCTCGGGGGCCATGCGGAGGTGCTCTACGAGCAGGCCGGCGACATCCAGCAGTACCTCAGCGCCGGCCAGCTTCGCCCGCTCATCATCTTCGCCCGAAAGCGGCACCCGGCCTTCCCCGACGTGCCGGCCTCGGCCGAGCTCGGGCTCGACATCACGCTGCCGCAGTTCCGCGGCATCGTCGCCAAGCGCGGAACGCCGGCCGACCGCGTCCAGACCCTGGCCGCGGGCTTCAAGAAGGCCATGGACACGCCGCAGTGGAAGAAGTTCTCCGCGCAGTGGTACCTGCGGGAGGACAGCTACATGGGCCCGGAGAAGTTCGGCGAATGGGTGCGTGGGGAGGCGACGACGCTGGAGAAGTTCGTCAGTGACTTCGGGCTGAGGAAGTAGGGTGGCGGCGCTCGGCCGGGCCGCGGCGCCGGCGGCGGGGATCGCAGCCGCCGCCGTGCTGCTCTGGAACTCCCGCGGACTCGACGACGTCGTGCGGGCCGGCCAGCTGGGCCCGAGCTTCTGGCCGAGGGTCGTTCTGATCGGGCTCGTTCTGAGCTGTCTGGCCCGGCTGCTCGCGCCGTGGCTGGCCCGTCACACCCGGCGCCCGCCCGCGGCCGCGCCTCCCACGCCCTCCGCCCCGGCCGCACACACGCCCCGCGAGATCGCGACGCTCGCCGCGGCCATGGCCGCCATCTTGCTCTACGCGGCGGCGACGCCCTGGGTGGGCTTCCCGCTCGCGACCTGCCTCTTCGTCCTGGCCTTCATGCGGCTGTGCGGGGCGCGCTCGTGGCCCGGCATGGCCGCCAGTGCCGCGCTCGGCTGCGTGTCGCTGCTCTACCTCTTCGTGAAACTGGTCTACCTGCCCCTGCCCAAAGGGCAGGGGCCCTTCGAGGCCTTCACGCTGGGCCTCTACCAGCTCCTCCGGATCTTCTAGCGGGCCTCCGTGACCGAGATCCTCACCAATCTGGGGGGCGGCCTCGTCGCCGCCGCCCACCCGCTCAACCTGCTCATGATCACGATGGGCCTGGCCATCGGCATCCTGGCCGGCGCGCTGCCCGGGATCACCATGGTCAACTCGATCGTGCTGGTCCTGCCCTTCACCTACTTCATGGGCATCGTGCCGGCGCTGCTGCTGATGATCGGCGTCTACTGCGGCGGCGTCTTCGGCGGCTCGATTACCGGCATCCTGTTCAACATCCCTGGCGATCCGATGAACGTGCCGACGACGTGGGAGGGGTACCGCCTGAGCCGGCAGGGGCGGACGCGCTACGCGCTGGGGCTGGCCATCATGAGCTCGGCGGTGGGCGGTCTGGTCAGCGCGCTCTTCCTCGCCTTCTTCGCGCCGCCGTTCGCGAAGTTCGCGCTCACCTTCTCCACCGTGGAGTTCTTCTCGGTGGTCGTCTTCGGGCTGGCCAGCGTCTCGGTGCTGGGCCAGTCGTCCATGAGCGCGGCGGCGATCTCGCTGTTCACCGGCATGTTCCTCGGCACGATCGGCACCGAGGCGCAGTACGGCGTCGAGCGCTTCACCTTCGGCGTGCCGTTCCTCACCACCGGCGTCGACTTCGTCAACGTCCTCATCGGGCTCTTCGCCATCGGCGAGGTGCTCGAGCAGATGCTGGCCAGGGACAGCGCCGCGCTGGCCGAGGGCACGCGGGGCGCCGTGATGCCACGGCTGCCGCTGCTCGACCTGCTCCCGCTGCGCTGGCCGCTGGCGCGCGGCACGGCCGTCGGCATCGCCGTGGGCGGGCTCGCGGGCGCCGGCGCCACGGTCTCCTCCTTCGTCTCCTACGGACTCGAGAAGCAGTTCTCCAAGCAGCCCGAGCTGTTCGGCACCGGCCACGCCCCGGGCCTGGTCGCCTCCGAGAGCTCCGTCAACGGCTCCACAGGGGGCGCGATGATCCACCTGCTGACGCTCGGCATCCCGGGCAGCGCGGCCACGGCCGTCATGATGGGCGCCTTCCTCATCCACGGCATCCAGCCGGGGCCGCTGCTGTTCCGGACGCAAACCAAGGAGGTCTACACGATCATCGCGGGCATGATCCTGGCGAATCTCCTCATGGTGGCGCTGGGCTTTCTGGCGGCGCTGTCCTTCGCCACGCTCATGAAGGTGCCGGCCCCGCTGCTGAACACCTTCATCATCGTGTTCTGCGTCCTGGGCGCCTACGCGCTCAAGAACGACATGGCCGATGTCTGGGTGACCATGCTCTTCGGGATCCTCGGCTACTTCATGCGGCGCTACGGGCTGCCCGTCCCGCCGCTCGTGATGGGCATCATCCTGGGCCCACTCGCCGAGGGCTACTTCCTCACCAGCATGATCTCCCACCAGAACGACGTGACCGTGTTCCTCACGCGCCCCATCAGCGCGATCCTGCTCGCGCTCTCAGCCGTCATCCTGCTCTGGCCCTTGCTCAAGGCTGGGGTCAGGTCTTGAATTACGACATTTGGTGACAACGCGCGCATCGTCATCAAATGTTGCATTTCAAGACCTGACCCCATGGAGCTCTTGACGGACGGCCCGGAGGAGGCGTCGACCACGCTCGTGCTCGCGCACGGAGCGGGGGGCCCGATGGACTCGCCCTTCATGACCCGAGTGGCGACGGGGATCGCCGCTGCCGGTGGCGTGCGGGTGGTCCGCTTCGAGTTCCCGTACATGGAGGCCCGCCGCCGGGGCGAGAGGAGCGGCCCTCCCGATCCTGAGCCGGTGCTCCGGCGGAGCTGGCTCGACGTGATCGCGCGGCTCGGCGGTGGGGCACGCCTCGTCATCGGCGGGAAGTCGCTCGGCGGCCGCATCGCGAGTCTGCTGGCCGACGAGGTGGGCGCACGCG
Source organism: Candidatus Methylomirabilota bacterium (assembly GCA_035708525.1). Taxonomy (GTDB): domain Bacteria; phylum Methylomirabilota; class Methylomirabilia; order Rokubacteriales; family CSP1-6; genus DASSSH01. Next base: position 8,747 of record DASSSH010000107.1, read on the forward strand.
GGCTCGTCTGCCTCGGCTACCCCTTTCATCCGCCGGGGAAGCCGGAGCGCCTGAGGACGGCGCACCTGCAAGAGCTCCAGACCCCAGCCCTGCTTGTCCAGGGCACCCGCGACCCCTTCGGCTCTCGCGAGGAGGTGCGCAGCTACCGCCTGTCCCCGCGGGTCCGCCTCGCCTGGATCGAGGACGGGGAGCACTCGTTCAAGCCCCGCGCGAGCTCCGGCCGGTCGGAGGAGGACACGCTCGACGAGGCCGTCGCTCTGGTCACGGCCTTCCTCGCCGAGCTCGGCCCGCCGGGGTGATCCCAGAGCGTTGGAGGTCGGAGTCGACGGCCAGCAGGAGGACGGTGGTCGTCTATCTGATGCCCTGGCTTCGTTCTGGGGATAAGATTCAAGGAGAGTGAGACCCATGGACGAGAGGAAATACCGGCAAGCGGGCTACAAGGACGCGGCGCGGCAGGGCGGGCGCGCGGATCCCTCGGGCCCGCGCTCGTCCGGGTGGCTCAAGAGTCGAGACGTCATCCGCTGCGCGGAGTGTGGAGCCCTCCTCCCGATCGCGGTGGACCCCGAAGGTCGCTGCCCCAAGTGTGGGGCGGATCTGCATGCGTGCACCCAGTGCGCCCACTTCGATCCAGGCCAGCGCTGGGAGTGCACGCAGCCCATCCCCGAGCGTATCGTGGACAAGCGCGCTCGCAATGAGTGCGGCTTCTTCTCTCTGCGCGTGACCATCGAGCGCGAGACGTCCTCGGCGCCCGGGCGCCCCGACGACGCGCGGCGCGCCTTCGACAATCTCTTCAAGAAGAAGTAGTCGCCGCGGCGGCGGACCGCGTCAGCGGGGGGTGCTCGCGCCGGTAGCTGGCGTGCGCGGCTCGGTCGGCTCGGAGGCCGGGTCGGCTGAGGGCACCGGCCCGAGGTTCGCCGGCGGCCCGCCGGGCGTCGCGGCCCGCTCCTCGCAATCGCCGAAGGTGCGCCGCACGCCGAGGGTGAACGCGCTGCTGCCGCCGCTGCCCCAGCCGGAGAGCCAGCCGCCGGTCTTTCGCGCGGGGCAAGACTGCGCACCGCTCGCGCAGCCGCCGAGCAGCAGCAGCGCGAAAGTCATCGCGATCAGGCGGTCACCCTCATCGCATTGACAGCCTAGCCGCTCGCCTGGCGAGCGGCAAGCCGCAGCGAGCGAACCGGAGAGTTCGAGACCTCAACGCTGTTCGGCGCGCCTGTCACATCCTCGACGGGTGCCCGAGTCCGTCCTGGATCGCGAATCGGAAGATTCAAGGACTCACGCCTAGTTAGCGTCCGGGCTACCGGTCGAGAATCGTTCCCCCATTGGCATCGGACCTGCAGCCGTTCTCACCGAGAGACTCTGATTCCTGAAGGAGAGGCCCTCATTCATGAAGGATTGGCAGATCGATCTCCTCGCCTTCCTGATGGCGGCCGTGGTGACGTCGGGCTGCGCCGCGATCGGCTTGTCCCTGCTCAGCGTCGGGGCCGGGGTCGGCGGCGGCACGGGAGTCGCCTACACGCTGGACGGCATCGCGTACAAGACATTCACGACCTCCGATGACTCGCTCCGGGGGGCCACGCTCAAGACGCTGAAGCGCATGGATATCGGCGTGAGAGAGGACAAGCGCAGCGATTCCGGCCGGGAGATCGTCGCGACGGCCGGCGATCGCACGGTCGAGATCGAGATCGACCGGCTGACCACCAAGACCTCGCGGTTGCGGGTGAACGTGAAGCGGGGCTGGTTTCTGAGGGATCGCGCGACGGCGACCGAGATCATCGTGCAAACGGAGCGGACGCTCGAGGACGAGCTCCTGGCGGCCGAGCTGGAACCGCCGCCGCAGAAGCCGTCGGCGAAGAAGAGATAGAAGACGAGACAAAGGGGGACCAAGCATGCGGAGACATCTCGGCATTCTCGCGCTGGCGGGGGTCGTGGCCCTGCACGCCTCGACGGCGCTGGCGCAGACCACGACGACCTCCACCCAGACCACCCCGAGCGCGTTCGACAAGCTCTCCCCGGGCGGCCAGAAGATCGCGCTGTCCCTTTGCGGCGCGCAAGCGGGCGGGTGCCCGACCGGGCAATCCGTGACCCAGACCTCGGCATCGACCCAGACGACGACGTCCTCCGGGCCCCTGACGCTCGATCAGATCGCCCAGCTGAAGCAGCACCGGGGCTGGGGGGAGATCTTCAAGGACATGCAGAGGAGTGGCCAGATCCAGCCGGACGTGAAGAACCTGGGCCAGCTGGTGAGCGGCCGATACCAGGCTCAATCGAGCGGCGGCACCACCATCACGACCGCCAGCGGCAAGACCCAGGTCGTGGGGGGATCGGGGAGCCCCGGGAATTCAGGCAGCCACTCGGGCGGTCAGCTCGGCAAGGGCCATAGCGCAGCCGACGGCGGCTCCAGCCACGGCGGCGGCTCGAGCGCGGCTTCCCATTCGAACGCGGGCGGCCGCGGCGGAGGCCACGGGAAGTAGAAAGAACGCGCTCGTCGTCGGGGACTGCGGGAGATCCCGTAGCCCCCGGCATCCTGCCGGCATCCCTCCCGGCCGTCCGCGCAGAGCTCCTTCCTGATGAAGGCCTGATCTATCTCGAGCCGACCGGCGACGCCACGGGCGAGGTCTTCGCCGCGGCGTCCGCCTTGGCGAAGTCGGCGTCGGTGAAGCCGTAGAGGCCGGCGCCGCCCGCGAGGATCTGCGCGGCGATCGCGCGCGGCACGTTCCGCAGCAGATTGTTCGATACGTTGGGGAAGTTGGAGTCGAAGTGCGGGTAGTCGGTGGAGATGCACATGCGATCCGCGCCGATCAGCCCCGCGGTCCCCTCGATCTCGGGCTCGCTCCCCTCGACGGCGGCCCAGCAGTTGCGCCGGAAATACTCCCTGGGCGTGAGCGTGAGATACGGCGCATGGGAGTCGCGGTACTGCGGGTAGTCCCACTCGATGCGGGTCAGCAGGCCGGGCACCCAGGAGTTCTGCGCCTCGAGAAAGCCCACGCGCAGCCGCGGGTGGAACTCGAACACGCCCGCGATGATCATGGCGATCAGCGCCTGCTGCATCTCGATCCAGTGGCTGGCGACGTGGCGGTAGAAGCGGTTCTCGCCGTAGAGCGTGTTCATGTGCGAGTACCAGGCGCCGGTCCCCTCGTGAAACCCCAGCGTCACGTTGAGCTCCTCGTGCAGGCTGTAGAGCGGGTCCCAGTAGTTGGAGTGCCAGTAGTGGCCGTTGACGCGATTGGGCCGCAGGAAGGATCCCACCGCGCCGAGCTCGCTCACGGCCCGCAGCAGCTCCCGGCAGGCGAGGTTGACGTCGTGCGGGGGCAGCATGGCCACGAACTTGAGCCGCTCCGGGCTGTAGCGGCAGAACTCGTGGATCCAGTTGTTGTAGGCCTGGCAGAGGGCCAGGGAGAGCTGCGGATCCATGTTGTCGCGGGCGAGGAGGCTAAGCCCGAAGGTCGGATAGAGCACCGCGATGTCGACGCCCTCCATCGCCATGCCCATCACCTGCGCCTGGGCGTCGTAGTTGCGCTCGATGGCGAAGTCCAGGCGCCCGGTATCGGCCAGCCGTGAGCCCGAGAGCGGCTGGGTGCTCTCGGTCTTCCCCGGCCGGCGCCGCTTCCGGTACTGCTGCAGCTCGGCGTCCATGGTCGTGGGCAGGCCGTCGACGAAGATCGTGAGTCCCCGCTGCGGGCGACCATCCGCCCTGATCGGCAGGCTCACTCGGCTCCTGAACTTTGCATCGAGATACTTCTCGAACAGGTCGGGGGGCTCCATGATGTGCATGTCGGAGTCGACGAATCTGAGCCCGTCTTTCATGGCGCCCTCCGGTGGAAGTGGCTGGGGTTGGCGGGATTATCGCTCGGGGCCGAGGGCTGTCAAGGGTCGCCGCCGCGGGCACGGCCGCGCGCCACCTCCGCGGCGGCGTGGGGAGGTTCCTTCCGGGGCTCTATGTAAAAAGGCTACTCGTTTCGCTGACGCTCCACAATTCTTGCAGGGGGCGCTGCGCCACGGCCGTCGTAAGACGCTGATTTGTCTCGCGTTCACCGCTGGCCTGCCCTTTGCTATTGATCCTGATATGGAGCAGGGAGGACCGCGGGAATCGATCTCACGGGCGGCGCCTCGTCCGCCGGTCAGGCTGCAGGTGCCGGGCCTGATCCGGCTGATCGTGCTTGTCATGCTGGCGCTCGCCTACTTGCGGTAGGCTCCGGGGCGTGAACCCCCGGGGCTGGTGGATCATCGGCGGTGCGCTTGTCGCGGCCCTGGTGGCGTACGCCGGCTGGCTCGTTCTCACGGATGCCCCCGCGTACCAGTTCCTGGTCCGGCTCTACGTCGACAAGCGCTTCCTCAAGCACACGCTGCGCGACCTGGGAGTCTTCGCTCCCGTCATCTTCATCGCGCTGCAGGCCCTGCAGGTCGTCATCGCGCCCGTCCCCGGCGGAGTGACCGGACTCCTCGGCGGCTATCTCTTCGGCGAATGGCTGGGGTTCCTCTACTCGACGATCGGGATGACCCTGGGCTCGCTCGCGGCCTTCGGCATCGCGCGGTGGCTCGGCGCGCATTACGTCAAGCGGCTCGTGAGCCCCGATGCCTGGCGACGGCTGGGCTTCATCGTCGAGACGGAGGGTGCCATCTTCTGCTTCGTCATCTTCCTGATTCCCTTTCCCAAGGACATCACCTGCTTTCTCTTCGGTCTGAGTCCGATGCCCTTCTGGGTCTTCGCGATCACCTCCACGCTCGGCCGCCTGCCGGACACGTGGGTGCTCTCGGCTCAGGGCGCCCACACGGCCTCGGGCGATTACTTCGAGCTCATCCTGCTCACCGCCCTGATGGTGGCGGTCGGGCTGCCTCTCTACTACTACCGGCACCGGCTCGTCGGCTGGCTTCGGGTCAAGAACGGCCATCCGGCGGATCGCGAAACCTAGGGCGGCGCCGCCTCAGCGCGCCGTGCCGGCGGGCGGCTGGTCGATCCGACGAGCGCCCGGCCTCGATCACTTCCCGCCGATCCGCAGGACTGCGGCGTGTTGCGCCCGCCGGGGCTCTCGATTATCGTGAGGGACGACCGAACACACCCGAGACGACCATGGCCACGGCCAAACACGGAATGCGCCACGGGCTCACCGCCTACGGCGACGAGGCGTTCTCGCTGTTCCTGCGCACGGCCTTCATCAAGGCCATGGGCTACTCCGACGACGCGCTGGAGCGGCCCATCGTCGGCATCACCAACACCTACAGCGGCTTCAACGCCTGCCACCGCACCGTCCCCGAGCTGATCGAGGCGGTCAAGCGCGGCGTCATGCTCGCCGGCGGGCTGCCCGTGGAGTTCCCGACGATCACGCTCCACGAGTCCTTCGCCCAACCCACCAGCATGTTCCTGCGCAACCTGATGGCGATGGACGCCGAGGAGATGCTCCGCGCCCAGCCGGTGGACGCCGCCGTGCTCATCGGCGGCTGCGACAAGACGGTGCCGGCGCTGCTCATGGGCGCGGCGAGCGCCAACGTACCCGCGATCGTGCTGGTCACGGGGCCGATGCTGACCGGCGACCACGAGGGCGAGCGGCTCGGCGCGTGCACCGACTGCCGCCGCTTCTGGGCGCGGTTCCGCGCCGGCGAGATCGCCGAGCGGGAGATCGAGGCGGTCAACGCCAAGCTCGCGCCGACGGCCGGCACCTGCATGGTGATGGGCACCGCCAGCACCATGGCGTGCGTGACGGAGGCACTGGGGATGATGCTGCCGGGCGGGGCGTGCATCCCGGCGGTGATGTCCGAGCGCCTGCGCAACGCGGAAGCCACCGGCGCGCGCGCCGTCGCCCTCGCCCACGAGGGCCTGACGCCCGAGCGGATCCTGACGCCCGAGGCCTTCGAGAACGCGCTGACCATGCTGCTCGCGATCGGCGGCTCGACCAACGCCATCGTGCACCTCGCGGCCATCGCGGGGCGGCGCGGCATCGCCATCGACCTCGACGCCTTCGACCGCATGGGGCGCGAGACGCCGGTGCTGGTTGATCTCAAGCCGACCGGCCAGCACTACATGGAAGATCTCGAGAAGGCGGGTGGAGTGGTCACGATCCTGCGCGAGCTGAGGCCGCTGCTGAAGAGTGGCGCGCTGACCGTCACCGGCAAGACGCTCGGGGAGAACATCGAGGCCGCGCCACCCGGGTGGAAGCAGGACGTGGTGCGCCCGTTCGACAGCCCCATCTTCAGGGAAGGCGGCATCGCCGTGCTGCGCGGCAACCTCGCGCCGGGCGGCGCCATCGTCAAGCAGTCGGCGGCGACGCCCGCGCTCCTGCAGCACGAGGGGCGCGCGGTGGTGTTCGATTCGCTCGAAGACTTGGCGGCGCGCGTGGACTCGCCGGATCTCGACGTGACGCCGGACGACGTCCTGGTGCTGCGCAACGCCGGGCCCAAGGGCGCGCCGGGGATGCCGGAGGCGGGGTATCTGCCGATCCCGAAGAAGCTCGCCCAGCGTGGCGTCAAGGACATGGTGCGGATCTCGGACGCCCGCATGAGCGGGACGGCCTTCGGCTCCATCGTGCTGCACGTCACGCCGGAGGCCGCGGTGGGCGGCCCGCTCGCGCTGGTCGAGACCGGCGACCGCATCCGGCTGGATGTCCCGAAGCGCGCGCTCGAGCTGCTGGTGCCCGCGGCCATCCTCGAGGCGCGGCGCAAGGCCTGGCAGCCGCCGGGAGCGCGAGCCGGCGACGAGCGCGGCTACCGCCGGCTCTTCCTCGAGACGGTGCAGCAGGCCGACCGCGGCTGCGACTTCGAGTTCCTGACCCGGCCGGTGACGGCGCGCGTGCCCCGGTGCTGAGGGGCGCCGCGCTCACGTGCGCACCGCAGTTATTTGCTCAACGGCCGGAGCGACTTCCGAAAGAAATAGTGGGTGTGTCCGGGCGGCCGGTCCGGCAGCTCCGCGAAGATCTCGTAGCCGAGCTTCCGGTAGAAGTCCGGGGCCTGGAAGCTGAAAGTGTCGAGGAAGACATGCCGGCAGCCGCGCTCTGCCGCGCGTCGCTCGGCGGCCTCGAGCAGGGCCCGTCCGTGGCCCTGCCGACGCAGCGACTCCGCGACCCATAGCGTGCTCACATGGAGCCAGCCGCCCCAGATGTTGCCGAGAAGGCCGCCGAGGACCTCGCCGGCCGCATCCTTGAGGAAGAGCGAGACGGCCGAGTAATCCGAGAGACCCGTCTTCCCGACGTTGTAGAAATTGAGATGGTTCTGGACGATCTGTTTGAGGTTTTCGGGAGCGTGCGGGTCGTCCACGATCCGGATGTCAGTCATGGCGATGTTGCGCGGGAATCCCGCGCCCCATTTCCTGTAACATGGCGGCCCGGGGAACTCAAGAGCCCCTGAGCTGAACCGCTCGCAAGAGGAGCGACCCGTGAAGATCACCGAGATCGAGACCTTCGTCGTGGACGCCGGCTGGCGCCCCTGGCAATTCGTCGCCGTCCGGACCGACGCCGGCATCACCGGCTACGGGGAGTGCTCGGACGGGCGCAATCCCTACGGCGTCGTCTGGACGATCCGGGATTTCGAGTCGATCCTGCTCGGCCGCGACCCGCGCCCGGTGGAGATGCGCTACTGGGATCTCTACCGCATGACCCGCCAGAGCCCGGGCGGCATCGCGGCCAAGGCGATCGCCGGCATCGAGCTGGCGCTGTGGGACATCAAGGCCAAGGCGCTGAAGGTGCCCGTCTACGAGCTCTTCGGCGGGCCCGTGCGCGAGCGCCAGCAGGTCTACTGGTCGCATTGCGGCACCTCGCGGGCGCGGCACGCCGAGCTGATCGGCGTGCCGCCGATCCGCACCATGGACGATATCGCCCAGCTCGGCGAGGAAGTGGTGCGCCGGGGCTTCCGCGCGCTGAAGACCAACATCGTCTACCCTGGCGATCCCGCGCGGGTGCACTTCGCGGGCTTCGGCGGCGGCCCGGGCACGACGGATCAGACGGTCACGCCGGAGATGCTGGGCCACATCCAGACCTTGCTGGGCACCTTCCGGCGTGCCGTCGGCCCGCAGGTCGGCCTGGCGCTGGATCTCAACTTCAACTTCAAGCCCGAGGCCGCGCGCCGCATCTGCCGCGCGCTCGAGCCGTTCGACATGATGTGGGTCGAGGTGGACATGTACGACGCCGCCGGGCTGCGCGAGGTCAAGGACGCCACGAGCATCCCGATCTGCTCGGGCGAGAACCTCTACGGGCTGCGCGGCTATCGCCCCTACTTCGACGCGCGCGCCATGGACGTGGTGATGATCGACGTGCCGTGGAACGGCTTCGGGCCGTCGAAGAAGATCGCCGACCTGGCCGAGAGCTACGAGCTCAACATCGCCCCGCACAACTACTACAGCCACCTCGCCACGCTGCACTCGGCGCATCTCTGCGCCTGCGCGCCGAACGTGCGGATCATGGAGATCGACATCGACGACGTGCCGTGGAAGGACGAGCTGGTGGATCATCCGCCCGTGATCGAGCAGGGCGAGCTCGTCATCCCCACGCGGCCCGGCTGGGGCGCCGAGCTCAACGAGGCCGTCGCCCGCAAGCATCCCTGGGAGCCCGGCCGCCCTCCCGGCTACACCAATGGGGTCAGGTCTTGAAATACGACATTGGGTGACGACGCGCGCATTGTCATCAAATGTTGCATTTCAAGACCTGACCCCCATCGCTCTGTCGGCCATGCGACATATGAACTAATCCCTTGCGGGAGGCGTTCGCGTGCGCCTAGCATGTTGTTTCCATATGAGCGCGCCAGACGTCGACCAAGGTTTGAGACGGCGAGTCTTCCTCGCGCTGACGAGTGGTGCTCTCTTCCCGGTGACGTCCAAGTCATGGGCTGGTCCAGGGACCGGTAAGATCTGCATCGTCTGCGATCAGCGCATCGATCCCGACGACGTCGAGCATGAGGTCGAAGGACCGCGCGGCCTCGTGGTCGCCCACCAGGCTTGCTACACGATCTGGCATGAGGAGTCGGAAGCTCGGCGCAGCGTCACGTAGGGCGCGTCCCCGATCTCGCATCGGCTCGCGTCGCCAGGCCTTCCCCGCGGCTTTCGCAAAGGTTTCACGGCGCCTCGCCGAGCTCCGTTCGCCCCTCGCCGGCCGGCCCTCCCGAGCCATGCATCCGCGCTTCAGTTGCAAGCACGCTATGATGGAGGGAGCCTGAAGCTAGGCGCATCCGTCATTACCTCTTCGGTCCCGTCCTATGTCGGGTTCCCGACAGACAATCGCGAAATCATCTAGTAGATTCCCACGTCGATTGTCATTTCTCGCGGACGAGAGTGAGGCGGCGGAGACGCGATCGGCGAGCGGAGGTTATCGTGCCCAAGAGCATGCGAAGAGCGAGCGCGGCCGGAAATCGCATTCTAGCTGCCCTGCCTCGTGAAGATTACCAGCGCCTTCTCCCGAGCCTGGAGCGTGTCACGTTGAGGTTCGGCCAGGTCCTCGGCGAGCCCGGCGCAGTCCCGCAGCACGCCTACTTCCTGGACACCGCGATCGTCTCCATGCTGTCGCTGGCCGAGGACGGCACCTCCATCGAGGTCAGCCGGATCGGCAGCGAAGGCATGGTCGGCGTTCCCATCGTCCTGAGATCCAACACGGTCCCGTATCGGATGGTGGTTCAGAATCCCGGCGTGGCCTGGCGGATGCGGGCGGAGGCGCTCCGGAAAGAGTTCGATCTCTGCGGTGCGCTTCACCGGCTCCTGATGCACTACATCCATACGCTGATCGTTCAGCTCTCGCAGTCCGGCGTCTGCAACCGGTTCCACACGCTGCGACAGCGGCTGTGTCGCTGGCTGCTGTCCACCCAGGATCGCGCGGGCTCGAGCGAGGTGCAGGCTACACAGGAGTTCCTTGCTCAGATGCTGGGTGTCAACCGGGGCAGCGCCAGCGCGGCGGCCAGCGCGCTCCAGAAGGCAAAGCACATCCGCTACAGCCGCGGCCGCATCACCATCCTCAATCGCCCGGGCCTGGAAGCCTGCACCTGCCAGTGCTATCGGGTCATCAAGGCTGAATTCGACCGCCTCTTCGGCCCGTAGGGGTCAGGTCTTGAAATACGACATTTTGTGACAACGCGCGCATTGTCATCAAATGTTGCATTTCAAGACCTGACCCCCTATAAGTAGACGCTGTTTCTCCCGCTCCCCTCGGGGGAGAGGGCAAGGGTGAGGGGTCGAGTCATGGACTACACGCGGATCTCGGCCGACTGCCACATCGATCTGCCCTGGCTGCCGCCCGATCTGTTCATCTCCAACGCCTCGGCGGCGCTCAAGGAGCGGATGCCCTTTGTGACCGAGGGGCCGGACGGGCCTCACTGGACCTCGCGCAAGGGGCTGTCGTTCGGCCTCGTCAACGGCGTGGGGCCGTCGGGGCAGAAGTACATCCCAGGTCAGCACCACCGCGTGGACGTCATGGCGGCGACCGGGCTCTACGAGGACGGCAAGAAGGGCATCCGCCGCGTGACCGATCCCGCGCTGCGCCTCAAGGATCAGGAGCGTGACGGCGTCCAGGCGGAAGTGATCTACGGTATCCTCGGCGCGGCCACCCGCCTCGGCGACCACGAGGCGGCAACCGAGATGTTCCGCATCTACAACGACTGGCTCGTGGAGTTCTGTCGCCACGCCCCCGAGCGCTTCATCGGCCTCGCCTGCCTGCCCTACGGCGACATCGAAGCCGCTGTCGCCGAGATCCACCGCGTGGCGAAGCTCGGGCTGCGCGGGATGGAGCTCTCGTGCTCCTGGGACATGGAGCCCATGTGGCATCCGCTTTGGGAGCCGCTCTGGCAGGCCGTCAACGACGTCAACCTACCGCTCCACTTCCATACCTTCCCGTCGCTGCCGCCCGAGAAGCTCGCCCAGCAGACCGGCCGCACCCGCCGCGCGGCGCTCTTCACCGTCGTCTCCGGCTTCCAGATGAACCTCGTCAATATCGTGGCGGCCGTGATCGGCGCCGCCGTGCTCGAGCGCTATCCCAATCTCCGCATCGCGTTCGGCGAGAGCGGGATTGGCTGGCTGCCCTACGCGCTCGACCGGATGGACTTCGAGTGGGAGGACCGCTTCCGCGATCTGGGGCTGACGATGCGGCCCAGCGACTACTGGCGTCGGCAGTGCAAGGCCACCTTCCAGTTCGACCGCATCGGGACCAAGCTCGCCGAGGACATCGGCGTCGAGACGCTCATGTGGGGCTCCGATTACCCGCACGGCGACGGTGTCTGGCCCGAGTCGACGAAGTACATCGAGGAGCAGTTCGCCGACCTCTCTCGCGACGACGTCTACAAGATCACCTGCGAGAACGCCGGCCGCTTCTACGGCCTCCTCCCCTGACCCTCCTCCCTCACCCTCTCCCCTGAGGGGGAAGGGTGAGGGGCCCCTGTCAACGACGCCCGAGACTCAAATGCCTCGGAACGCAACGGGGTGTCCATTTTCGTCCTGGGCTTGACGCTTTTTGCCCCCTGGAACCCGGCCAGATCCTTCCTAAGCCCCTGATTCGCACGGCGTTTCCCCGCTTCTCCCCATCGGCTCGATGGCGCGTATCTTGCTGTGACTGTTGGCCGGACTGGCTCGAGCGGAGCGCTCCGAGCGGCGGAGGTGCGCGGCATGCCGAAACTGACCCTCGTTCTGGAACGCAAGCCGGTGCAGGCCTATGACCTCGGCTCGTTCGTGACCAACATCGGCCGCGCCGAGGACATGCACATCGTGATCGACAATGTCTCGGTCTCCCGGCGTCAGGCTCAGATCCGGCTGCAGGACGACGGCAGCTGGACCGTCCAGGATCTCGGCTCCTCCAACGGCACCTTTCTCAACGGGCAGCGGCTGACGGCTCCCCAGCGCCTGAAGCGGGGCGACGAGATCTCCTTCGGCAAGTACTCGCTGTTCTTCGAGAGCGCCATCGCTGAGCCGGTCGGCGAGGCGGAGCCCGCTTCGAACGGCAAGAGCGGCGAGGCCAGCGAAACCTTCTACATGAACGCCGAGGACGTCGAGCGTCTCCAGCACGCGGTGGCGCTCAAGCGGCGCGCCCAGCTGCAGTGGGAGGCGAGGGAGAAGAGCGGCATATTCTATCTCGAGGGCGCGTCCGCGCTGGTGGGCCAGTCGATCCTGTGTGATCTCCGGGTCCCCGCCGGCCCCAAGCACCACCTGCTCGTGACCCGCAACAAGTTCGGATTCGAGATCCGGAATCTCTCGCGCTGGCGCCGGATGCGGGTCAACGGTTGGGTGCTCGCCCAGTCGGTCTTGCGAAGCGGCGACACCGTGGAGATCGGCGGGCTGCGCCTGAAATTCCTGGACGAGCTGACGTCTCAGGCCCCTCATCGCCCGACCGCCGCGGAGCCGGAGGTATCCCTGACGGGACCGGCGCCGCGAGGCCGTCCGGGTGAGTAGCGCCACGACGACCAGCATCGGCCGCTACGAGATCCTCGGCGAGCTCGGCCGAGGGTCCATGGGGATCGTCTACAAGGCGCGGGATCCGCAGCTCGATCGGATCGTCGCGATCAAGACCGTCCCCGCCGAGGATGGCGTGCGCCGCGGCGGGCAGCTGACCGAGGTCCAGAAGCGCCTCCATGACGAGGCCACCGCAGTCGCCCGGCTCAACCATCCGAACATCGTGGCCGTCTACGACGTGGTCATTGCTGAGCAGACACCCTGCATCGTCATGGAGTATGTCGAGGGGCGCACGCTGCGCGAGCTCATCGCGGACGGCCCCCTGCGGCCCGATCGGGCGGTCCATGTCAGCCTGCAGGTCTGCCACGCGCTGCACTACGCGCATCGTCTGGGCGTGGTGCATCGGGACATCAAGAGCGGGAATATCCTCGTCGCCGAGAGCTGGGAAGCGAAGCTCAGCGACTTCAGCATTGCCCGGCTCAAGGGGCGTGATACCACCCGAACGGGCGTGATGATGGGCACGCCGGCTTACATGGCACCAGAGCAGGTCAGGGGCCGCGTCGCGGAGCCGCGGAGCGATCTCTTCTCCCTGGGTGTCGTGCTCTACGAGGCCGTGACGGGCGTGAGTCCGTTCCAGGCCGACGACATCGCCGCCGTGCTGTTCCAGATCGCCCATGTCGATCCCGTCCCGCCTCGGCAGCTCAACAGCGCAGTCTCGCCGGCCCTCGACGCCGTCATCCGGCGCGCGATGGACAAGGAGCCGGACCGGCGCTACCCGAGCGCGCAGGCGCTGGCCGAGGCGCTCGCTCGAGCCTCAGGCCCGGCGGCGCCGTCGCGATGGAGCGCTCGGTTCAGGCTCGCCAGTCTCGAGGCGAGATGGCGGCGCGCGGTGGTGGTGGGTGGGGCGTGCCTGCTGATCGCCGGTGCCGCCAGCAGCGACTCGGAAGTCAGGCGGGCGCCGGCAGCGGCGGCCGCGCCCCCGGCAGGGCCGAGCGCGTCGGTGGAGACGATGTCCGAGAGCCGCGCAGCGAGGTCGAGCGCGCGGCAGCCCGTGCCCCGCGCGATGCTTCACACCGGCACCGCGGCCAAGGCGAATCCCGTCCCGCCGCCGACGCGCACGGTGGTGTCGGACCGATCATCCGAGCCGGCCTCCTCGACCACCGCGACCGGCTGCCTGAGCGTCAACGCCATTCCCTTCGCGAGCGTGTACGTGGACGGCCGGCACGTGGGCGACACGCCCCGGGCCTGCCTGCGCATTCCCATCGGCGAGCACCGCGTCCAGTTCCAGGGCGGCAGCGATCAGAGCCCTGAGCGGATCGTCCGGGTCACGGACAAGCACACGCCGGAGAATCCCGTCACGCTCAGCTACGACTTCCGATCGCGCCAGTACCGCACGCCATGAACCGGCGAGG
>DASSSH010000108.1:0-14348 GCA_035708525.1 Candidatus Methylomirabilota bacterium
CTGGTCATCGAGCCCGACGGGAGCGCGGTCCCCCTCACGTACGGATTCCCGCGGGTCTTCGCCCTGGGTGATATCCGCACCGAGCCGCTGCACGCACTCGCCGCGCGGTGGCGCGAGGAGCGCTACCCGAGCTTCCGAAACATCTGCCGCGCCGTGTACCGGCGTCTCGTGAGTCGGAAGCGCGCGGTGATGGTCAACTGGTACGAGTTGGTGGCGAAGGCGGCGGCGCGCGAGGCGAGCCCCGTCCGGGGCGATCGTGCGGCCCGCCGCAGCCGACGCCCCCGCCGGCCGATCCCTACTCCGTAGGGCGGGCCCGAGCGGGCGCTGAGTCCGGGTCGGAAGAGTCCCGAAGATGAGGTCGCCAATCGGCAATCGTCAGCTCGAGCGCGCCGCGGCGTTACCGCCCCTTTCGGGACCAGCGCCACGTAGCTCCGCGCTCGCTGAGTACGCGCCGAAGCGCTCCCGCTGAATCTGCCCTCTCGGGGTGTGACCTTGCGCCCCTCGGCCCTCGGTGTCTGCCGCCGCGAGCTCGCGCCGGCTGTTCGCCTTGAACGTGTGCCACGGCTGGAAGGCCATCTGCTCGACCAGTGCCTCTTGCGCGGCTTCCTCGTTCAGGCCGCCGAGCGCGGGAACCACGAGCTCCCCGACCTTGATGTGCTCGGTCTTCCAGCCGACGTGCGCGTCCTCGAGGGGGGTATCCCTCTCGTTCCTGTACGGGAGGAGCACGAGGTCGAACCTCATCGGGCCTCTCTTCCTGTTCTCGATCCAGTTCTCGCGGAGATAGTCGCGCGACAGCGGCTTCCAGCCCTTCACCAGCCTCGAGCTCAGCTCCGCGGATGGCGCGATGACCAGCCGCGCCACCCGGGGGCCGATCTGCACGGCCGCAACCTCGTACTCCTCAGCCCCGAGACTCCTGACCGGGCGCGCTGTCTTGATCAGGATCGTGCCGAGCATGCGCGCCGTCTCAAGCGCGCGCCTCGGGACGCCCTGCGCCACGTCCGGGTTCGCCAGGTAGCTGCACAGCATCCTCGCGGTGCCCCAGGCGGCGCCGAGGAGCGCGCCGACGGCCGCGCCAGGCGGGCCGAGCTTCCTTCCCCAGCGCGTGAGGCGGACCAGCGCAGACGCAAACTCCGCGGTTGCCTCGGCGAAGGCCACGAACTGCCCGCCATCGCGGGCGAAAGGCCGGATGTTCGTGCCATTGAAGTCCTGCGTCGCCGCACGCTCGCCAGTCCAGAGGTCGCCGGCCTGCGCGCGCATCACCTTGATGGCCAAGCCGCGGACGTCCGGCAGCGCATCGGATGCGTTCCTCGCCCACGGCAGGAGCCCGTTCGACAGACGGTAGAAGCCCTGATGCGCACCCAGCTCGGCGAAGAGCCCGTAGCGGAACTCGCCAGGGACGCGGCCGAGGATCGTGAGCACGCACTGCCCGCCGCCGTGGGCCTTGGCATGGAAGCCGCGCTCGGGGGCCCGGCCGGTATCCTTCGACGCGCGACGGATCACTGCCTTCAGGTCCTCCGTCCGTCGCGCCATCCGCTCTCGCTCGGCCGCGGGGCTTCCCCCTTGATAAACCTCCTCCCAATCGAGGCTAGAAGGGGCTCGATCGACGGAGAAGTCGGCGCCCATGACCCCCTCCTTCGCAGGGGACGGCGGTCCCCGTCCAGCCAGCAGCAAGAAAGTCGCACACGATCATCACCTCATCCGCCCGTACTGGAGCGCAGATTGCTCATACTTACGCCGGATCTTTTCCGCGGGAAGGCAGGAGGAGATAGCTGAGCAACCAGCCTGCGACGCCTGCAAGCACGATCGATCCGGCCCAGAGGTGGACCGACCAGGCGATGCCTTGCGTCAGTCTCAACGCGAGGAAATAGCAGAGATAGAAGACGGCCGGGACGAGAAACCCAAAGAGCTGCCAGGCGGCTCGCCGCCCGGCCGTTGGACGGACCAGCCCGCGCACCAGGTCGGCCGAGAGCCCACCTGCGCCCGCGGCCACCACCAGAGCCAGTGGGTAGGCACCGTGGAAGTTGATGAACCCCATCGCCGCGGCGTTCAGCGTGACGATCAGGGTGAGAGCCCCCGCCGGCAGCCTCCCAAACCGAACGGCGAGCAGGAGCGTCGCCATGAGCAGCCCCGTCTGGAGCAGGATGCCCGCGACGCCGAGCCCCACGGACCCGCCGTACGGATGACTGGCGCCGGCCGCGGGATACACCACCGGATGCGCGTATTCGGTGAAGAAGGTGAGCACCGAAAGCGTGACCGTGAGTGCATCGCGTGGAGGAACAGTCCGCAACACGCCCCGACCCCGGTCAGAAGCCCCGCCTGCCGCCCCCGTGTCACTACGTTGCGGATCACGAGCGTGGTGTCCGCTCCGGGCGTGACGGTGAGCACTCCGGCGATGACCGCGAAGGCAATTACCTGTGGGTCCGTGATGACATGCATCTCCCGCTCCACCCCCAGGGCGCATAGGAGACGTAAAGGCCCTTATCGGCCACAGCCTGCGACTCTGGACAGGCCATCATCGGCCGCGGGACCGCAGACCGCAGTTTCTCCTACCGACTGTCACCCGGGCCGTCCTCCCCAATTCTACGTCCACTCAGGCTCTCATTTTGAGCTGGGCTGAGCCCCTCATTCGGCGAGATCTCGCACCCAGGAATGGCCGCCTTGGGTCTGAACGACCGCTCGGAAATCGCGCTGCCGAGGCCAGTACCCCCTCCGACCCCGGGTACCACCAGGTATAAAGATCGCGTAAAAATTCGGGAGCCAGGATACCGGGCAACGCCAACCCGATAGAATTACGGGCATGCGGATCCAGGCACTCAAGCGCCTCGTGGTCGGAGCGCCGATGCCACTCGCCCAAGCGCGACACGAGCGGCTCGGGAAGGCTGTCGCGCTCGCGGTCTTCGCATCCGATCCCCTGTCATCGGTGGCCTACGCCACCGAAGAAATCCTCCTCGTTCTCATTCTCGCCGGAAGCGCGGCGCTGAGCTATTCGCTTCCCATCGCCGCCGGCATCGCTGCGCTGCTGGCCATCGTCGTCATTTCCTACCGACAGACGGTGTTGGCCTACGCTCAGGGCGGCGGGGCGTACCTCGTTGCAAGAGACAACCTCGGCGTGTATCCGGCGCTGATCGCGGCTGCGGCCCTGCTGACCGACTACGTGCTGACGGTGTCGGTGTCGGTGGTGGCCGGGGTCGCAGCGGTGACCTCGGCGGTCCCTGCGTTATTTCCCTATCGGGTCATCCTGGGTGTCCTGGCAGTCGTCGCGATCGCGGTGGGAAATCTCCGTGGAGTTCGGGAATCGGGTAGGTTATTCGCCGCTCCGACCTATTTTTTCGTCGTATGCATTCTAGGCATGGTCGGCTACGGGCTCATCGCGAAGGTCCTCGGCCTGCTTCCGGAAGCGCCGTATGAGCCGCACCCCCCGGGACTGGAAGGCATCGGGCTGTTCCTCCTGTTGCGGGCCTACTCAGCCGGCTGCACGGCGCTCACCGGCGTCGAGGCGGTTTCCAATGGCGTGCCCGCGCTCAGGCCGCCCGAAGGACGCAACGCTCAGACCGTCATGACCTGGCTCGGTGTGATCTCTATCACCATGTTCTTGGGGATCACCTATCTCTCCTACGACTTGGGGATCATTCCCGGAGGCGACGAGACGGTCGTGTCGAAGATCGCCCGCCGCGTCTTCGGCGCCGGGCTGCCGTACTATGCCGTCCAGGCGGCGACCGCGCTGATCCTGCTCCTCGCGGCCAACACGTCATACGCCGACTTCCCCCGGCTCTCCTCGATCCTCGCGCGCGACCGCTTCATGCCCCGGCAGTTTGGAAAGCAGGGGGATCGGCTCGTGTATTCCAACGGGATCCTGATCCTCAGCGGATTCGCGATTCTCCTGATCGTGGCCTTCGGAGGTGACACCCACGCGCTCCTGCCCCTCTACGCCATCGGCGTGTTCATCTCCTTCACGCTCTCGCAGGGCGGGATGGTGCGCCGCTGGCTGCGGCTGAAGGAGCGCGGCTGGCGGTGGCGGGTGTGGGTGAACGGCATTGGAGCATTCGTGACCGGCATCGTCATGTTGACGCTTGCGGTCACGAAGTTCGCCGAAGGAGCATGGATCGTCGTTCTCGTGATTCCTATTCTGATCGTCGTCTTTGTCGTCATGAACCATCACTACGAAGAGGTGGCGAAGGAGCTGTCTCTGGAAGGGCTGGAGGCGCCTCCCAGGTTCGAGCACACCGTCCTCGTGCTCATCGGCGACGTTCACCGCGGCGTGGTCCGCGCCGTCGAGTACGCGCGAACACTCGCGGCCACGGCGTCCGTCCGGGCCGTCTACGTCGAGACCGATCCGGCGCTCACCCGAAGGCTGGAGGAGAAGTGGGCCAAGGTCGGCCTGGGCGTGCCGTTGATCATCCTGGCGTCACCCTACCGTTCGCTTCTCCGTCCGCTCCTGGAGTATCTAGATCAGATCCAGGGGCGCGGAGAGGATCAGATGGTCACGATCGTCCTGCCGGAGTTCCTCCCACGGCGGTGGTGGCAGCACGTGCTGCACAATCAGACGGCCCTGATGGTCAAAGGCGCGCTGCTGTTTCGAAGGAACACGGTCGTGGCGGATGTGCCCTATCTCCTGAAGCGGTGAGGGTGCGACGAGGCTACTCGGCGGTGAGGCGATAGCCCACGCCGAGCTCGGTCAGCAGGTAGCGCGGGCGCGCGGGATTGGCCTCGACCTTGCGACGCAGCTGGGCCATATAGACGCGAAGGTAGTGGGCCTGCTCGGCGTAGGGCGGACCCCACACTTCTTCGAGCAGCTGTCGGTGAGTCAGGACCTTCCCGGCGTGCCGCACCAGGGTCGTGAGCAGCCGGTACTCGATCGGCGTGAGGTGGACCTCCTTGCCATCCACGACGACCTGGCGCCGGAGCTGGTCCACACTCAAGCCTCCAACGGAGAACATCGGCTCACCCTTCTCGCCCGAACCCGCGGCGTGACGTAGCGCCACCCGGAGACGGGCCAGCAGCTCGCCGACGCCGAACGGCTTGCTGACGTAGTCGTCCGCGCCCGCATCGAGCGCCGCGATCTTGTCTTGCTCCTGCCCGCGCGCCGATAGCACGATGATCGGGACCTTGGTCCACCCCCGGAGCTGGCGGATGACGTGGAGCCCGTCCATGTCCGGTAGGCCCAGGTCGACGATAACCACGTCCGGTTGGCGGGTGGAGACTTCGAGCAGACCGTCTTCGCCGGTGGTGGCCTCGTAGAGGCGGTAGCCTGTGCTCGAGAGCGTGGCGCGCAGGAAGCGGCGGATCTGCGGCTCGTCCTCTATGAGGACAACGCATGGCCCGGGGGTGCTACCCTCCGGCGCGGTCGTGGGGGCGGACGGCTCAGCCATCGCTGGAGGGCATCGGCGGCGCGTCCTTGACCGGGAGGATGAATCGGAAGACCACACCGCCGCCCGGCCGGTTCTCGGCCCAGATACGGCCGCCATGGGCTTCGATGATGCCCTGGCAGATCGCGAGCCCGAGCCCGGCGCCCCGGACGGCACCAGTTCCGCCGCGGAAGAACTTGTCGAAGACTCGCCTCTCCTCTCCCGGCGGCAGGCCGGGGCCCCGGTCCGCGACTTCGACGAGCACCGCGCCATCGACGTCCGACGCGGAGATCTCGATGGGGCTTTCGGCGGGCGTGTACTTGAGGGCGTTGTCGAGGAGGTTGATTAGCACCTGCTCGATCAGCACGTCGTCGATCAGAACCAGCGGCAGAGCAGCGGGCACCCGCGTCGTGACCGCGCGGTCGCCGAATCGCTTGCTGAAGCGACCGAGCGCGGCTCCGACTACCTCCTCGACGGGGTGCCATTCCGAGTGCAGCTGGAGCGCGCCCGATTCGAGCCGCGTCATCTCCAGGAGATTTTGGACGAGTCGGTTCAGGCGCTCGGCCTCCTCGTGAAGCGCCTCGAGCAGGTCCTGACGAGTGCGCGAATCGAGCCGCGGGCCGCTCTCGAGTAGGGTGCTCGCCGCGCCGGTGATCGAGGCCAGAGGCGTCCTGAGGTCGTGGGACACTGAGCTGAGGAGCGAGTTGCGCAGCCGCTCGGTTTCGGCGAGTACCTGCGCCTGCTGGGCCTCCTCAGCCAAGTGGGCGCGCTCGATGGCCAGCGCCGTCTGGCTCGCGAAAGTCTCGAGCTGGTGGAGCCGCTCCGGCGCTTGCAGCGAGCGTGGCTCTTCCGGACGGAGCCCGAGCACGCCGACCGTCCCAGCGGAGGCGACCAGAGGCACGTAAAGGGCCGTAGCGCCGGGCAGGGTCTCCGTCCCGAGCCCCGCGATTCGGCCATGCTCATACGCCCACTGGCCGACGGCGAGTTCATTGGCGTCCAACGAGAGCTGGTCGGCCAGACTGACCTCTGGGGCCAGGCGCCCGCCGGGCCGCGGCAGGAGGACCACCACGCGAGTCTGGAACACCTCGGTGATGTGGCGCACGGCGACCTGAAGCAACTCCCGGACCCCGCGAGTGCGAGCGAGCTCGCGGCTCATCGCGTAGAGCGCGGAGGTCCGTTGCTCACGCTCGCGCGCGGCCTCCGCCTGGGTCCGAATCCGTACTGCCAAGCCGCTGATGACGAGCGCCACCACGAGCATGACGCCGAAGGTGACGAAGTACTGGGTGTCCGCCACCGCGAAGGTGTAGTACGGCGGGACGAAGAAGAAGTCGAAAGCCGCGACGCTCAGCACCGAGGCCAGAATCGTGGGGCCGCGACCGCAGCGGGTGGCAACCACAACCACGCCAAGCAGGTAAACCATGATCAGATTCGACAGCTCGAAAGAGTAGCTCATGATCCACGCCAATCCGGTACATAGCGCCACAGTAGCGAGGCCGAAGCCATAGCCTGCCCAGTCGACCGGCGGCGGCTCGATGCGGCGCCGGGCGACCGGCGCCGATTCCTCCCGCTCGCCGCTGATGACATAGACGTCGATCTCGCCGCTGCCCTGCACGAGCGCGTCCACGATGGAGCCGATCGCGATCCGCTTCCAGAGCGACCGGCTGGGCTTGCCGACGACGATCTTGCTGACGTTGCGGACCCGGGCAAAGGCCAGGATCTCCTCGCTCATCCGCTGGCCGCTCAGCGTGACTGTCACGGCGCCGAGCTGCTCGGCGAGTCGCATGGCCTGGACGACGCGGGCGCGCGCCTCCTGCGGGAGGCGGAGCTGCGCGGGCGTCTCGACGTGGGCCACGATCCACTCGGCGTTCAACCGCTCGGCCATCTGCTTCGCCGCCCGGATGAGCCGTGTCGAGAACGGACTGGGCCCGATGCAGACGAGCAGGCGCTCGCGGACGGGCCAGGTCCTCCCAATTGCGTGGTCGCGCATGTACACGCGCATCTGGGCGTCCACCCGCTGGGCCGTGCGCTGCAGGGCGAGCTCGCGGAGGGCGATCAGATTGCCCTTGCGGAAGAAGTTCTGGACGGCTTCCTGGGCCAGCCCCGGCATGTAGACCTTGCCGTCCTTGAGGCGCTGGAGCAGGTCGTCCGGGGGCAGGTCGATCAGCTCGACCTCGTCGGTCTGATCGAACACTGAATCCGGGACCGTCTCCCGGACGACCACGCCCGTAATCTTGGCGACGAGGTCGTTCAGGCTCTCGACATGCTGGACGTTCATTGTGGTGTAGACGTCGATGGCGGCATCCAGCAGCTCGAGTACGTCTTGCCAGCGCTTGGCATGGCGGGAGCCGGGAGCGTTGGTGTGGGCCAGCTCGTCCACGAGGATCAGAGCGGGCCGGCGGGCGAGCGCCGCGTCCAGGTCGAACTCGCGCAGGGTGGCGCCGCGGTACTCGACGAGTCGGGGCGGGAGCATCTCGAGGCCCTCGAGGAGGGCCTCGGTCTCGGCGCGCCCGTGGGTTTCGACCCAGCCGACGACGACGTTGACGCCGTGCTGGCGCTGTTGGCGGGCGGCCTCGAGCATAGCGTAGGTCTTCCCCACGCCGGCAGCGGCGCCGAAGAACACCTTGAGCTTGCCTCGCCCCTGACGGCTCTCTGCTTCCTTCACCCGCGCGAGCAACTCGTCGGGATCGGGGCGGCGCTCGGTCATCATCGTCTTGGACCCAGAGTCATGGCTGCCAACGCAATCTTACCCCTGGAACATGGCTTCGCGCTTTCAGAAGAAGGAGTAATAGACGGCCACGGTCACCGTGTTCTGGGCGTGGGACGTTGGCGTGGTGCCGTGGTTCTGGAGACTGAACGCCTTGCGGCTGGCCTCGTCGTGGCGGTACTCGAGCCGGCCGACGAGGCCGCGCCAGATCTTGTACTCGATGGTCGCCGTGATCTCGCAGAGGTCGAGGTTGTGCCCCGGGACGATGGTGCCGCTCTTGACCCCGTGAGGGTCCGCGAAGTATTCGATTCGGAGCACCGTGCGGAGGGCCTTGGTCCAGTCGTAGCCCGCATAGGCCGCAATGCCGCTCCAGCGCGAATCGTTGTTCTTCCGGGTCCCGAGGGTGACCAGGGTCGGATCATTCTCCTCCCCGGCGAAAAAGAAGTTCACCGCCAGCGTGATCTTGTCGATACCGGTGTACTGGATCGTCGTGTCGACGATAAAGCGATTGTTGATCTCGCCGTACATCTGGTTGCGATTCTGTTCGGGGCCGACCATCCAGTGCACCGAGGCGGTCAGCTTGTCGATCGGGGTGAAATCGAACACTCCCATCGGCCGGAGGTAGCCATTATTGTTGTCTGAGTTGTCCCAGCCATTCGTGAATCCCAGCGTCATCGAGAACCACAACGTGAAGGGGTACGTCGCGAGGAGTCCCGTGTGGGTGTAGGGCGTGCCGAGCGTAAAGAGGAAGGAGCGCGAGAGGTTCAGGTTCTTAGGACTCTCGTAGCTCTCGTAGCCGATGGGGGTTGCCCACTTCCCGGCCTTCAGCGTGAGGCCGCTGCCCAGCGGAACCAGATACGAGGCGTACGCCTCGACGAGGTCGTACTTCGGCGTGTTCCGAAACAGCGGCCCCTGATCGTCGAGGCTGCGGAAGATCCCCAGGGAATGGTTCTTCTGGGAATCGAGGCCCGCCGTGACGACGACGCCGTAGCCCAGTCGGTAGCGCTCGGAGGGGTCCTTCCTGATGCTGAATTCGGCGGCATTGAACGTGTAGCCGTTGTCGTGATCGTAGGAGCGGAGCTCGTTGACGTCGTCGCGCCCTACCTTGCCCATGTTCCAGACGAAGCTGTTCTCGATGTAGCTGAAGAGGATCAGCTCTTCGAGGTACGTCTTGGGCTGCCCTTCAGGAGTTGCCGGACGCCCCAGTACTTCGGCGACTGATTTCTGTGCCAGAGCTTGGTCAGGCACCGCGGCGAGCAGCGCCGCTCCGAGCGCGAGGAGGAGCGAGCGCCTCACGAGAGAGACTCGAGGGCGAGATTCAGCTCGAGTACGTTGACCCGGGGCTCACCGAGTAAGCCCCAGAGACGACCTTCGATGTGCTTCTCGACGAGCAGCCGGACCGCCTGCGGGTCGAGTTTGCGCGCCCGCGCCACCCGGGGCGCCTGGTAGAGGGCGGCCGCCGGGCTGATGTGGGGGTCCAGCCCGCTGCCGGAGGCGGTGGCGAGGTCCACGGGGACCGGCGCCGTATTGGCGGGATCAGCAGCCCGGAGCGCGCCCACGCGCCCCTGCACCGCCTTGATGAGATCGGGATTGGTGGGGCTCAGGTTGGAGCCGGACGAAGCGCCGGCGTTGTACCGGAACGGCGTGGTAGCCGAGGGGCGGCCCCAGAAATATTTGGGATCGTCGAAGGGCTGGCCGATGAGGGCGGAGCCCACGGTCTTCCCATCCCTGACGATCAGGCTTCCGTTCGCCTGGGAGGGGAACACCGCCTGAGCGATTCCCGTCACGAGCAGAGGATAGACGACGCCCGTGACAACCGTCAGGACGGCCAGGGCGATGATCGCTGCGCGAAAGTTTTCGAGCATGGTTGGCTCCTCTAAGCCCAATGCAGGGCGACCAGGATCATGTCGATGACCTTGATGCCGGGAAACGGCAGGATGATGCCGCCCACCCCGTAGATCCAGAGATGACGGCGGAGCACGACACCGGCTCCGAGCGGCCGGTAGCGCACGCCCTTCAGCGCCAGCGGGATCAGCGCGACAATGATCAGCGCGTTGAAGATGACGGCCGACAAGATGGCGCTCTCCGGCGTCGCGAGGTGCATGATGTTGAGCGCCTTGAGCGTGGGGTAGGTGCTGGCGAAGGCCGCCGGGATGATGGCGAAATACTTGGCGACGTCGTTGGCGATGCTGAAGGTCGTCAGCGCCCCGCGGGTCATGAGCATCTGCTTGCCGGTCTCGACCACCTCGAGGAGCTTGGTGGGATTGGAGTCGAGATCCACCATGTTGCCGGCTTCCTTGGCGGCCTGGGTGCCCGTGTTCATCGCCACGGCCACATCGGCCTGGGCCAACGCCGGGGCGTCGTTAGTGCCGTCGCCGGTCATCGCGACGAGTCGGCCTTGGCCCTGAATGTCGCGGATGAGCTTGAGCTTCGCCTCCGGCGTGGCCTGGGCCAGAAAATCATCCACGCCCGCCTCGGCGCTGATGGCAGCCGCCGTGAGGGGATTGTCGCCCGTGATCATGATCGTCTTGATCCCCATCCGGCGAAGTTCGGCGAAACGCTCCCGGATGCCGCCCTTGACGATGTCTTTGAGCTGGATCACCCCGAGCACCTTCGACCCGTCGGCGACCACGAGAGGCGTGGCGCCCGCCTTGGCGACGGTGTCCACCGCGGTGGCGACGTCCGCTGGCACCGTACCGCCCAGCCGTCTGACGTGGGCTTCGATGGCGTCGGGCGCGCCCTTGCGCACCTGCCGCCCGTTCATGTTGACCCCGCTCATTCGGGTCTGCGCGCTGAAGGCCACAAAGGTCGCGCCCAACTTCTCGATCTCGCGCTCCCGGATGCGGTATTTCTCCTTCGCGAGCACGACAATACTCCGGCCCTCGGGTGTCTCGTCGGCCAGCGAGGCCAGCTGGGCCGCGTCGGCCAGGACCGCCTCGGTCACGCCGCCAGCGGGAATGAAGGCCGTCGCCTGCCGGTTGCCGAGCGTGATCGTGCCGGTCTTGTCGAGGAGGAGGACGTCCACATCGCCGGCGGCCTCCACGGCGCGGCCGGACATGGCGATGACGTTCTTCTGGATCATCCGGTCCATGCCAGCGATCCCGATCGCCGAGAGGAGGGCGCCGATCGTCGTCGGAATCAGGCAGACCAGCAGGGCCACTAGGACGGTGACGGTTACCACCGTGCCTTGGCCGGCCGACTGCACGCTGTAGAGCGAATAGGGGAGCAGCGTAGCCGTCGCCAGGAGGAAGATGATGGTCAGCCCCGCCAACAGGATGTCCAGAGCGATTTCGTTGAGCGTCTTCTGGCGCTTGGCGCCTTCGACGAGGGCGATCATCCGATCGAGGAAGGCTTCGCCGGGGTTCGCGGTGACCTCGACGATGATCCAGTCGGACAGGACCTGGGTGCCCCCAGTGACGGAGCTCCGGTCGCCGCCCGCCTCGCGGATCACCGGCGCGCTCTCCCCCGTGATCGCCGCCTCGTTGACCGACGCGATGCCCTCGACGACCGTGCCGTCGGCCGGGACGAAGTCATTGGCTTCGACCAGCACGACATCGCCCTTCCTCAGCGCCGATGCCGAGACGATTTCCGGCCGGGCGTTCCGGTCGGGCCGCGGGAGCCGCTTGGCCTGGAGGTCGCGCCGGGCCTTGCGGAGCGAGGCGGCCTGGGCCTTGCCGCGCCCTTCCGCCATGGCTTCGGCGAAATTGGCGAAGAGCACCGTGAACCAGAGCCATACCGATACCCAGAAGATGAACCAGGGCGGCGCCTCGCCCCGGCCGACCAGCGCCTGGATCCAGAGCAGGCTCGTGAGGATGGAGCCCACATAGACGACGAACATGACCGGGTTGCGGAGCTGCCGCCGAACGGTCAGCTTCCTGAAAGAATCAATAACTGCCTGCTTGACGATCGATAGCTCGAAGAGCGAGCGTGCCCGGACGGTGCTGGCCATGAGCTCAGTTCCTCACTTCGCGGCGATCAGGTTGAGATGCTCGACAACCGGCCCCAGCGCCAGGGCCGGCACGAAGGTCAATGCTCCGACGAGGATGACCACGCCGACCAGGAGGACGACGAAGAGCGGTGTGTGAGTGGGGAGTGTCCCCGGCCCGGGCGGGACAGTCTTCTTCCGCGCCAGTGAGCCGGCAATCGCCAAGGCCGGGATGGCGAGCCAGTAGCGGGCGAAGAGCATGGCCCAGCCGAGGGCCGTGTTGTAGAAGGGCGTGTTGGCGTTGAGCCCGGCGAAGGCACTGCCGTTGTTATTGCCGGCCGACGAGAATGCGTACAGGATCTCGCTGAGGCCATGGGCGCCGGGATTGGAGATGCTGGCCCGGCCCACGGGCAGCACCACGGCCACAGCGGTTCCGATCAGCACGATGGCGGGCGGGATGAGAATGACCAGCGAGGCCATCTTCATCTCGTAGGCCTCGATCTTCTTGCCCAGGTACTCGGGCGTGCGGCCGACCATGAGGCCCGCGACAAAGACGGCGATGATGGCGAAGACCAGCATGCCGTAGAGTCCCGAGCCCACCCCGCCGTAGACCACCTCGCCGAGCTGGATCATCCACATGGGCACCAGCCCGCCGATCGGGGTATAGGAGTCGTGCATCGAGTTGACCGAGCCGTTCGAGGCTGCCGTGGTCGCCGTCGCCCAGAGCGCGGAATTGACGATGCCGAAGCGAACCTCTTTCCCTTCCATGTTGCCCCCCGACTGCAGGGCGCTGGCGCTGTGGTCCACTCCCTGCTTCGTGAAGACGGCGCCGTTCTGCTCAGCCACCACGCAGACGGCCAGCAGGGCCACGAAGATCACGGTCATGGCCGCCAGAACCGCCCAGCCCTGGCGCGTGTCCTTGACCATGACGCCGAAGGTGTAGCAGAGCGCCGCCGAGATCAGCAGGATCGCCAGCAGCTCGAGAAAGTTCGAGAGCGACGTCGGATTCTCGAAGGGATGAGAGGAATTGACGTTGTAAAAGCCGCCGCCGTTGGTGCCGAGCTGCTTGATGGCGAGCTGGGAGGCAGTCGGGCCCACCGCGATCACCTGCTCGGTGAGCGTGGCCTTCTTGGTCTTCGGCTGGCCCTTCTCGTCCAGCACCGGCTTTCCATCCTTGTCGGTCACCGGCTCGTCGTAGCTCGTCGGCTGGACGACGGTGACCTTCGCGTAGGGCCCGAAGGTCTGGACCACGCCCTGCGAGGCGAGGATCAGGGCGAAGACGAAGGAGAGCGGCAGGAGGATGTAAAGCGTGGTGCGCGTGAGATCGACCCAGAAGTTGCCGATGGTCTCAGCCGACCGGCGGGCGAAGCCCCGGACGAACGCCGCCAGGACCGCCATCCCGGTGGCCGCCGAGACGAAGTTCTGTACGGTGAGCGCGAGCATCTGAGTGAGATAGCTCATGGTCGTCTCGCCGCCATATCCCTGCCAATTCGTGTTAGTGGCGAAGCTCACAGCCGTGTTGAAGGAGGAGTCGGGCGAGACCGCCCCGAGGCCCTGGGGATTCAACGGCAGCACGCCCTGGAGGCGCTGGAGGAGATAGACGGCCAGGAAGCCCAGAAAGTTGAACAGCAGCATCGCGATCGTGTACGTCTTCCAGCCCATCTCCTCGCCCGCGCGGACGCCGCACAGGCGATAGATGAGACGCTCGAGCCAGCCGAGGACACGATCCAGTGCGATCCGTCGCCCCTCGTAGACCTTTGCTATATAGGCCCCGAGCGGCTTGGCCAGGGCCAGCAGGACCACCAGGTACAGGACGAGCTGAATCACTCCGTTCGCAGTCATTGGAAGAGCTCCGGTTTGAGCAGCGCGAGCACCAGATAGACAAGAAGTCCCAGAGAAACGACGCCGCCAACGACATAGAGCACTGGCATGGCCGCCTCCTACAGCCGCTCACACAGCCGGACGAGGAGCCACGACAGCCCGAAGAAGGCGATGCCCATCGCGACGTACAGAACGTCTGACATTTCTGCCTCCCCGCTGAAGGCTTTCGCGCCAATCCACTGCTGCCCTTACACCCCGCAATGCTACTGGTACTCCTGGTCAAAAAACTCTCAAGATTGGCCCCAAGGCCATCAATCGCGCCTCAAGCGGCGCTCGCGCAAGCGTGGGAAATGCGGCAGGGGTGGGCTGTGGAGGGGATCCCGTCTGATCTTGATGGTTTCTTGAGGCGGGCGGTCGTCAATTTGACGCCATTCTGACTCTGACCCGGCGTTCACTTGTAGCCGCCGATCAGACGTTGGCGGCGCCCAGGAGGAGGATCACTCATGAGGCAAACGGATGAGTCGCTGCTGTGGATAGCGGCCGGCGGGCTCGG
>DASSSH010000109.1:0-9807 GCA_035708525.1 Candidatus Methylomirabilota bacterium
CAGGGGCGACCACCCGATTCGAGGCTGTCGTGAAGGACGAAGCCGTGGTGTCCTACAAGATCATGGGTGTTTCAGCCTTCTAGTTCCTGTCTCTCCCTTGACCGATTCGATGATTCTTCGCGCGATCACAGGATTGCCCGCCAGGCCCAGAGACGGCTCATAACCCAAAGGTCGTCGGTTCAAATCCGACCCCCGCAACCAACGTCCCGCAGACGGCCTCCTGGTCCTGACCGGCCAGGAGGCTGCTCCGTTTCACCAACCCGCCCGATCAACCGGCGTGAGACCGGTCGCCGTCGAGAATGCGGCACAAACTCGAGATGCTCGATCAGCGTGCGCATCGGCAGCGCTACGGGATGACGAAGAGCTTGTCCGTGTTCGTTCGGTCCGAGAGGAGCTCCGTGCCGGTGGATGTGATGGCCACCATGTCCTTGAGCTGCAGGCCGAAACCCAGGTGGCCCCCGTACGTGAGCGGCTCGATGCCGAGCACCATCCCCGCCTCGAGGGGCGTATCCGAGTACTTGCCGAGGTACGGCTCCTCGTGGACGAACTGGCCGATGCCGTGCCCGACGAACGAGATCGGCGGCAGGTTCATGCCGAGCTCGTCGAGCCGCCGGAGGAACGCCTGGTAGACGGCGCGCGAGCTCGCGCCGGGCCGGAGCATGTCGAGGATCTCGTACTTGCTCTCCACCAGCTTCGCCCAGATGCGCTCGGCGTTGGCCGGCGCGCGCTGCACCATCGCTGTGCGGCACACGCCAGCGTGGTAACCGCCGATCACCGAGAAGATCTCGACACGGCAAATGTCGCCGGGTCGCAGGACGCGGTTGGTCGGACCCACGTTCGGCAGCACGCTCCGCTCGCCGGTGGCGATGATCATGAGCTTGAAGTGCTCGGCGCCCTGCGCATAGATGCTCCGGGTGAGCGCGCCGGCCATGTCCATCTCCGTCATGCCGGCGCGGACGGCTCGGAAGCAGTCGCCAATCGCCTGGTCGGCGATGCGCGATAGGCGGCGTAGGTACTCGATCTCGCCGGGCGTCTTGATCTGGCGCAGCCGGTGGTAGAGCTGCTCGGCGGGGACGAGCTCGGCACGCGGCAGCAGCGAGCGGAGCTCGGCGAAGTCCCCGGCGGGCAGGTAGTCGAATTCGATCCCCACGCGCGCCGAGGCGAGGCCGAGGTCGGTGAGCAGCGCGGCGAGGACGCGCATCGGCCGGTCCGTGAACTCGCCCCACACGCGGACGTCCTGCCCGGGCGCCAGCTTGCGCACGGTGCTCTCCTCCATGTCGACAGCAAGGAGGGCGGTGCGACCAGCCGCAGTGACGGCGGCCATGTTGTGTCGCCAGCGGAGGATCGGCTGCGACGGGACGACGAAGCCGGTGGTGTAGGCGAAGTTCTCCGGCGAGGCGGCCACGAGGGCGTCCAGGCCGTTCTTGCTCATCACCTCGCGCTGTCGCGCGATGACATCACTCTTCATGGGCTCTCCCTTTCGGCGGTGGTCTCAGACGCCCTCGTGGACGAAGTGTGCGAGATCGGCGGCGCGAACCCCGGCAAGGCCGAGCCGTTCGAGCCCGAGGCCGACCTCGTCATACCGGATGCCTAGCATCTCGGACGCGAGATGGATGAGCGCGTCCATCGTGGGCGTCGGCACGCCGGCCAAGCGGCCGAGCGCCGACATCGGCACGAGCCCGTAGCCGACGTCCTCGTGGACGTAGCGATGGTCGAGAGAGCGCGGGCTCTTCACAGTGGCATTCGGCCCGCTCACACGGCACGCGAACGCGATCGAGCCGCTGGCGCGGCCTTCGTCCGTCGTGAGGCCGGCCTGATGGAACGTCTCCAGGAACGGGACCGTCGGGATGCCGAGCGCTCGCGCCACGGCCACCCGCTCGGCGTCGACCGCCTCGCAGACCGCGCCGATAGCCGGCGTGATTCCTTCGCGGTAGAAGAGGAAGTCGCCGCCGGTGTGCTCGATCCACCCGGCGTTCATCAGCGTGCCGGGCGGGTGGAACACGGCGTTGATGTTCGCCATGCCCGTCTCCAGCACGCTCGCCGCGCGCATGACCTCGGGGTAGACCGGTGCGAGGAGCGCCAGCATCGCATCCGTGTGGCGGCCGGGGAACGCCGCGCACTTCAGGCGGCGCGTGTAGCTATAGATCGCGACCGTCGTCGGTCCCTGGGTGCGAGAGATGTAGGTGAGCGTCACCGTCTCCGCCGTGCGCACTTCGTCGCGGTACCCCGCGCGTCGCAGTTCGTGGACGAAGTGGAGGCCGCCGCCGGTGTGGCCGGGATTGATGAAGACGGGCTGTTCGGGCGAGAGCACGCGCGCGAGCGCGGTCGCGTAGTCGGCATGCGCGACCGAGGGTACCACGAGCATCACGAGATCGGCGCCCGACACCGCCTCGGCCACACTCGTCGTCAGCGCGGTCAAGGGGATGAAGCCCTGATGCACGCCGGTGACGTCGATGCCGCCGCGCTCGCGGATCGGCGCGAGCCGTTGCTCGCTCCGTCCCTGCAGCCGCACGCTGTAGCCGCGCCGTGTGAGGTCCGCTGCCGCAGCGAGGCCACCGTGGCCGGCGCCGAGCACGGCGATCGTCTTGACAGTCGTCGTCATCGGGCCTCCCTAGACGCCGAGACGTCGGCGCACCTCCTGCGCCGCCTCGAGCCCGCTCCTGGCCGCCGCTTCCATCTCCGCGTACTCAAGATAGTCGCCGGCCAGCAGCACGCGCCCCAGCGAGCGCTCGAGAGCAGGCTGGATGCAAGCACGCCCGGGCGGCGCGTAGGGAAGGGCGTGCGCCCAGCGCTGGATCAGGACCTCCCGCACGACGCCCCGTGTCGCCGGCAGGACGGCGTGGAGGTCGCGTCGGAAGAGCTCCCCGATCTGCTCGTCAGTCAGTGTCAGGAGGCGGCGGCCGCGGTCGCCCCCCGCGTAGACCATTAAGCTGCCGCCCGGCTCGCGCTTGTCCGGTCCGCGGAGTGGGTTGGCGTGGTTGAAAAGCATGTTGAACGACCGATCGGCTACCGCGATCGCGTAGATGTGATCCCATGGCATGGGCCCCGCCTCGTCTGTGAGGAAGGCGCCGCACACAAAGGGTCCGTACGGGATCCAGGCCAAGGCGTCCGCCGTGTCAGCGGGGAGATCCTGGACGATCTCTCGAGTCGCGTAGGCCGGCGTCGCGACGATCGCCAACTGCGCCGACACTTCAACCAGCACGCCGCGTCGGCTGAACCGGACGCGTACGCCCTCGGCGGTTTGCACGACTTCCCGCACGACGGCGCCGGTCAGGACGCGGTCGCCGAGGCGGCGTGCGAGCGCTTGCGGCAACAGCTCCGAGCCGCCAATCAGGTTGCGGGCGAGCGTATCGGCGCCACCACCCCAGACCAGCGCGAAGAGTGCCGCCCCGCATCCCGCGGAGATCTCCCCGGGTTCGGCCGCGACCCGCTCCGCGACGGCCTGGAAGATCCTGGCCACGTCGGGATGGAGGCCACCCAGGTACTCGCTGAACGTCTGGTCGTCGCGGTACGCGAGCATTCGGCTCCGCCTCTGAGCCTGTGACTCGCCGGGGCGCCGGCGAGCCGCTCGAACATATCCCCGTGTCGCCGACCGGAGCCGAAGCCCCGCACGGATGAACGACAGTCGCGCACGCCAAGTCAGGGGAAGCCGAAACGGGTACGTTTCTGGACGCCCGTCCGCGAGCAGGCGGTCTCTGAACGCGAGGGCCATCCGGTTGCCAGGGATCGGACAGGTCTCGAGCCCCGTCTCCGTGGCGAGCTGATCGAGGAGCGACCCGGGGCCGCCGAACAGGTGCGCGCCGAGATTCAGCCAGTACGGCCCGCGCGCTTCTGAGCGCATGCGCCCACCAACGCGCTCGGTCGCCTCGAGCAGCAGGACGTCTCGGTCACGCAGCGCCCAGCCGGCCGTGAGCCCGGCGATCCCGGCGCCCACAATCACGGCGTGGTGCGCTCCTGGCGCCATCTCTCCCGCTCTCGGCTCGGCTACTTCAGATACTCGTTGGTGAAGACCTTGCTCACGTCCACTGGGCTGTCCATCAGCTTCTGGTCGAGCAGGGCTTTCTGCATGCCCTCCCAGCCGGCCCGCGTGGAGTAGCCGATCCCGTGCTGCCGGGTGTCGGGCGTGTCGGTCAGCAACAGGACAGCCGGCAGCTTCAGCCGCGAGTAGGCGGGGTCGGCGGCTGGATTTGCCTTGAGGAACAGCGTCAGGGCCTCCTCGGGGTGGGCCTTGCTGTACGTCCAGCCCTTGATGAACGCGCGGGTGAAACGGCGGACCAGATCGGGCTTCTGTCTGATGGTGTCCTCGTGGACCAGCAGCGACGTGGAATACATCTGCAGCCCGAGGTCGGAGAACAGTAGCCAGCCCATCGGGGTGCCCTTCACCTCCAGCTGCAGCCCGTCGTTGAAGAACCAGGCGACCGCGGCGTCGATGTTGCCGTTGGCGATGGAGGCGGCGACCGCCCGATCCGACGGGATCTCGGTAATCTTCTTGCGGTCGATGTTGTGCATGCGGGCCACCGCGTCCCACTGCTTGTCCACGACGCTCTTGATCTGAGTGCCGAGCTTCTTGCCGTAGAGGTCCTCCAGCCTGGTGAGCGGCTTCGCCTTGGGGAAGATGATGGCCGAGGGGCTCTTCTGGAGCACCACGGCCGTGGCCACTACTGGCAGCCCCTTGGTGTAGGCCATCAGGGCCTGGTCGGCGGTGGCGTAGCCGAAGTCGTTCGACTTGTTGCCGACCAGCTTGACGGTGACGGTGGAACCCTCCCCGGCGAAGATCTTCACGTCGATGCCCTCTTCCTTGAAGAATCCCTTTTCCACGGCTAGGTAGATCGGCGCGTGCTCGGAGCCGACTACCCAGTCCAGGCGCAGGGTGACACTGTCGGCGGCCCGGGCTCCGGGCACGATCACGGCTGCCGCCAGGGCGACCAGCAGGAACGCGGTCAGGACACGTCTCATTCGCATGACGACCTCCTTCATAGGGTTTCCGGCGTGGCCGCCTCGACCGACGGCTGCCAGGACAGGACGTAGCGCTCGACCATCACCACCAGCAGGAACAGCGCGATGCCGACCAGGCTCAGCAGCAGGAGCCCAGCGAACATGACCCGGGTCTCCAGCGTGATGTTGGCGTAGTTGACCACGTAACCCAGGCCCGCGTCGGAGGCGATGAACTCGCCTACCACTGCCCCTACCACCGCGAGCGTCATCGAGATCTTGAAGGCGGCGAAGATGTAGGGCAGCGCCCACGGCAGGCTGATCTTGAAGAAGATCTCGTGCCAGGAGGCGCCCAGCGAGCGCATGAACTGCACCAGCTCCGGCTCCACCGACGTGAGCCCCTTGGCCGTGTTGATCACGACCGGGAAAAAGGCGATGAGGGCCGCGATGACGACCTTCGGCAGGAGCCCGACGCCGAACCAGATGAGGAACAGCGGCGCCAGCGCGATCTTCGGCACCACCTGCGCCGCCACCAGGAACGGATACGTGAGCTCGTTGATCCACCGCGAGTAGGCGATGCCGATAGCGATGATGAAGCCGGCGACCGACGCTAACAGGAAGCCGACGAGGATCGCGATCACGGTAGGCCAAGTGTGCTGGAGCAGGTACGCGCGCTTGGCCCACATGGTCACGAACGTCGCGCTGGGGGCGGGGAGGATAACCTCCTTGAACCCGAAGACGTGGACGGCCGCCTCCCAGGCCGCGAAGAACGTCAGGAACACCAGGACCTGGCCGAGGGTGCCGCCGAGCCGCCGCGCCGTCGCCCTCATCGCGCCTTCGCCGGCGCCGCCCGTAGCTTGCCGCGGATGTGCTGCACGAGCTCAGTGAACTCCCGCTCGCCGCGCAGCGCCTCCGTGCGTGGCCGCGGGAAGGGGATGTCGAGGATCTCCTGGACCCGCCCCGGGCGGGCGCTCAGCACCACCACCCGCTCGGACAGCAGCACGGCCTCGGAGATCGAGTGGGTGACGAACAGGATGGTGTTCTCGATGTGGGACCAGATGTTGAGCAGTTCCCCCTGCATGGCCTCCCGGGTGATCTCATCGAGCGCCGCGAAAGGCTCGTCCATCAGGAGGATACGGGGGTGGAACACGAGGGCCCGGGACAGGGCCACCCGCTGCTGCATGCCACCCGACAGCTCGTGGGGCAGCCGCTCCTCGAAGCCCGTGAGGCCGGTGATCTCCAACCAGCGCCGGGCCTCGGCCAGCCGCTCCGCCCGGGGCACCGTCTTCTGGACGATCTCGGAGGCCAGCACCACGTTGGCCAGCGCGCTGCGCCAGGGCAGGAGCAGCGGTCGCTGGAAGACGAAGCCTACCTGGCCTTCGAGCCGCAGGTTCTCAATGGGCGTGGCGTCGAGGAAGACCAGGCCTCGCGAGGGCCGGAGAATGCCCGACACGATCTTGAGCAGGGTGGTCTTGCCGCAGCCCGACGGCCCGACCACGCTCACGAACGACCGCGGCGGCACCTCGAGGTCGAGCCCCTCGAGGGCGGTGACCCAGCCATCCCTCGTCCGGTAGCGGACGTCCAGGCCCTGGATGGAGATGTGAGGGGCGTTGGGCATCGCTTCACACCATGACGATCAGCTCGTCGGTGTCCGTGCTGTCGGACCGCGGGTCGGCGGGCGCCAGCGCGACGAGAGCGGCGGCGGCCATCCCCTCGCGCTGTCGCTCGATGATCGCGGCTCTCATACCCCGCGCAGCAAGCTGTCCATCGAGGCCAGCCCGCGCCGCGCAGGCGTGAGCCCCGCGGCACCCGCCGTGCCCAGCGCCGTGCATTGCCACCGTCCGGATCGGTCTCACGCCGCCTTCACCGTGTAGCGCGCGATCTTGTCCGGGTCCGCGTTGATCCCCATGCCGGGTCCCTCGGGAACGACGATGGCGCCGTCGCGAAACTCGAAGGCGCGCGCGATCAGGTCGTCGGTGTAGTAGATGCCGGCGAGCTGGCCGTGCTGCGCCTCCGCCGGCGTGGAGATGGGCACCACGCACGATAGCGTCACCGCCGGCGCTGCTGCCGCGAGGTGCACGTTGGCGAGGTTGCCGATTCCCGTCTCCACCGAGCCGTTCACGTTGCAGCGCAGGCCGGCCGCGCGCACGACGGCTGCCACCTCGAGCGCCCGGAAGAGCCCGCCGGGCTTGGTTGTGTAGATCGACACGATATCGGCGGCGCCGCGCTCGATGATCTCTAGCACGTCGTGGGCGGTCCACGCGCTCTCGTCGGCCATGACCGGCGTGGCGATGGCGCGCGCGACCTCGGCCATGGCGGCGATGCCCTCCACCGGCTGCTCGGCGTACTTCAGCCGGCAGGGCTCCATGGCCTGCAGCATGCGGATCGCCTCGCGCGGACTGGCCCAGCCCTGGTTCGCGTCCACGCAGAGGTCGACGTCGGGGCCGACCGCCTCGCGCACCCGGTGGACGATCTCGACGTCGCGCGCCGGCTCCACGCCGACCTTGAGCTTGATGGTCCGGATCCCCTCCTTCACCACCTGCACGCACTCCGCCGCCGCCTCCTCGATGGGCAGGAGGCCGATGGAGTGCGTCACCGGCACCCGATCGCGCGCGCGGCCGCCGAGGAGCGCCCACACCGGCAGCCCGAGCGAGCGGCCGGCGAGATCGTAAGCCGCCATCTCCACCGACGCCTTCGCGTACGGGTAGCCCTTGATGGCGGCGTCCATGCGTCGGTGCAGCTCGACCGCGTTGGCGGCTTCCACCCCGGGTACCGAGGGGGCGAGATACCGGCCGACGACGAGCATCGTCGTGTCCGGCGTCTCTCCGAAGTAACGGCCCCAGTCGCCTCCCCAGTCCTTGAGCGCCGGCGACTCGCCCCAGCCGATCGTGCCGTCGTCGCCTGTCATCCGGACGAGGACGTAGCTACCGATGGGCTCGGTGAGGCCCGTCCAACGGTGCACGCGGCGCGTAGGGAGCGCGACGTGAACGGTCTCCACTGTCTTGATCGTGACCATCACGCGCTTCGGGCGAGGTCCAGGGCCAGCTGCCGCGCCTCCGCGTCGCCCACCATCATCAGCACCAGCATGTCGAGACCCGCAGCGCGGAAGCGATCGAGCTGGCTGCGGCACTCGGCCAGCGTGCCCGCGATCGCGTACTCCGTTGCCACCTCGTCGGGCAAGAGCGCCACCGCCGTGTCCCAGTCGCCGCGTGCGGCGGCGTCGGCGGCGGCCGCGCGATCCACGCGTGTGCCTGTCACGGCGAGATTCTCCGCGATGAAGCGATTGCGGAACAGGTAGGCCAGCATCTTCTTGGCCTCGCGCCGGGCTCGGGCGCCGTCCCGGGCCACCGCCGTCAACACGAAGCCTGCCGCGGTCACTTGGCGCGGATCGCGGCCCGCGCAACGCGCGCCCTCGGCCACGCGCGCCAGCGAGTGTCGGATGTAGAGCGGCGAGAGTCCGGCCGAGAGCACGACGCCGTCGCCCAGCTCGCCGGCTAGCTCCAGCATGCGGGGGCCCATGGCTGCGAGATAGATGGGGATCGGCCGCGCCGTCGGCAGATGCAGGCGGGCATCCTGGAGGCGGAAGACGTCGCCCTTCAGCGTGACCGGTCCCCCGGCCCATAACGCGCGCAGCGCGCGGACGTACTCGCGCATGACGGTGACGGGCCGCTCGATCGCCACCCCTACCTCACCGAGCGCCCGGGGGTTGCCGGAGGCGAGGGTCAGCAGTGTGCGGCCAGGAGCAGCCTCCTCGAGCGTCGCCGCCGTCATGGCCGCGATCATCGGATGCCGCGCGTAGACGCTGATGGCAGTGGGAACGACCGTCAGCCGGGCGGTGGACGCGAGGAAGGCCATCGCGGCCGAGACGGCGTCCCGGTAGCCCATGTGCTCGGCCATCCACAGGCTCCCGACACCCCGCTCCTCTGCGCCGCGGGCCAGCTCGACCATCTCGCCGATAGGGATCATCCCGTCGAGGGCGACGCCAATGGGCACGGCTCACCCCCGCACAGCGTCGTGGAGCGACATCATACCGGTACGACCACATAGCCCATCCAATGTTCAGTTGTCAAGACCGTTATGGCCGTATTGACAGCTGCTTAGCTTCCGGATTACGCTCTCGCCAGCATGTCGGACCTGGTGCCGCTCGCAAGCCCCGCACGCCGCCGGAACGGAGTCGTGGAATCGATCTGCGACCTGATCGAGCGCCGAGCACTCAAGGCCGGCGAGCGGCTTCCGCCTGAGCGGGAGCTAACGCGGCTCCTGGCGACCAGCCGCACCTCGGTTCGGGAAGCGCTCCGCATGCTGGACGGCCTCGGCGTCGTCGAGATCCGCCACGGGCGAGGGGCCTACGTGCGCGCCGGGGCCTCCAGGCTCGGGGTGGCGTGGTGGGAGGAGTACCTCGCAGACCGGCGCGACCGCATCCTCGACATACTCGAGGTGCGCGAGCTGCTGGACGCCCGTGCGGCGGCGCTGGCCGCGCGCCGGGCCTCGGGCGATGAGATCGCCGCGCTGCGGAGCGTCCTGGAGGCCCAGGCGC
The DNA here is from genome assembly GCA_035708525.1 of Candidatus Methylomirabilota bacterium. Lineage (GTDB taxonomy): Bacteria > Methylomirabilota > Methylomirabilia > Rokubacteriales > CSP1-6 > DASSSH01. Next base: position 9,470 of record DASSSH010000109.1, read on the forward strand.
AGGCCGTCGAGGCGGATGACGTGGCCGCAGTCGTCGTCGCGGACGTGCAATTCCACAACCTGATCGCGCGCATCAGCCGGAACGCGCTGCTCGCCGAGCTGGCAAAAGGCATCATCAACGCCTTGCACGACGATCGGGAGGCGACGTTCCGGATGCCGGGGCGTACCCGACGGTCGCTAGACGAGCACAGCGCCGTCCTGGAGGCGATCAGTCGGGGGGACGCCGAGGCCGCGGAGCGCCTCATGCGGACGCACGTCCAGGAAACAAAGGCCCACATCCTTCGACTGAGGTCCTAGAGTGTCCTGAGGTGCCGAATCGAGCCTTCGCGTTGGCTTGCA
>DASSSH010000110.1:0-5888 GCA_035708525.1 Candidatus Methylomirabilota bacterium
CGTACTTGTGGCCGTCGGGGAAGAGCGCCACCGTCCGGTCGCCCTCGAGCGTCTTCATGAAGAAGGGATGGTAGGAGGCCTCGCAGAGCGTCTGGGCCGACTCGGCTCCCGTCTGAACCGCCTTTTCAATCGTGCGGTCGATGTCGGCGCCGACGCGGAAGGGCGAGGTGGGCTGCAGCGTCACCACCAGGTCCGGGCGGACTCCGGCCACGCTCTCGAGCCAGCGGACGGCGTGCTGCAGGACGCCGAGCATTCCCGCCTGGTCACTCGCCAGCTCCGCCGGCCTCACGAACGGCACCTCCGCCCCGTGACGACGGGCCTCCTCGGCGATCTCCGGGCTGTCCGTCGAGACGATGAGGCGGCTGAGCCGCGTGGCTTCCTGCGCCGAGGCGACCGCGTGGCCGATCAGGCTCAGCGCTCCCAGCCGGCGCAGGTTCTTGCCCGGCAGCCCCTTGGAGCCGCCGCGGGCGGGGATGATGCCGAAGGCGTAAGGCTGACTGGTCACGCGCAGCGTTCCTTATTCACGATCGAGTGCTCCGCATCGTGCGCTCCCCCTCACCCTGGCCCTCTCCCCCTTCGGGGGCGAGGGAAGCGAGCCCTCCCCCCTCTCCCTCTCCAAGGGAGAGGGTCGGGGTGAGGGTGGCGCGTATCTTCACGGCTTATCCTCGCTACACTCGCACCCAGCGCTTCTCGGCGGACGCCCTCTGGGCGGCCTCGATCACGCGCATGGTCTTGAGCCCGTCCCAGCCGTCGCAGCGCGGCGCGGCCTCCCCGCGGATGCACGCGAGGAAGTGCTTGGCCTCCTCGACGTACATGTCGTTGAGCTGGCAGCCGAAGGGGTAGACCTCCCAGCGGTTGGCCTTGGGATCGAAGAGCCGGATCTCGTTCTCGAACCGCCGCCACTGGATCACGCCGGCCTCGCCCATCAGCTCGAAGTGGCTGTGCATGTTCCAGGCGAAGAGATTCATGTGGATGTTGCCGACGGTGCCAGAGGCGAAGCGGACGGTCAGGTCAGCGATGTCGTCGGTGGTGATCTCCAGGCTCGAGATCCGGTCCACCACGGCGCTCACCTCGACGATCTCGCCGCAGAGCCAGCGCATGTAGTCGATGGCATGGCTCTCGTCGAGCACGCAGCCGCCGCCCTGCTTGGCATCCGCCATGTAGAACTGGCGGTAGTCCTTGCCCGGGTAGCGGATCGTCAGGTGGTAGGCGTACTCGGTGCGAGCGGCGCGCACCGCCCCGATGCGTCCCTCCTTGAGCAGCTTCTCCACCAGGAGCATGGGCGGCCAGTAGCGCCAGTTGTAGGCCGTGAGCACCTTGAGCCCCTTCGCGTCGCAGAGCTTGAGGAGCTCCTCGACACCGTCCACGGACTGGGCGAACGGCTTCTCAACCATGAGGTGGAGGCCACGCTCGGCGGCTATCCGCCCGAATGCCACATGGGAGTCGGGAGGCGTGCAGATCACCGCTGCGTCGGCGCCGTCAAGGGCGGCTTCCGCTGACGGGACGATGGTCGCAAACGGGAAATCCTTCGCCGCCGCCTCGCGCTGGGCGGGCGCCGCGTCGTAGCCGGTCAGGGTCTCCACCCCGACGCCGCGGAAATTGCCCAGATGGCGGCGGCCGATGCTGCCGAGTCCGATGATGGCGAGTTTCACGGCGCTCCTTTCTCGTTAGGCGCGGGCGCGCTCGAGCACCGACAGCGGAGCCGGCGCGGGCGCGGGGGTGTCATGGGCGTGCAGTCGCTTCCACTCGGCCTCGTACTCCTCGATGCGCTTGAGATCCCTCAGGACCATCAGCTCGCGGAGGCCGTAGAGCTCCACGGCGTTGAACTTCTTGCAGATGACGGCGGTGACGCGGGTCGCGTCGCCCACGTCGAGCAGGAAGGCCTCGAGGTCGTTACCGTATTGCTCGAGGATGCGCTGCTTGTTGGTGTGGTACCACTCGGTGCCGGGGTACGGCGTGGCGAAGAATGGCTTGACGTTCAGCCCGAGCCGGTTCCAGGCCCGCACGTTGTCCTTGATCGAGTCGAAGTCCTCGTCGGGGAAGCCCATCATCTGGTTGGGAATGGGCCGGATGCCCGCCTCCATCGTCCAGCGGAGCGAGCGCTCGTTGGTCTCGGGGGTAGCGCCCTTGCCGATGGTCTTCATCACACGCGCCGAGAACGACTCGTAGCCGTAGACCAGGTGCGAGCAGCCCGACTGCTTGATGGCGCGCAGCACCTCGGGGGAGCAGAGCGTGGCGTGGCTGGTGCCACCCCAGTGCACGCCGGAGCACTTCTCCGGGTGGTGGGGCACATCGTCGCGCACGCACTGGGGCTGGAGCCCCTCCTCGATCCAGAGCCGCGCGATGTCGGTCAGCCACTTCTTGCCCGAGGACTGGTGCATGGTCATCAGGTTCTCGTCGAGGAAGCCGATGAAGTCCACGCCGAAGCGCTCGCGGGCGTACTTGACCAGGTCCACGACGTAGCGCGGGCTGTGATAGCGGATGTTCCGGTCGTAGGTGAAGGTGACATCGCGTTCGCCCTCGGCGGTCTCCACCTGCTTCATGTCCCCGGCGATGCCCAGGTGGAAGCAGAAGCGGCAGATCAGCGAGCAGCCGTAGGAGGCGTTGATGTCGAGCCGGCGCCGCGACAGCATGCCCTCCTCGGAGAAGAGCGCCATGCTGTTCTTGAAGTACACCTCGAGCGGGAACAGCTCCCAGGCTGGATACGGCAGGCTGTCGAGGTCCTGGAGCAGCGGCTGCTCCGGGTTGAGCCGGCTCCGCCCCGACGGCTCGCGCCAGATGAGCCCCTTGACCTGGGCCCAGTCGCGGTTGCCGGCGTCCACCCGGCGCAGGAGCTCCGGGAAGGAGACGAAAGCCTCACCCACCACCCCCACGTCTACCTGTGGCAGGAAGCGCATGATGTCATGCGGCATGCTCGTGAGGAAGCCGCCGCCGGCGACCACGAGGGAGGTGGGCGCCAGCTCCTTGGCCATGCCGGTGATCTGCTTGATCGAGCGATACGCGGTCGTGATGCCGCCGATGCCGATCACATCCCACCGGTCCGCCTTGAGCACTTGGGCCAGCACCGAGTCGGGCGCCCGCCAGGCGTTGTGGTCGTAGACCTGGACGAGGTGGCCGTCGCGCATGGCGATGGAGGCCAGGAGCGCCATACCGTAGGGCACGTGGCGCGGGTCGTCCTCCTCTCGGATGGTCGGGTTGATGAACAGCACCTTAGCCATGGTGGCCGTCCTTCCCTGTCCCCAGGAATTCTTCGAGCCGCACGGTGGCGATGCCCGGGCCGAAGAGCAAGCCGCCCTCGGTGCAGTTGTAGGTCTCGCACGGCGCCTCGGCCGCCATCTCGAGGAAGACCTCGCGGAACCAGTAGTAGGCGGGGTCGCTGAACCAGGTCTCGCCGAGATACGGGTTGGTGACGTGGACGAAGGCCTCGGGGTGGCGGGCGCCGAGGAGCTCCACCAGCTCGGGGTAGTACTGGGTCTTCTCGTACGGGGTGCCGGGGGCGTAGGAGAGGTCCATGCCGATCAAACCGACGCGGCGCTTCTTGAGCACCGCGTGGGCGAGCACCCAGGCCGCCGTGCCCACATTGCCGCCGCCGTTGAGACACGGCAGGCCGTTCATCTCGAAGAGCCGCCGCGACACGCTGCCCGGCCGGTCGTAGTCGTCGTACATGGGGTTCCACCAGTACAGCGCCATGCCGGCCTTCTCGCAGCGGTCCACGACGGCAGGGGCCGCGGACGTCGCCACCGCGACCTTGATCCGGGGCGCGTGGGCATCCACGAGCTCGACCAGAGCGCGGTTGGCGGCCACCTCGTCGCCGTGGTGCGCCGGGTCCATCTCCTGCCGCCTGAAGTAGTCGTCGGCGCCCGCCTCCGTCAGCGCGGGATCGCCGAACCAGCGGACGATGCGCTCCGGGTGCGGATCCACACTGACGACGATGTGGGGCACGACTCCGGCGCGCAGACAGGCGCCAAGGGCCCCGTCGGCGGCCACGATGGTCCCCGTGAACCCCGAGGCCTTGAGCCGCTCCAGGCTGCGTCGCCGGTGAAGGCTCGGCCCGGCGCCCACCACGAGCGCCGCGTCGCCTCGACCGAGCGAGGCCTGACCCAGCTCCAGCACCGAGCGGCCGATGCGCGGCCGGTTCAGCTCCGCGTTGGCCAGCCCGACGGCGGCGACCCGCTCGAAGGTCGCGTCCTTAAGCGCGCTGGCGATTTGCTTCCCGAGGCTCATCTAGCGCGCTTTCGCTGGTCCGTCTTCCGTATCCGCTCGGCTCGATGTCTTGGTGGTCGCCTCGGCTGCGGCTCCCCCTGCGGGCTGCGCCTCGCCCTGCCACATGAAGCTCTTCTTCGACACGAAGCAGATGCTGCCGCCGAGCCGCGAGAGGGCCTTGCGCTCGAAGGCCTCGGTGGCCCCAGCCTCGGCTTCGGCCTCGGTCTCCTTGATCTCGACGTCCACCTTGTAATTGCCTTTGAGGAACTCCTTCATGCCTTGCTCTCCTTTGGGCTGGATGGCGTTTCGGCGCTCGCCGGGGTGGCCAGCCGGCGAAGCGTGAGGAGCTTGCCGCGCGGGATGCCGAGCCGCTCGAGGGAGGCGGCATGCTGCTCGGGCGGATCGAAGGTCGCCACCACCACGGCGTCGAACTCCGCTTCCGCCAGCTCGGCCAAGGGCCGGACGGGGAAGCCCAGGAACTGCCCGTCGGGCTCGGCCGCGAAGATCCCGATCGGCTCGAGCCCGAACTCCTTCAGCGTGAGGTAGGCCAGCTCCGCCGCCTCGCCCACGCCGTGGAGGGCCACGCGCTTGGCCCCGCTCCGCGCCAGCTGGGCCATGCCCTCGCGCAGGTTCTCCCGCGTGCGGCGATAGAGCCGGAGCGAGTAGCCCATGTACTCGTAGGTCAGCCGGGCCTTCTCGGCGACGCCCTTGGGGGTCAGGACGTAGCGGAGCCGCTTGCGTGCGTAGGGCTTGCTCGGAAACTCCCGGATCTTGATGAAGCCCTTGCCTGCCAGCCGCTTGAGGTAGAGATTGGCCAGCCCCAGGGCGACGCCCATGCGCTCGGCCAGGGCCCGCTGGGTCAGCGGCACCCCCTCACCGATGGCGGTCAGGATCTCGAGGTCGCGCTCGTTTTGTCGCTCCACGTGGGCCCCCGAACAGCGTTCAATATCTGAACATAAACCGGCCGGCCCCGTCAAGGTTGCCGGCGCGCGCCCTTGCCATCGTCAGGCCGATTCCGATCGCCAGAGACCGGCAAGACGGCTGGGCTTGATCAGCTCTCGGGCATAGCGGAGGTTGTCCCCCGCCGCGGCATGGCTTAGCCCGAGCCAGGCCGCGTAGGCGCCAAGGGCCAGGACGAAGGCCATCCCGAGCGCCGCCGGGGGCCAGAGGCCCAAAGCAGCCAGCGCCGCCCGCGACCCCTCGTTCACCCCGACCAGGAGACCGAAGCCGGCCACGTAGATCCAGGTCTTGCGCTCGAAGCCGATCCCGGCCAGCTCGCGCGTCCAGCGGAAGTACACCCAGGCTGGGAACAGGACCAGCAGGAGCCTCACCCCGGCCGCCCCCGTGCCGCCCCAGAGCTGGACGGCCACGGTCATCGCCACGAGATAAATGGCGAGGCGGAGCAGGACCACGGGGATGAAGCGGCGATGCGCCTCGAGGGCGTAGACGACGAAGTGATAGGGGTTGATCGCCGCCTGGGCCAGGGCTGCCAGGACGAAGACCATGAGCGGGCCTTGGGCCGGCAGGAAGCCGCGGCCGTAAAGCAGGCTGATGATCGGCTCACGGAGCGCCCAGAGGGCGAAGGCGGCCGGCACCACGAGGAAGAGCAGCTTGTCCACCGCCGAGGCGAAGAGCCGCCGGGCTTCCTGATCCTGTGCCGGGCCGCGGCGGGCGAAGAGCTCGCT
>DASSSH010000111.1:0-6517 GCA_035708525.1 Candidatus Methylomirabilota bacterium
GCCCTCGATCGCGTGCGCCAGCAGGGGAGCCGGCTCGGGGATCACGGGAGCGACGAGCACGTCGGCGGCCGAGAAGACCTCCCGCAGGAACGCGCGCGTGAGCCGCGCGCGCAGCCGCAGCGCCTGCAGGTAGTCGTAGGCCGGGATGCGATAGCCCAGCTCGAGGCGGGCGCGCACCACCGGCTGGATCTGCTCGGGATGCTCGCGCGCCAGCCGCGCGTGCGTGGCCGCCCCCTCGCACCGGGAGACGATGGTGGCGACGTCGTTCATCACCTGCGGGTCCGGGATCGTCACCTCCACGACCTGCGCGCCCAGCTTCTCGAGCGCCCGCACCGCCTCGCGCACGCCAGCCTCCATCTCCGGATGAAGGCCACGGAAGAAGAAATTCTCGGGGACGGCGATCCTGAGCCCGGTGACGCCGCCCTCGATGCCCTCGAGATAGTGGGGCACGGCCTGCCGGCTCGATGTCGCGTCCCGCGGGTCATGACCGGCGATCGCCTGGAGCATGACCGCCACGTCGCGAACGGTTCGCGCCATGGGGCCGATGTGATCGTTGGACCAGGAGAGCGGCATCACGCCCGCCCGGCTCACCCGGCCATAGGTGGGCTTGAGCCCGACGATGCCGCAGCAGGCCGCGGGGAGCCGGATCGAGCCACCGGTGTCACTGCCAAGGGCGCCGAGCGCCAGCCCGGCCGCTACCGCCACCCCGGAGCCGCTCGAGGAGCCGCCGGTGACGTGACCCGCGCGCCAGGGATTCTGGGCGTGGCCGTGATGGGCGTTGTCGCCGAAGGGGCCCATAGCGAGCTCGGTCATGTTGAGCTTGCCCAGAGTGATCGCCCCCGCCGCGCGGAGACGCTCGACGGCGGTGCAGTCGTGGTCGGCGAAGAAGTACTCCGGTGTCTTGGTCCCGCAGGAGGTCGGCAGGCCGCGGATGTAGCAGAGGTCTTTGTAAGCCAGGGGAACGCCGTGCAGCGCGCCGCGCCACCGACCGGCCGCGCCCTCGGCCTCGCGCTCCTTCGCCGCCCGCAGGGCCCCCTCGGCATCGATCGTGATGAAGGCGCGCAGCCGTTCGTCGAGGCGCGCGATCCGCGGCAGGCACTCCTGTGCGGCCTCCACCGGCGAGATGCGCTTCATCCGGATCGCGTCGGCCAGCGACTCGAGAGTCCAGTCCGGAGCGCTCATCGTTCTGCCCCCGCGGCCGCCTCATCAGTCCCCGCCTCCAGCGCCGCCGCGAAGCGCGACGGCTCCTCGGTCAGGGCCAGGTCACCGGCCCGCTCGATGACGCCGAGCAGATTGGCAACCTCGACCTGCTGGCCTTTGCTCTCACTCGGTTTCGGGCTCGGCTGTTCGCTCATACGGCCTCCCGTGACGGTTGGCAGGAGCATACTATGTCGCTCACGGCCTCGCCTCCTCATGTATGATCTAGGGCCGCCGGCCAATGATCGAGCTGCACACTTTCTCCATCGTGGCGCGCGACCCACGCTCGGGCGACTTCGGCGTCGCCGTCGCCACGGCCCGGCCCAATGTGGGCAGCCTCGTGCCGTTCGTCTCCCGCCGCGGCGCCATCGCCACCCAGGCTCGCGTCAACACTGACCTGGGCCGCCGCGCTCTCATCCTGCTCGACCAGGGTGTCTCAGTCGCCACCGCGCTGCGCGCGCTGCTCGACGCCGATCCTGATCGCGCGATCCGCCAGGTGCACGGCGTGGACGGCGAGGGCGCGTTCGTCCACACCGGCGCCGACTGCGTGCCCTGGTGCGGCCACGAGAGCAGGGCGGGCTTCACCGTCGCCGGCAACATGCTCACCGGTCCCGAGGTACTCCCTGCCATGGCCGAGGCCTTCGCGGCGGCCGGCGAGCAGAAACGCGAGCTGTCGGAGCGGCTGCTGCTGGCGCTCGAGGCGGGACAGACCGCCGGTGGCGACAAGCGCGGCAAGCAGTCGGCGGCGCTGCTCGTCGCCAGCGACGAGCCCCGGATGTACCACAACCTGAGAGTCGACGAGCACGCGGATCCGGTCGCCGAGCTGCGGCGGATCTACGGCGTCGTCGTCGAGCACACGCAGCAGATCGCGCAGCAGTATGGCCCGGACGGCGTCCGGCTGTTCGGCCGCGTCAAGTACTGAACGACCATCGGGGAGGAACGAGACATGGACAGGATTCGCAAGGCGCTGTGGGTCGCGATGGCGGTGCTCGTCGCGCTGATGCTGCCGGCGGGACCCGCCCAGGCGCAGAAGAAGACGCTCGTGGTCGCCCTCAACGAGGACCCCGACATCCTCGATCCGACGCTCTCGCGGACCTACGTCGGGCGCATCATCTACTCCCAGATGTGCGAGAAGCTCTACGAGATCGACGAGAACCTGCGCATCTTCCCGCAGCTCGCGGCGGATCTGCCCGCCTTCTCCGACGGCGGCAAGACGGTCACCATCAAGCTCCGCGCGGGAGTGAAGTTCAACGACGGCACGCCGATGAACGCCGAGGCCGTCCGCTTCTCGCTCGACCGGCACCTGAACATGAAGGGCTCGAACCGCCGCAGCGAGCTCGAGTCGGTCAACACCATCGAGGTCGTCGATCCTCTGACCGTGCGGCTCAGGCTCAAGGTGCCCTTCTCTCCGCTCGTGGCGATTCTGGCCGACCGCGCCGGCATGCCCGTCTCCCCGGCGACGGCCAACAAGCTGGGCGAGAAGTTCGGCACCGCGCCCGTCTGTGTGGGCCCGTGGAGCTTCGTCGAGCGGGTGCCCCAGGATCGCATCGTGCTGGAGAAGTCCTCGCACTACTTCGATCCCAGCCAGGCCAAGTTCGACCGCCTGATCTTCCGCATCATCCCCGACGACAACGTGCGGCTGGCCAACCTCCGCTCCGGCGACATCGACATGATGCACCTGGTCGGTCCGACCGACGCGGCCAATCTCCGCAAAGAAGGCAAGTTCGAGGTCTCGAGCATCACGGGCATCGGTTATTCGGGGATCACGATCAACCTCCGCAACAAGACCGGCAAGCCTCCCAAGCCGCCGGGAGAAGTCGACACGCCGCTGGCCAAGGACCCGCGGGTGCGCGAGGCATTCGATCTCAGCATCGACCGCGAGGCGCTCAACCAGGTCGTCTGGGATGGTCAGTACACGCCGGGCTGCACACCGATCTCGCCCGTCAGCCCGTTCGCCGACAAGAGCCGCAAGTGCCCGGCGCGGGATGTGGCGAAGGCGAAAAGGCTTCTCGCGGAGGCGGGACTGGCCGGCGGCTACGCCTTCGAGATGGTCATCGTCAACAACCCGCAGCAGCGACGGGTCGGCGAGGTGCTTCAGGGCATGGCGAAGGAGGCGGGCTTCAACATCTCGCTCCGGCCCTCCGAGTTCGCCTCGGCGCTCAAGGATAACGAGGAGGGCAAGCACCAGGCCTTCCTCATCGGCTGGAGCGGGCGCGTGGATCCCGACGCCAACATCCACCAGTTCCACACCTGCGGGGGCAGCCTCAATGACGCCAACGCCTGCGACGAGGGCATCGATGCGATCCTCAACCAGGCCCGCCAGGTCAGCGACTTGGCCCAGCGCGCGTCCCTCTACCGCCAGGCCGTGGAGAAGTTCGCCTTCGCCCGTCGGAACATCCTCTATCTCTATCACCTGAACTACATCGTGGCCTACCCGAAGAACCTCAAGGGCTACAAGGGCGTGCCCGACGGGCTCATCCGCATCAAGGGCACGAGCTGGCAGTAGCGGGACGGCGAGGCCGGCGCCACGCGTGGCGCCGGCCTCCTGACGCGCCGTGTTCGACTATCTGATCCAGCGGCTGGCCATCTCGGCCGTCACCCTCCTACTGATCAGCCTGATCGTCTTCACGGGCGTGCGCATGATCCCGGGAGATCCCGCCCGGGTGATGGGCGGCACAGACGCCGACCCGGCCGGGCTCGCGGAGATCCGCGCGAAGTACGGCCTCGATGACCCGATCCCCGTTCAGTACCTCCGCTGGCTCGGCCTGGCGCTCCGTGGGGACCTCGGCGAGTCGATCCGCACGCGGGAATCCGTCGTGACAACCGTCGGGCGGAAGCTGCCGATCACTCTCGAGCTGGCCTGCCTGTCCATTCTGGTCGCCCTGACGATCGCCATCCCGGTCGGCGTCCTCTCCGCCGTCCGGCGCAACACGCTGTGGGATTACCTGGCCAACGGGCTGTCACTCTGCGGACTCTCGGTGCCGAGCTTCTGGCTCGGGATCATGCTGATCCTCCTGCTCTCGGTGCGCCTCGGCTGGCTCCCGGCCTCCGGCTTCGTCCCGCTCTTCCAGGAGCCCATCGCCAATCTGCAGCGCATGCTCATGCCGGCGTTCGTCCTGGGCACCACCCTGGCCGCCGTGCTCATGCGCCAGACCCGCAACAGCATGATCGAAGTGCTGGGCGCTGACTATATCCGCACGGCCTACAGCAAAGGGTTGGCGGGCCGCGCGGTCATCTTCCGCCACGCGATCCGGAACGGCCTCATCCCGGTGATCACCATCCTCGGGCTGCAGATGGGCGCCCTCATGGGCGGCGCCGTGGTGACGGAGCAAATCTTCGTGGTGCCGGGCTTCGGACGGCTGATCGTCGAGGCGGTGTTCACGCGGGACTATCCGCTGGTCCAGGGCGTCGTCCTCATCACCGCCAGCGCCTACGTCCTGATCAACCTGCTCGTGGACGTGTCGTACACGCTGCTGGACCCGCGCATCCGCGTCGGACGGGCGGCCGATGCCCGCTGACGGCGGCTTCACGGCGGCGATCCCGGCTGCGGCCGACACCCGCGAGAGGACAACGGGCCCGCTCCGGCGTGCCTGGCGCCGCGCCGCGCGGCGCCCGCCGGCGCTGGTCGGCGCCGCCGTCGTGCTGCTCTACGTGCTACTGGCGCTGGGCGCCCCGTGGCTGGCGCCGGCCGATCCGCTGCGCACCGACTGGAGCCAGATTCGCAAGCCGCCCACCGCCGCGCATCCGTTCGGGTCGGACGACCTCGGCCGCGACATCCTCTCGCGCGTGGTGTGGGGCACCCGCATCTCCATGCAGGCCGGCGTCTTCTCCATCCTCCTCGCGATGGCGATCGGCGTGCCCGCCGGCCTCGTGGCGGGCTACTACCGCGGCGTCTTCGATCAGCTGCTCATGCGGCTCACCGACGCGTGGCTGTCGTTTCCGTTCCTGATCCTGGCCATCGGCCTGGTCACCATTCTCGGGCCATCGCTGACCAATGCCACGGTGGCGATCGGGGTCGGCGCCACCCCGACCTATATCCGCCTGACCCGCGGGCTCGTGCTGGCGCGGCGCGAGGAGGAGTTCGTCCAGGGGGCTCGGGCGCTCGGGGCCAACGACCTGCGGGTGATGGCGCGGCATATCCTGCCCAACATCACCAGCTCTCTGCTCGTGCAGGCCACGGTCTCGATCCCCGGCGCCATCATCGCCGAGGCGATCCTGTCCTTCCTCGGGCTCGGCGTGCAACCGCCTCAGCCGAGCTGGGGGACCATGCTGAACGCCGCGCAGCAGTTCCTGGAAACGGCGCCGTGGATGGCCTGGTGGCCCGGCCTCGCGATCTTCTCGCTGACGCTTTCGTTCAACCTGGCGGGCGACGGTCTGCGGGACTGGCTCGATCCGAAAGATTACTAGCGGAGAGTCGGAACCTGGTGCGCCCGACGCGGGGGGTCGGGCCGCTCGTGGCGGAACCGTGGCTTCTGGGCATCGGTGTGGGAGGGAACCGTCACCTCGTGGCCCGTGATGAGTCCGCGCCAGGGGTCGCAACACAGCGTGTTCCGCGAGAGCGGCCCGGCCCCCCCGGCGAGGAGGCCGCGGACGTCCCAACTCAACGCCGGGGTGACGCTTCCCCACCCCGCAGCTCGGGGTGCTGGGAAGGGTCGTGCGCGCCTCGGTGGCCTGAGAAGGTGTGCTGGTAGGCGATCACGGCCCAGCGATCCGTGACCGGGAGGTCGTCCTTCCATGCGGGCATAGCCGACCGCATTGACCTGAACGGCTCGACCGCTCCGCCCTCGCTCACCCGCCAGAAACTATAGGCCGGGCTCATCTGAGCCATCATCGCCCGGTCGCGAAGCGACGGCGGCTTCGGCTCCAGGCTCGCGGCCGCGGGGCCGTTGCCCGAGCCGTCGGCGCCGTGGCAGACGGCGCACTTGGCATCGTAAATCGACCGCCCGCGATCGATCATCGCGCGGTTCGTCCAGAGCCCGGCGGGCACCTTCACGTCACGGTACTCGAGCGGCACCGGCGCGTGCGTGTGCTGCATGCTCGCCCCCGGCCTCTGGCCCGGCTCCTGCTGGTGCTGGCCGTGCTGAGCGCGAGCGGGGGCGGCGCCCTCGCCGAGGATCCACGCCCCACACGCCGCGCCGGTCACCAGGGCAAGCAGCAGCCACCAGAAGCGGTCCCGATTCATCCGTGACACCTCCTGTCAGGACGCCGCGCGGCTTCGGCACTCGCTCAGCATCTGGACGAGTACCTCGCGGCAGCGCGTCGCGCTCGTCACCTCCCGCGGGAAGCCGATACGACAGCTGTACACACGCTCCCCGCGCCG
>DASSSH010000112.1:0-12881 GCA_035708525.1 Candidatus Methylomirabilota bacterium
CGGGGCCGATCTACCTCCGGCTCACGCGCCAGAACCTCGAGCCCGTGCATGACGAGAAGTACCGTTTCCAGTTCGGGAAGGCGGATCTCCTCCGAGCGGGCACCGACGTGAGCCTCCTGGCGACGGGCGGTCCGCTCTTCAACGCGCTCGAGGCCGCCAAGAAGCTCGCCGGCGAGGGGGTGAGCGCCGAGGTGCTCAACATCGCCACCATCAAACCGCTCGACGAGGAGGCCATCCTGCGCACCGCCGGCAAGACCGGGCACGTCGTCACGGTGGAGGACCACTCGATCCACGGCGGCCTCGGCAGCGCGGTGGCCGAGCTCTTGAGCGAAGTGATGCCCACACCGCTCAAGCGCCTCGCTGTCACCACCTTCGGCGAGTCGGGCGACCCCAAGGGCCTGTACGCCAAGCACGGCCTCGATCCCGACGGCATCGCGAAGGCCGTGCTGAAGTTCCTGCGCCGTTAGCGATTTGGGGCGGTTGAGCAAGGTGGACGCTCCTTCGCTCGGCCGCCGTCTGACCCCGCCCCTGACTTTGCTGCTCTTCGCCGCGCTGTGGAGCGGCTGCGTGATCCGCTCGGTCAATCAGCCCGCCGGCGCATGTCGCGAGCCCCAGCCACTCTGCGGCGAGTGGGCCGGCGCCTGGGACAGCAATGCTGAGCGGGGTGAGGCGTACCTGAGCGTCACGCGCGTCTCCGGTCGCGAGGTGGAGGGTCTGGTCCTTCTCCGCGGCAGATTCCCCGAGCAGGGCAAGGACCTCCCCTTCACCGGCACTTTCGAGAACAACGAGCTCGTGGGGACCATCTTGACCAGCTCGGGAAGCCCGCCGATCCAATGGCAGGTCCGGCTGGATGCCGCTGGCACCGCGCTCAAGGGCCGCGGTTTCGACGGCGCCTGGACGGACCTCTACCTGACGAAGCGACGCTAGCGCAGTGAATCGAAAGTCGGCCTCATCCCGAACGGAGGCTCCAGCCATGCCCGACCCTACGGTGCTCTACGCGCGTGACGGACGCATCGCCCGGATCACGCTCAACCGCCCGGCCAAGCTCAACGCCATTGACGACACCATGCCGCGGGAGCTGGAGGCCGCGGTTGGCCGCGCCAACCAGGACGACCAGGTGCACGTCATTGTCCTGAGCGGCGCTGGCCGCGCCTTCTGCGCGGGGTACGACCTCGAGCTCTACGCGCAGGCGCCGGGGGCGCGGCCGTGGAGCCAGGCCATGCCCTGGGATCCCATGGTGGATTTCGCAGGAATGAGCGAGAATACCCGCTGCTTCATGAGCCTCTGGCGGAGCTTCAAGCCCGTCATAGCCAAGATCCACGGCTTCGCCGTGGCCGGCGGGAGCGACATCGCGCTCTGCGCGGATCTCATCATCATGGCGGAGGACGCCCGCATCGGCTATCCCCCGGCGCGGGTGTGGGGCTGCCCCACCACGGCCATGTGGGTGTTCCGTCTGGGCGCCGAGCGCGCCAAGCGCATGCTGCTCACGGGCGATCTCGTCACCGGCACGGAGGCCGCGCGGATGGGGCTGGTGACCGAGGCGGTGCCGGCCGCGGAGCTCGATCAGGTGGTCGAGCGCTGGGCCCACCGGCTCAGCGGCGTGCCCCGCAACCAGCTCATGATGCAGAAGCTCATGATCAACCAGGCGTACGAGAACATGGGATTGGCGACGACCCAGATGATCGCCACCCTCTTCGACGGCATCACGCGTCATACTCCCGAGGGCGTGGCGTTCAAGCGGCGCGCGGAGCAGGCCGGCTGGAAGCAGGCCGTGCGCGAGCGCGATTCGGGCGAGCCCATCAGCCGCGACTAGCAGGAGGGAGGACTGAATGCCTACAGGAACGCCGTACTCGATCAACCTCGAGGCCAAGTACGCCCCGCTCGAGGTCGTTGATGTCCAGGCGGTGGTGGACGCCTGCAAGGATCCCTGGTTCAACCAGACACTCTGCCGAGTGAACGATTCCGTAGTCCGGCTCGGCGTGCTCCAGGGGGAATTCCACTGGCACAAGCACGACAAGGAAGACGAGTTCTTCTACGTGGTGGACGGTCGCTTCGAGATCGACCTGGAGGGGCGGACGGTCGAACTCCGGCCGCGGCAGGGCTTCACAGTCCCGAAGGGTGTGATGCACCGGACGCGCGCTCCCCAGCGCACCGTCGTCCTGATGATCGAGGGCGCCGGCGTCGTGCCGACGGGTGACTGAGCCGCGCCAGGCGGTGTCGCCGCGCGATTCTGCTCCCCCTCACCCTGCCCTCTCCCCCAGTGGGGGAGAGGGGTGCTCAGCCATTCATGGCTTGGGATGGGGCGGCCGGGCGAAGGGCGAGCGGCGGTCGAGCAGATCGCGCACCCGGCGCGGCAGCGCGCTGACGTCGAATGGCTTGCCGATGAAGGGCGCTCCCGGCGTCAGGATGCCGGAGACATCGAAGCCCGACATGAACAGCACCTTGGTGTCCGGCCGGATCACGACGAACCGCTCCGCCAGCTCCGGCCCATTCATGAGTGGCATGACCACATCGGTGAGGAGCAGCGCGATCCGCCCGGGGTGCTCCTTGGCGATCCGAAGCGCGTGGCGCGGATCCCCGGTGCTGAGGACGGTATAGCCGTTGATCTCGAGCACGTCCTGGGCCAGCGCCAGCACACCGGGGTCGTCGTCCACGACCAGGATCGTCTCCATGTCGGCGCTCCTTGGGCTCAGGTCCGCCTGAGTGCTATTGTATGGCCCGGACCGCCTCTTCTCCTAAGTCCTCGGTCCCCCGGCGCTGATGTCCTAGCGCTTGCCCAAGGACCGAGAGCCATGAGAGACTTCCGACGCCTCGACCGAAGGAGGGCTCAACGATGAGAACCCGACTGCTCGCCGCCGTCGCCGCCGTGCTGCTGCTCTGGTCACCGGCTGCCGCCGCCGACAAGAAGATCATCCGACTCTGGCAGACCGAGACGGAGCCCCAGACCCTGGCGATCCTCAACCAGATCGCCGCGGAGTACGAGAAGACTCATCCGGAAGTCTCGATCAAGATCGAAGGCCTGGCCTGGGGCGACCTCGAGAAGAAGCTCACCGCCGCCCTGGCCGCGGGTGCCCCGCCCGACGCCGCCCATGGGCAGCCCATCACGTGCGTGTCCTTCGCCGCGAAAGGGCTGCTGCGGCCCGTCGAGGACCTGGCTGACTCCCTCGGCAAGGACAACATCGTGGATGCCTTTCGCGGGCTGTGTCGCTGGAGCGGCCGGACCTACGGTGTCGGTCACTCCCCGGCCTCGTCGGTGTTCGTCTACCGCAAGGACCTGCTGGCCCAGAAGGGCCTCAAGGTCCCGAAGACCTGGGACGAGCTCATCCAGGTAGCCGAGGCGCTCAAGGAGACCAAGGACGGCCAGGTCGTCCGCTACGGGCTCACCATGACCGGCCAGCCGCTGTTCATCAATATCGGCGTCGGTGAGCTGCTCAAGACGAACGGCGGCAGGCTCTTCGACGAGCAAGGCCGCCCGACCTTGACCGAGAAGCCCGTGATCGAGCTGCTGGAGTTCTACAAGAAGCTCAACCGTGTGCTGCCGCCCGGCTGGACGGGTCACGGCTATCTCGACACCTTCGCCAACCTCGCCAACAGCAAGGCGGCGATGCTCTACCAGGCCTACGGGCGCGGCGTCGGCTACATCGAGAAGTACGCGCCCAAGGAGATTGCGGATCCCGACCATTTCGCCGTCGCCGACAAGGTGGTGGGGCCGTCAGGCAAGAACCCGGCCGCCCAGCTCGACTGCGAGCCCTGGATGGTCTTCAAGGATGCCAAGGGCGGCGCGGAGGCCGTCGACTTCCTGAAGTTCTTCTTCAAGGACGAGAACTATATCCCGTACCTGCAGTCCGTGCCGCTCCACCTGCTGTCCATCAAGAAGTCCACCGCCAAGAGCATGCGCTACCTCGACAACGCCATGATCAGCAAGTGGCGCCCGTGGGTGGACATGCAGGAGAAGTACTTCCGCAACGACTGGATCAAGCCCGTGCTCGTCACCGACTGGGATGACATGAAGAAGCCCTACCTGCTCGAGGTCATGGGCTCCGGCATCCTCGTGGACATGGTCTTCGACGCCGTCAAGGGCATGCCCTCGGCCGACGCCGCCGCCAAGGCTCAGAAGCGCGTCGAGGAGTTGCTGGTCCAGACCGGCTATCTGAAGAAGTAGCGTGCGGAGCCTCGCCGACGCGGCCGCGCCGGGCGCTCCACGCGTCCTGGCACGGCCGCGCCGCCGCCGGCGCACGGCGCTCCTCGGGGTGCTGGGCATCCTGCCGGCCCTGCTCCTGATCGCCGCGCTGATCCTCTATCCCGTCGCCTATGCCGTCTGGCTCTCCTTCTTCGACAAGCACTCCTTCTTCCCGACTGAACGCTGGGTCGGCCTGGGCAACTATGCCCGACTGCTCCGCGATCCGGAGTTTTGGGACAGCCTCTGGAAGGGAATCGTCTACGCGGCCAGCACCACGGCGCTCCAGCTCGCTTTGGGCGTGGTCTCGGCGCTGATCCTCCACCGCCCGTTCCGCGGCCAGACCGCGGCCCGCGCCCTCGTCCTCTTCCCCTACATGATCCCCACCATCGTCGCAGTCATCGTCTGGCGCTGGCTGCTCAACGAGACCTATGGCCTCGTGGACTACACTCTGGTGGCCTGGGGGCTGGTCCGCCAGCCGATCGTCTGGCTCGGCGTCGACCAGATCATGAGCTCGCTGGTGGCCATGAGCGTGTGGCAGTTCACGCCCTTCGTGACCGTCAGTGTGCTGGCGCGGCTTCAGACCATTCCGCTCGAGCTCTACGAGGCGGCGCGGGTGGACGGCGCCTCGGCCTGGGCGCGCTTCCGCTATGTCACCCTGCCCCAGCTCCGCGCCGTGATGTTCGTCGTGATCCTCCTGCGCGGGATCTGGATGTTCACGAAGTTCGACACGGTGTGGCTGTGGGGCGAGGGCGCGGGCGCCGGCTCCGAGATCCGCACGCTGCCCATCTACACCTACATGCGCACCTTCACCTACTACCAGGCGGGCTTCGGCGCGGCGCTCTCGGTCATCATGTTCCTCATGCTCATGGCCGCGACCGTTATCTACTTCCGCTTCTTCTGGCGCGACGAGGAGGCGGCGTGAGGCGGCTGCGTACCCGGCTCGGCCGCGCCCTGCTCTACGCCGGCGCCTTGGGGCTCTGCGCGCAGGCCGTGCTGCCGCTGCTCTGGATGCTGTCAACCTCGCTCAAGCCGCCGCGCGAAGTGTTCGCGACGCCGCCGACCCTGATTCCCGCGGCGCCGACCTTCGAGAATTACGACCGGCTGCTGGGCCAGACGGCCTTCGTCTCCTACTTCGTGAACAGCATCACGGTCGCGGGGCTGACCGTGCTGCTCACGATGCTGGTGGGCGCCGCGGGGGCCTACAGCCTCACGCGCTTCGCCTTTCCCGGGCGCGAGAGCGTCGCCCGCCTGATTCTGTGCACCTACATGTTCGCGCCGATCATGATCGTGGTGCCGATCTACATCCTGGCGCGGCGGGTGGGACTGGTGGATACCCACACCTCTCTCGTGCTGTCCTACACCTCCTTCTGCCTGCCGTTCTCGCTCTGGCTGCTCCGCGCCTTCTTCCAGTCCATCCCCCTCGAGCTCGAGGAGGCAGCACAGGTGGACGGCGCCAACCGGCCGCGGGCCCTCGTCTATATCGTCGCCCCGCTGGCCCTGCCGGGGCTCATCGCGACCTCGATCTTCACGTTCACCCTGGCCTGGAACGACTACATCTTCACGCGCATCCTGATCATCTCCGACGAGCTCAAGACCCTGCCGGTCGGCGTCCAGGATCTCTTCTCCGCCGCCGTCGTGGACTGGGGGCTCGTCATGGCGGCGGGCATGCTCATCACCATCCCCGCGCTCGCTTTCTTCATGGCGGTGCAGCGCCATCTGGTGGCGGGCTGGGGCACGGGAGGGCTCAAGGGATGACCGTCCAGTTCGGCTTCTCGCTCCAGGGGCGCGGCGTGCTGGCCGATCGCGAGGCCATCGCCGGCCTCGCCCGCCGGGCCGAGGCCCTCGGCTACGACTCGATCTTCGTCACCGACCGGATGCTGATCCCGGTCAAGGCGACCAAGGCCTATCCGTACTCGGCCTCGGGCGCGTTCCCGCTCGGACCGGATGAGCCGTGGCTCGAGTCGCTCACGGCCGTCACCTGGCTCGCCGCCATCACCGAGCGCATCCGCGTCGGCACCAGCGTCCTGGTGATTCCCTACCGCAATCCTGTGCAGATGGCCAAGGCGCTGGCGACGGCGGACTATCTCTCGGGCGGGCGGATCATTCTCGGGGCGGGCATCGGATGGTGGCACGAGGAGTTCGAGGCCGTGGGGGTTCCCTTCGAGGAGCGCGCGGCGCGGACGATCGAGAGCCTGCGTCTCATGAAGGAGATCTGGACCAAGCCGCGCGTCCGCTTCGAGGGGCGCTTCTGGCGCATCGACGAGGCCGGCGGGGTCAAGCCGCATCCGGCCCAGCAGCCGCATATCCCGATCTGGATCGGCGGCCACACCGACGCCGCCCTCAAGCGCGTGGTGGCCATCGCCGACGGCTGGCATCCGCTGGGTCTGCGGCCGCCGGTGGCGCTGCATCCTGCCGAGATGGCCCAGGCCGTGCGCCGGCTCCGGGACCTGGCCGTCGCCGCCAAGCGCGATCCGCGAAGCATCACCATCACCTTCAAGGCGCCGGTGCGATTCGACCGCGCGGCGCCGAAGGAGCGGATGCCGCTCACGGGCTCATGGGCCCAGATCGCCGAGGATTGCTCGGCGTATGTCGCCGCCGGCGTGCAGCACTTCGTCCTCGACTTCTCCGTCCCGACCGTGCCCGAGATGCTCGAGGTCCTCGAGCGCGTCGCCTCCGACGTCCGCCCTGGGGTCAGGTCTTGAAATACGACATTTGCTGCCCAAAAGCGTCAACGCGTGAAGCCCAGCGCTCGCGCGGTGACGAAAATGGGAAGCAAATGTGTGAATTCAAGACCTGACCCCAAGGTAGAGGCCGAGGGCAAGGGAGAGCACGCCGGTGCCGAAGGCGAAGCTGCGGCGCCAGCGCAGCAGCAACGGCGCGCGGAGCGTGAAGGGTAGCGAGAGCAGCGCGGTGATGGCGGTCATGCCGGCGATCGTGCCCGCGCCGAAGAGCAGCAGATAGCCGAAGGCGCTCCAGGCGCCACGAATCGTCGTCAGCACCAGCAGCGCCACCGCCGCGCTGCCGGCCAGGCCGTGGACCACGCCCACGCAGAGCGAGCGGAGAGCCTGGCTCACGCCCACGGTCTGAAGCGCGCGCATGAGGCCGTGGGGCGGGTGGACATGCGGGTGGCGGTGAACGTGGCCGTCATGCGCATGGGCATGGCTGTGAAAGCCCGGGGCCGGCTCGTGGGGGTGAGGCTCGGTGAGATGGGCCACCGGCACCGGATCCGAGCCCCGGAACACCGAGGCGATCCGCGTCGTGCCGAGCACGATCAGCATCCCCGCCACCGCCATCTCCATGGCGAGACCCAGTCGCGGACTGACCGTGAAATTGAGCCCGATGATCGCCATGCCAACGGCGGTGATGGTCGCGGTGTGGCCAAGCCCCCAGCAGGCGCCGATCAGCGCGCCCGCTCCGAAGCGGCGCGTGCGGCTCACGATGGTGGCGACCGCCAGCACGTGGTCAGGATCGGTGGCGTGCTGCACGCCGAAGAGCAGGCCGAGCAGGATGACGGGCAGGTTCCAGTCCATGTCAACCGAGGCGGGCGGGTCCTGTCGCCGCGGGCGGCCCTGCACGGTCGGCTCCGTCACCCACTCGCCCGAACGCAGCGTGGTAGTTCGAGCTGAGGGACGGCCGAGCGCCGCAGGCGCGAGCGTCACGAGGCGAGAGCTGAGTCGACTCTGCGGACGGGACTCGGGGGGCCCACTTCGCGCGCCCGCGCAGGGCCGCCCGCGGCGCCACCCGCCCGTCTCGTAGCGTCATCGCTGACCCACCGCCCCTAGACCAGATAGCGTTTGGCCTTGAGCGTGGCGTCGACGCGCGCCCGGTGCTTCTTCTCCCAGTCGTCCAGGCTTTGGGCAGCCTCGGTCTCCGCCTTGGCCTGAGCCTTCTTGAGGATTTCCGCGGCCTGGGCCAGCGGCACGACGACGATCCCCTCCTCGTCAGCCACCACCACATCGCCGGGATGCACCTTGATGCCGCCGCAGGTGATCGTGCCGTTGATCGCGCCCGGCCCTTCCTTGGCGCCGGGGATGGGCGATACGCCGCGGGCAAAGATCGGAAAGCCGTTGGCACGCGCCTCGCCCACGTCGCGGACGACGCCGTCGATGACGAAGCCGGCCACCCCGTGACGCTGGGCGACGGCGCAGACATTGCCCCCGGCCACCGCCATCTCCTCGTCACCCGCCTGGACCACGATCACATCGCCGGGCTCGGCGCGGTAGATCGCGGCGTGGAGCATCAGGTTGTCGTGCCTGGCCGTGCGCACGGTGAAGGCAGGCCCCGCGATGCGCGGCATGGCGGGCCAGAGCGGCCGGATCGCGTGGCGCATCACCGACGGGAGCGTGAGAAAGTCGGCCAGCGCGGTCGGCGCCAGCTTCCTGAGCCCGTCCACGACATCACGGGGCGGGCGCTCGATCCGCAGGCGGATGGGTGAGTTCCTGGCGCTCGAGGTCTTGGGCATGGGTCACTCCGAGAGTTTGAGGAGGAGGCCGGTCCGCCGTGCGCGCGTGATCGCGGAGGCCAGCGCCCAATGGGCGAGCACGACGTAGGCGCCCACGAGAGCGAAGCCCGTGAGGAGCGGATGGGCGAACTCGGGCTTGAAGCCGTAGCCCGCTCGCACCGCATCGAGGAAGTAGCTGAGCGGGATGCCCGCCGAGATGGCGCCCACCCAGCCGGGGAGCACCGAGATCGGATAGTAGACGCCGGAGAGCATCACGACGAAGTTCACCGCCGCCCACGCCGAGGTCTCGGCGCGGGTGCCGAAGAGCAGCACCAGGGTGCAGACCAGCAGCCCGATCACGAGCGCGGTGAGAAAGCAGCCCAGCAGGAACAGCCCCATGGCGAGCGGGCCACCGCCCACGAAGTTGAAGCCGAAGGCCCAGGTGCCGATCGCCGCCATGAGCCCGAACACTATCACGCCGCGGCCCACGCCCACCAGCCACGAGCCCAGCGCCAGATGATGGATCCGCACCGGCGTCAGGAACTGGTGCTTCATGGACTTCGACCAGATGTCGAACAGCACGGCGTAGGCGACGTCGAGCTGACAGACCTGGACCGCCGAGAGCGCCACCGTTCCGACCAGGATGAACGAGGTCATCTCCGGCGTGAGGGCGAGGAAGCGTGTGAGCAGCCCGTGCGAGAGCATCGCCACGCCGGGCCAGAACGTCAACTCGAACACGAAGAAGACGTTGCGGCGGGCCATGATGAGATTCCGTGCGGCAAACGCCCAGATCCTCACCCACTCGGTGCGCAGCGACTCGGCGGGCAGCGCCTCAGCGCGCGAGCTCAACGAACACCTCCTCGAGGTCGGGCTCGGTCACCTGGCAGTCGCGCACGAGCACTCCCTGCTCGTGAAGCCACCGGAGGATCTCCGGCAACCGCTTCTCGGCGGAATCCACGGCGCACTCGAGCCGCTCGCCGCGGGTGTGAATCTGGAGGATCCCGCCCAGCTCGGCCAGGCCCTGAACCGACGGCGGATCGAGCCGGAGCGAGATCACCTCCCCGATCCGGATCGCGCGCTTGAGCTCATCGGCGGTGCCCTGGGCCAGGATGCGCCCCGATTTGATGAAGGCGATCGTGTCGCAGAGCTGCTCGGCCTCCCGCATGTAGTGCGTGGTGAGGATGATCGTGGTGCCTCGCTTCTGGCGGAGCCCGGCGATATGGGCCCGGATGCGGATCGATACATCCGGATCGAGCCCCAGCGTCGGCTCGTCCAGGAACAGTACCTCGGGGTCGTTCAGCAGCGCCTTGGCGAGGGCGAGGCGCTGCTTGAGTCCAGTCGATAGCTCGTTGTACTCGGTCTTGCGGTGCGGCTCGAGCTCGAAGCGCTCGATCAGCTCGTTCACCCGCATCATGAGGCGCCGGCCGCTCAGCCCGTAGAGCCGTCCGTAGAAGGCGAGCACCTCGGCCGGCCGCAGACTCCAGACGAAGGAGGCATTGCCGCTGGCCATGTTCAGCCGGCGCCGGATCGCGAAGGCGTCCCGCACCACGTCGTGGCCCAGGATCGCCGCCGAGCCGGTATCGGGCAGGAGCAGGGTCGCCAGGATGGAAAGCAGGGTGGTCTTCCCCGCTCCGTTCGGCCCCAGCAGGCCGAAGATGGCGCCGCGCGGGACCTGGAGGCTCGCTCCGCGGAGCGCCTCCGTCCGCCGTCGCTG
The DNA here is from genome assembly GCA_035708525.1 of Candidatus Methylomirabilota bacterium. Classification (GTDB taxonomy): domain Bacteria; phylum Methylomirabilota; class Methylomirabilia; order Rokubacteriales; family CSP1-6; genus DASSSH01. Next base: position 10,336 of record DASSSH010000112.1, read on the forward strand.
GAACCAGCCGCTCCGAAAGGTCTTGGTGAGCTGGCGCGCTTCTACTGCGATGTCCTGGGCCGACATGACCCGCTCATCGTACCACGCGCTTCCCCCTCACCTCGCTCCTCCGCCCTCGGCGGGGGAGAGGATACTCCTCTTCTCTCTGGGGAGAGGACCTGGGGGTGAGGGCAGATTGCCGACATGTAGATCATCTGATAGAACCGGGGCGTGGAGCGCCAGTCCGACTCGACCACCTGGCGGTGCGCCGCCGACGCGCTCGAGCCCGGCCAGACGGCTACATTCCAGCTCGAGCGCAACGGCAAGGCGCTGCGCGGCTTCCTCGTCAACCATCAGGGTCGACACTACGCCTACGTCAACCGGTGTCCGCACGCGGGCACGCCGCTGGACTGGTGGCCGAACGAGTTCTTCACCGAGGACGGGCTTCACTTGATCTGCGCGACCCACGGAGCGGTCTTCACTCCCGAGACCGGGCTGTGCATCGAGGGGCCCTGCCCCGGGGCGCGATTGGAATCCCTCTCCGTCGAGCGCGACGGCGACTCGCTGGTGGTGCGATGCCGGAAATGACGCCGGACGACGAAGCGACCGAGGCCGAAGAGGCCAACGCCCGCTTCTACCGGGCCTTCGAGAACCGCGATCTGGCCGAGATGGACCGCCTGTGGGCCCATGCCGACTACGTCCGCTGCATTCACCCCGGCTGGTGCCTGCTCGCCGGCTGGGAGGCCATTCGCCAGTCCTGGGAGAACATCTTCAAGGATAGCCGCGAGATGCGCTTCAGCCTGTCCGAGGTCACGACGCGAGTCGAGGGCAGCGTCGCCTGGGTGACCTGTACCGAGAACATCCTCTCCGAGACCCGCGGCACCATTTCCGTCACCTCGGTCCTGGCCACAAACGTCTTCGAGCGCCAGGGCGGCGACTGGCTCCTGGTCCATCACCACGCTTCCCACATCCTCACGGGCGAGTCCTCCACCGAAGTATGAAGAGGACCGAAGGATGAGACGGATCGCGGTATGATCGGAGCATGAGCGGCAAGGTCGTCTCGCTCGCCGAGGCGGTGTCGCTTGTCCGGGCCGGGACGAGTCTCGGCGTAGGCGGCGGTCCGCTGCTGGCGACACCAACCGCGCTGATCCGCGAGGTCATCCGGCGCGGCGTGAGCGATCTCGCGCTCATTGCCTGCTCCACCGGCGGCTACGGCCTCGATCTGCTCATCGGCGCCGGCTGTGCCGCCTCCGTCGAGTTCGCCCAGATCTCGCTCTACGAATACGGCTTCGCGCCGAACTTCCGCCGCTTCGCCGAGGCCGGCCGGCTGCGCTGCCTGGATCACACCTGACCCGGCTTTCTCGCCGGGCTCCAGGCTGGAGCCTCCGGGCTGCCCTTCATGCCTGTGCTGGGCCACGTTGGCTCCGACTACCCCCGGCTGCGGCCGGAGTTCAAGGTCATCCCCGATCCCTACTCCGGCCGCGACGTCATGGTGGTGCCGCCCATCAGGCCCGACCTGTCCATCCTCCACGCGCTTGCCGCTGACGAGGAGGGCAATCTCCTCCTCGAAGAGAAGGAGGACGATTTCCTGCTCGCTCCCGCCTCTCGCGCCGTGATCGCTTCGGCCGAGCGGATCGTGGGCGCCGAGGAGCTCAAGCGCATGCCCTACGGGCTCAGGCTTCAGGGCATTCACGTCACGGCGGTGGTCCACATGCCTGGAGGCGCGCATCCCACTGCCATGCACGACCGCTATCCGCTCGACGAGCCCCACCTGCGCGAATACATCGAGGCCGCCCACGCCGACAGCACCTTCAAGCCCTATCTCGACCGCTATGTCTTCACTCCCAAAGACCACGCCGCCTATCTCGATCTCGTCGGGCTCCGGCTGACGAACTGACGATGGCTGGTCCGGCCTGGACCAAGGAAGAGTTCATGGCGGTGGCGCTGGCGCGCGAGGTCCGCGACGGCGAGCAGGCCGCCGTCGGCACCATCTCGCCGATCCCCGCCGCGGCGGTGCTGCTCGCCTATTACACGCACGCCCCGCAGATCAGGCCGATCATCATCAACCACGACGAGTGGTGGCCCTTCCGGGGCGGCTCCAAGGAGTTCTACGACTTCGCCCAGAAGGGTCGGCTCGATCTCTTCTTCCTCTCCGGCGGACAGATCGACCGCCACGGCAACCTCAACACGATCGCCGTCGGCAGCGCCGAGCGGCCGCGATTGCGGCTGCCGGGTGGGGCCGGCTCGGCCATGCTCTACTATCTGCCCCGCCGCATCGTCGTGTTCCGCACCGAGCACTCGCCCAAGATCTTCAGGGAGCGCGTGGATGTGGTGAACGCCCCGGGCTCGACACCGCCCAACGTGATCCGCCCCGGCGGGCCCTGGAAGATCGTTACGCCGCTCTGCGTGTTTCGCTTCGACCCGGACGCCAAGACGCTGCGCGTAGACAGCCTTCATCCGGGGGTGCTGCCTGAAGAGCTCCAGACGTGCACGGGCTTCCCGGTCGACGCGTCAAGCCAGACACCTATCACCGCGGCGCCGAGCGGCGAGCAGCTGAATGTGCTCAG
>DASSSH010000113.1:0-2532 GCA_035708525.1 Candidatus Methylomirabilota bacterium
GCGTCGGGCTGCTCGAAGTAGCCCTTCATCACGTTGTTGCCGCGCATCACGACCTCGCCCAAGGTCTCGGCATCCTGCGCCACGTCGCGCATGCTGCCGTCGACCACCCGGACGAGGTCCGCGATGCAATAGCCCTGCCCCTGGCGCGCGGCCAGTCGCGCCTGCTCCTCGACCGGCAGCGCGTCCCACTCCGGATGCCACTCGCAGACCGTATGCGGCCCGTAGGTCTCGGTCAGGCCGTAGACGTGCACGGGGCGGAAGTTGAGTTCCTTGAGCTTGCCGAGCAACGTCGGCGACGGCGGCGCGCCCGCCACGGTCACCGTCACCGGCTTCGCCAGCCGATGCGCCTTGGGATCGTTCACCACCCCGATCTGCACGGTGGGGGCGCCATTGTAGTGGGTCACCCCTTCGCCATCGATCAGCTCCCAGATCCGCGCCGACTCGACTTTGCGAAGACAGATATGGGTACCCGCGACGGCGGTGACGGCCCAGGTGAAGCACCACCCGTTGCAGTGGAACATGGGCAGCGTCCAGAGGTAGCGCGAGTCGAAGCTCATGCCGGTCTCGATCACCTCGCCGAGCGCGTTGAGATAGGCGCCGCGGTGGGTGTAGATGACCCCCTTCGGCCGGCCGGTGGTGCCCGAGGTGTAGTTGATCGAGAGCATCTCCTCCTCGTCCTCGAGCCAGCTCTCCACCGGGGCGGGCGAGCCCGTGTCCAGGAAGTCCTCGTAGGGATCCCCCGCCGCGCCAGTGTCGTCCACGCGCACGACCGTGAGCGCCGAGAGATCGAGCGGCTTGATGAGCCCCTCGAGCTCGGCGTCCACGAAGAGAAAGCGCGAGCCCGAGTACTGCAGGATGTAGCCGATCTCGTCGCTGCCGAGCCGCGTGTTGATGGCGACCAGGACTCCGCCGGCCGCCGGCACGCCGTAGTGCGCCTCGAGCATGGGCGGAATGTTGGGGCAGAGGAAGGCCACGCGATCGTGCTTGCCGATCCCCGCGGCGCGCAGGGCTGAGGCCAGGCGGTTGACGCGCTCCTCGAGCTGCCGGTAGCTGTAGCGGCGCCCGTCGTGCACCACGGCGGGCTTGTCGGGGAAGACGTAGGCGCTGCGCTGGAGAAAGCTCAGCGGCGTGAGCTCGGTGCGATAGACGGCGCGCTGGGCCATGGAACCGATCCTCCGGTTGTGAGTTGCCCGCCAGTGTACCACCGTTATAATGAGGCCCTGGAGGTGGCCACCATGAGACTGCTCAAGCTGCTCATCCTCGCGATCGCGCTGGTGACGCTCGCCGCGGCGCCCCAGGTCTGGGCGTGCTCGGTCGCGGGACCCAACGCTCACATGGGCACGGTCAAGGCTGTGGATGCCTCAAAGGGGACACTCACCATCCAGCACGCGGAGAACGGCGAGGATCTGACGTTCGTGGCCGACAAGCCCGAGATGCTCAAGGGCATTGCGCCCGCGGATCACGTGACCGTGGTCTTCACCGTCCACGGCAAGACGCTGCACATCAAGTCGATCAAGAAGGGCTAGCAGGCCGCTCAGCCTTCCCGTCCCCTCTCCTGCCCTCTCCCCTCCGGGGAGAGGGAGACGCTAGAGCGCGCGGGCGAGGACCTTGGCCAGCGACTCGGGCTTGAAGCCGAGTTGCAGCAGGGCGGCGCCCGTGTCGAAATACTCGCGGTAGCGCGCGACCCGGCCGCCCTCGAGCTCGAACAGGCTCATGCCGCGGAAGCGGATCTTCCGCCCGGCACTGCGAGGCACGGCCTCGGTGACCGTGTAGCCGAAGGTCCATTCGGCGGCCGCCAGCGCCGGCGACTCCACTACCGTGTCCATCGTCCAGACGTAGTCCCGGCCCTCGCGGAACATCCGCTCGAACATGGCCCGCAGTCCGGCGGGGCCCGTGTGCTCGCCGTAGAACGTATCCCGATAGGTGCCGGTCGGCGTGAAGCAAGCGACCAGCCCGGCCACGTCGGCCCGGTTGAAGGCGCGCTCGAATTCTCTCACGATGCTCACGGTCGTCCCTCCTCGAATGGCTCAGCGGATGACGAAGTGGAGCCGGGCGTGGGCGCGCCGCAGGGCGGCCTCGGCTTCCGCCGGCGTCTCCCCGCGCGAGAAGATGAAGCCCAGATAGCGCGAGCCCTCGGGCAGCGGGACCACGTCCTGGCCTTTGTGGAGCGCGATGGTCACGTCCTCGATGCCGGGGACCGCCCGGGCCTCGGCCTCTCCCTGCACCTCCTCGATGACCCCGCCACGCGGGATCGGGACCATCATGACGCCGGCGGCGCGGCGCTCGCGCTCGAGCGTGGCGATGGGCAGCCCGAGCGCGTGCCGCAGGATGATCTCCTCCAGCGACATGCCGGTGCCGAAGCGGAGGGTGCGCGAGCAGAGCCCGCCGATGGAGCGCGCCGCGATCTCGATCAGCCACGGCCCGTCGCGATTCACCCGCAGCTCGGCGTGCACGGGCCCGTCGTGCAACCCCAACGCCTTGGCGGCCGCGGCCGTGCAGTCCCGGATCGCGGCCTGCGTCGCCTCTCCGAGC
>DASSSH010000114.1:0-6247 GCA_035708525.1 Candidatus Methylomirabilota bacterium
GAGAAGGACCCCCACAGCCCCCTGGTTCACGGCTTCTGGCGCATCCAGCTGGGCAACGTCTACTACTACGTGCGTGAGGCGCGCAATCCGGAGACCATCGCGCGCTGGGCCAAGGACATCCGGGAGGACGTCTGGGACCGGGTGATGTTCAACAAGGGCACGCTGGGCGGAGCGGTGGGGATCGCGGTGGCCATGCTGGTGTTGGGACCGATCTGGGGACTGGCCGTGGCCATGACTCACTTCGTCCTCTACGTCTTCGTCCTGGCACCCTCCATCAACGGTCTGGGCCACTGGTGGGGGCGGAAGAACTTCTTCAACAACTCCGCCACCAACATCCGGCTGCTGGCCTGGCTGACCGGCGGCGAGAGCCTTCACAACAACCACCACGCCTACCCGTCGAGCCCCAAGTTCAGCATGGGGCGCTTCGAGTTCGATCCCTCCTGGGTCGTGATCCGGATCCTGACCGCGCTGCGGCTGGTGAATCTGGTAGGCGAGCGGGTGAAGCTCAGGTAACCCCCACCGCCGGGCGCTCTGCCGCTTTCCCCGTGAATGGTCCGGGAACCGGCCATGAGGAGGCGCCGCGCGCGCGGCGGCCCGGCTGAGGTGCCCTGGTGATGGGCGGCAAGCCGCGCGTGGATCTCAGCGTCGTGGTGCCGGTCTACAACGCCGAGCCCACCATCGCCGCGCTGACCCAGCAGCTGATCGACGCCTACCATCATCGCGGCCCGATGCAGATTGTCCTGGTCAACGACGGTAGCCGGGACCGCAGCCACGAGGTGTGTCTCCAGCTGTCCGAGAAGTACCCCGACGTCGTGACCTACCTCCGTCTGGCGAAGAACTTCGGCGAGCACAACGCCGTCATGGCGGGACTGCGCCGGACGCTGGGCGCCTATGTCGTGATCATGGATGACGACCTGCAGCATCGCCCGGAAGACGCCATCCGGCTGTTCGAGGAGGCGCGGGCGAAGGGCTTCGATCTGGTCTATTCGTATTTCACCCGCCGCGAGCACGGCTGGGCTCGCCGGCTGGGCAGCCGCTTCAACGGCTGGGTCGCCAACTTCATGCTGGACAAGCCCAAGGATCTCTACCTGTCGAGCTTCAAGTGCATGAGCCGCTGGCTCGTGCGCGAGATCGTCAAGTACCGCGGCCCCTATCCGTACGTGGACGGGCTGGCACTGCGCTGCACGCGCAACATCGGGCGGGTCGAGGTCGTCCACCGGCAGCGCGAGGTCGGACGGTCGGGCTACACGCTGCGGAAGCTGATCAGTCTCTGGGGGAGCATGTTCGTCAGCTTCTCCGTCATGCCGCTGCGGGTGAGCACGCTCCTGGGATTCGCCCTGATCGGTCTGAGCGCGCTCGGCAGTCTCTGGGTGGCGATCGAGAAGCTGGCCGGCCGTCACGTCCCCGAGGGCTGGCCGTTCCTCGCCATCATCACCATGCTCTTCGCCGGCGCCCAGCTGCTGATCCTGGGGATCGTGGGCGAGTATCTCGGGCGGCTGTACCTGGCGATCAACGAGACCCCGCAGGCCGTGGTCCAGGACGCGCACGGCCTCGGCGCGGTGGAGGACCGGACCGGTGACGACTGAGGCCTTCCGCGGGCTCCGCGTTCTCGTCACCGGCGGACTCGGCTTCATCGGGAGCAACCTGGCGCGCCGTCTGCTGACCCAAGGCGCGGCCGAGATCGTCCTGGTCGACTCCCTGATCCCCGAGTACGGCGGCAACCTCTTCAACATCAGCGGCATCGAGAAGGACGTGACGGTCAACATCGCCGACGTGCGTGATGAGCACAGCATGCGGCAGCTCGTCCGGGGCAAGGACGTGCTCTTCAACCTCGCAGGGCAGACGAGCCACGTCGACTCCATGACCGATCCCTACACCGATCTGGAGATCAACTGCCGCGCCCAGCTCTTCATCCTGGAGGCGTGCCGCCGCAACAATCCCGGCATCCGGGTCGTCTACGCGAGCACGCGGCAGATCTACGGCCGGCCGGAGTACCTCCCGGTGGACGAGCGGCACCTGCTCCGGCCCACCGACGTTAACGGCATCAACAAGATGGCCGGGGAGTGGTACCACATCCTCTACAGCAACGTCTACGGCGTCCGCGCCGCGGCGCTCCGCCTGACCAATACCTACGGCCCGCGCATGCGGATCAAGGACGCGCGGCAGACCTTCCTGGGCGTGTGGATCCGCAACCTCCTGCGCGGTGAGGAGATCCAGGTGTTCGGTGACGGCTCGCAACTGCGGGACTTCAACTACGTGGACGATGCCGTCGAGGCGCTGCTCGCCGCGGCTGCGTCCGAGCAGGCCGTGGGCCAGGTGCTCAACCTGGGCGCCGAGCCGCCGATCAGCCTGAAAGAGCTGGCCGAGCTGCTCATCAAGCTGAACGGCTCCGGCCGCTGGCGCATCGTCCCGTTTCCCGAAGATCGCCGTGCCATCGACATCGGCGACTACTACGCGGATTTCAGCCGCGCGGTGAGCGTCCTTGGCTGGAAGCCCCGCGTGCCGCTCGCCGACGGGCTCCAGCGAACCCTCGATTTCTACCGCGAGTTCGGTGAGCACTACGCCGCCTGACGCGGTGCCCTTCCTCGACCTGCGCCGGCGGATCGAGAGCATCCGCCCGCGGCTCGAGGCCGAGGTGGGACGGGTCTTCGCGCGGGGCCGGTTCATCCTGGGAGAGGCCGGCGCCGAGCTCGAGCGCGAGTTCGCCAAGTACTGCGGCGTGGGCCATGCGGTCGCCGTCGCGAGCGGCACCGACGCCCTCTGGCTCGCCCTGGAGGCGCTCGGGGTCGGGGCCGGCGACGAGGTCGTCACGGTGAGCCACACCTGTGCGCCGACCATCGCCGCCATCGTGAAGGCCGGAGCCACGCCGGTGCTGGTCGAGGTGGATCCCGCGACGCTGACGATGGATCCCGCTCGGGCGGAGGCGGCCCTGTCCCCCCGCACCAAGTGCATTCTGCCGGTCCACCTCTACGGGCAATGCGCCGATCTGGGCGCCTTGCGCGATCTCGCCGAGCGCCGCGGGCTCCTGCTGTTGGAGGACTGCGCCCAGGCCCACGGCGCCGAGTACGAGGGCCGGCGCGCGGGCAGCGTGGGGCACGCGGGCTGCTTCAGCTTCTATCCGACCAAGAACCTGGGCGCGCTCGGAGACGGCGGCATGGTGGTCACGCACGACGGCGCCCTGGCCCAGCGGCTTCGCCTGCTGCGCAACTACGGCTACGGGGAGCCCAGTCGCTCCGTGCTCAAGGGCTACAACAGCCGGCTCGACGAGCTGCAGGCCGCGGTGCTGCTGGCCGGCCTCGACCGGCTCGACGAGTGGAACGAGCGGCGCCGCGCGATCGCGGCGCGCTATACGGCCGCCTTCCGCGGCGGACCGGTCACGCCGCCCACCGAGGCCGGCTGGGCCAGACACATCTACCATCTCTACGTCGTCCGGAGCCGTGAGCGCGAGCGGCTTCAGGAGGGGCTCCGGAGCCGGGGCGTGGAGACCATGATCCACTATCCGGCCCCGGTCCACCGCCAGGAAGGCTATGCCGGTCTCGTCCGGGTCGGGCCCGGTGGGCTCGAGCTGACCGAGCGGCTGGCTGCCGAGGTCTTGAGCCTGCCCCTCTATCCGGAGCTGACCGACCGCGAGGTCAACCAGGTCATCGACGCGGTGACTGGCTCGGCCGCCCCGGCGCGGTGAGCGGCCCCCGCCCGCTCGGCCTCTCGCCGTGAAGCGCGGAGAGTACGATGTCATGGCCCGGGCCGAGGACCGCCTCTGGTGGTACCGCGGCCTGCGGCGCCTCGTGGTGGGCGCTCTCGTTCGCCGATTCCCCGCCGGGGCCCGCCCGAGGATCCTCGACGTGGGCTGTGGCACTGGCGGGACCTTCCGCGCCATCCGCCGGGCCCTTCCCGGCGTGAGCTACGTCGGGTTCGATCTCGAGCCCAAGGCGCTCGAGCACTGCCGCGCCCGAGGCGTGCGGAGCCTCGTGCGGGCCTCGGCCAGCGCCGTGCCCGTGAGAGCGCGATCAGCCGACGCGGTGGTCTGTCTCGACGTCCTCTGCTACCGCGGCATGGACCCGGCGGCGGCCCTCGCGCGCTTCTTCGAGATCCTCAAGCCCGGCGGCCTGCTCCTCGTCAATCTCCCCGCCTTCGAGAGCCTGAGCGGCGAGCACGACCTCGCGGTGGGTATCGCCCGTCGCTTCCGCGCGCCCGAGCTGCGGGGACTCTGCGAGCGGGCCGGCTTCGAGATCGCGCGGCTGACGTACTGGAACTGGACCCTGTTCCTCCCGCTGCTGGCCTGGCGGCGTCTCACGCGCGGAGCGGGCGAGACCCGGGCGACGTCGGACACCGCCCGCTCACCCGGGTGGCTCAATCCGCCGCTCACTGCGCTCGTCCTCCTCGAGGTCGGCCTCACCCGCTTGCTCTCGTGGCCCTGGGGCTCATCCGTCTTCGTCGTCGCGCGAAGGCCCGCATGAGCGCCGTCGGCCGCTGGCTACTCCTCGCCGCCCTCGTCGCCTACCTCTTCGCCGTCGGATGGATCGGGCAGCCGAGCGTGCATCCCTTCTACGACGGGGTGGCCATGCGGGATTCGGGCACGGTGTGGCACTCGCTCACGTGGAGCATCAAAGATCAGAAGTACTTCCTGCCCGTCGCGGTGCTGAGCCGCAACGAAGGACCGCTCCAGTTCCTGCTGCTCAACCTCTACGAGTACACCGTCGGCAACCTGCTGCCGCTCAACCCGCGGACCATGATGCTCCCCAACATCGTGCTCGCGGCGCTCTGCATCGTGCTGGTCTACGGGCTCGGCCGCAGGCTGCACTCCCCGCGCTTCGGGTGGCTGTGCGCGCTCACCCTGGCGCTCTCGCCGTGGGTCGTCATCGCGGTCCGGCTGCCCTGGATCTTCAATCTGCTGAGCGTGGCCGCCGAGCTGCTCGTGCTCTGGTTCTTCGTCGGGCTGGCCCAGGAGCCCGAGCGGCGGCTGTATCGGGTGGGCGCGCCGCTCTCGGTGGCGCTCTATCTGTTGACCGGACTCGACTGGCCGGCCTTCCTGCTCGTTCTTGCGGTCTTCGTCGTCCTGACGGGCCGTCTGGGAGCCTTGCTCCGGAACCGCGTCAGCCTCGTCCCTGCCGCCGTCGTCGCGGTCTACGCAGCCTGGGCCGCGGCGCTCTTCGTCTACGGGCGCTGGTTCGGGCCGCCCCAGCATGCCGATCTCTACAAGCGCGCGCTGCTCCTCTTCCCGTTCTTCAAGGTGAGCGACGCGCCGCCGCCCTCGGTGGCCCACATGGCCGCCTACGCCTGGAGCACCTTCGGCATCGTGCTGCCCCTGGCGGCAATCGGGCTGGCGGGATGGCTGCTGAACTGGAAGGAGCCGCCGCCGGATGGGGCGTGGGCATCCGCGCGGACGCGGGCGCTGGGAGTCATGGGGCTCTGGCTGCTCGTCGCGCTGATCCCGCTGCTCAAGGCTTCGAACGCCGAGACCTACGGATATGTGGCAGCCATCCCGCTGGCGCTCTGGGGCGCCGCCTGTCTCCTCCGGCTGTCCGGGCGCTGGTTCTGGTCGGGGCTGACGGCGGCGGTGCTCGTGATGCTCTTCTCCCAGTACCAGGCGCTCGCCATCCGCCTCACGCCGCGAGACGCCGACGACCGGCGAGTGCTGGCCGCCGCCGCCTTCCTCATCGAGAAGCGGCCCGACCTCCTGGCCCCGGGCAAGACGGCCCTGCTCCCCGGCGACGAGGCCGCCGCCGTCGGCCAGTACGCAAGAGGGCGGAAGACCGGACTCGTCATGCCCCGCGACTTCCCGGTCGAGCTCAAGGTTCATTCAGTCGCGTCGCCGGAGAAGGTGCTCCTGGATTTCGTCGAGTCCTACACCGCGCGAGGTGAGCTCAAGGCCGATTGGATCGTGCTCTCCTGCGAGATGCTCCTGGAATGCGAGACGCCCGCCGGAGCGACGAAGGCAGTAGATTTCTACCGGAAGCTCCGCGCGGACCCGCGGATCCGCTGGATCGCGCTCTTCAAGGACCAGCGCGGCCGGTTTGTCTTGATCGGCGAGGTCGGCGCGGCGGCGGGCTCGGTGGGGCCCGTACCCGAGTACCCGATCGAGGCGCTGGCAGCTGTCTACGAGGCCAAGTACGACCGGATCCGCTTCCTCAAGCACGATCTCCGCCACGTGATGCACGAGTGAGCGCGACCGCGGTCACTCGACATCCCGTCCGCCGAAGGCCTTGAGGCAGTAGAGCAGATCCCCCACGCATCCCGTGCAGAGCTT
>DASSSH010000115.1:0-4639 GCA_035708525.1 Candidatus Methylomirabilota bacterium
AGCACATCGCTCAGCATGGGGTGGCCGCCGAAGAAGTCGAAGACGCGCTGATGCGTAAGCCCCTTGTTCTTCGCGGACGGGACTATCGCTACCTAGTTTATGGGAGAGCGGAAGAGGGGCGCCATCTATTCGTCGTCTGCGCGCGAAGAGGCGGTGGGCTCGTCAAACCGCTTACGGCGCGTGATATGACAGAGAGCGAACGTCACTTGTACAGACGAAAACAGAGAGGCCGGTCATGAAGCGCCGCATCAGAATTCCGCGATTCAAGAGCGACCGCGAGGCGGCGGACTTCTGGGCCACCCACGATTCGATGCCCTACGTGAAAGACCTCAAACCGGCCGATCTGTCGGCCAGTCCTGCCTTGCGCCGACGCGTGAAAGCCAAATCTGCTGCCAGGAAGAAGCACTAGGGCCAAGCCCCGCCGAGATCGTCTCTTGGGGTCAGGTCTTGAATTGCAACATTTTGTGACAATGCGCGCGTTGTCATGAAATGTCGTATTTCAAGACCTGACCCCGTCGTATCATGGCGGCGCATGGGCGGGAAATATGTGGGCGCGGAGGTGCGGCGGAAGGAGGATCCGCGGCTGCTGGCAGGGCGGGGGCAGTTCGTGGATGATCTGGCGCCTGCCGGCTGCCTCCACGCCGTGGTCCTGCGGAGTCTCCACGCCCACGCGCGCATCGCGGCCATCCGCGTCGAGGCGGCGCGCCGGCACCCGGCGGTGCGCGGGGTCTTCACCTTCGAGGACCTCGCCGATCGGCTGAAGCCCCTGCCCACGGCGGGCGTGGCGCCGCCGGCGCTCCAGCAGCGGGTCGGGTTTCGGGTGCGTGCGGCGGCGCAGTACCCCCTGGCCCGCGGCGTGGTGCGCCATGTCGGCGAGCCCGTTGCCATCCTCGTGGCCGAGAGCCGCTACGCCGCCGAGGACGCGCTCGCGCTGATCGAGGTGGACTATGACCCGCTGCCGGTGATCTGCGATGTCGAGACCGGCCTCGCTGCGGGGGCGCCGAAGATCCATCCCGAGTGGCCGGACAACGTGGCGGTGGCCTTCGCGCTCACGCTCGGCGATCCGGACTCGGCCTTCGCCTCCGCGCCGGTGGTGGTGAGCGAGCGGCTCAGCATGCAGCGCTATGCCGGGATGCCGCTCGAGCCGCGCGGGCTGCTGGCGGCGCCGGGCTCGCGCGGGGAGCTGACGGTCTGGTCCTCGACCCAGGTGCCGCACTCGCATCAGCGCGCGCTGACCGAGGTCCTCGGGCTGCCGGCGCACCGCGTGCGCGTGATCGCGCCCGATGTGGGGGGAGGCTTCGGCACCAAGGTCTCGATCTATCCGGAGGACGTGCTGGTGCCGCTCCTGGCCCAGCGGCTCGGCCGGCCGGTGAAGTGGGTGGAGACGCGGCGCGAGCATCTGGCGAGCGCCACTCACTCGCGCGAGCAGATCCACGACGTCGAGATCGCCGCCACGGCCGACGGCCGGATCCTCGGGCTGCGCGACCGCTTCCTGCTGGATCAGGGCGCGTACAACCCGTGGGGCATCGTCCAGCCCTACAACACGGTGGGCCATCTGCTCGGCCCCTTCCGCGTCAGGAATCTCGCGATCGAGGCGCGCTCGGTCGTCACCAACAAGACACCGCACGCGCCCTATCGCGGCGCCGGCCGGCCCGAGGCCGTCTTCGCCATGGACCGGATCGTGGATTGCCTCGCGCGGCGGATCGGGATGGACCCGGCCGAGATCCGCCGGCGCAATTTCGTGCGTGCGGAGGAGATGCCCTACGACGTGGGGCTCCTCTACCGCGACGGCCAGCCGCTCGTGTACGACAGCGGGGATTTCCCGGCGACGCTCGAGGCCGCGCTCGGCGCGGTGGGGTACGACGACTTCAGGAAGGAGCAGGCGGGGCTGCGCGAGCGCGGCGTCCATCGCGGCATCGGAATCTCGTCCTACGTCGAGGGCACCGGCATCGGGCCCTACGAAGGCGCCGTCGTCAGGATCGATCCCTCGGGCAGGGTCGTGGTGGCGACGGGGGCGTGCTCGCAGGGCCAGGGGCACGAGACGGTGTTCGCCCAGATCGCCGCCGATACGCTAGGCGTGGCGCTCGAGGACGTGACGGTGATCGGCGGGGATACGGCCGCCATTCCCTTCGGCATCGGCACCTTCGCGAGCCGGAGCCTCGTCCTCGCGGGCAATGCCGTGGCTCAGGCGAGCCGCATCGTGCGGGAGAAGCTGCTGGGCGCCGCGGCGGCCTTACTCGAGGCCGCGCCGGCTGATCTCGACATCGCTGACGGGCGCGTCTTCGTCCGTGGGCTGCCCGATCGCGCGCTGCCCTTCGCGCGGATTCTGCAGGCCTCGCTCCCGACCTTCTCGGGCGCGGGAGTGGCCGAGCCCGACTTCGAGGCCTCCGCGTACCCGCCGGTGCCGACGGTGACCTATGCGAGCGCCGTCCACGTGGCGGTCGTCGAGTGCGATCCCGAGACCGGCGCGGTGCGGCTGCTGCGCTACGTGGTGGCGCACGACTGCGGGCGCGTGATCAATCCCGTGATCGTGGACGGCCAGATCCACGGCGGCGTCGTGCAGGGCATCGGCGGCGCGCTCTGGGAGAACATCGACTACGACGGTGCGGGGCAGCTCATGACCCAGACGCTGATGGAGTACCACCTGCCGATGGCCGACGAGGTGCCGCCCATCGAGACCGTGCACATGGAGTTCCCCTCCCCGCGCAATCCGCTCGGGGTGAAGGGCCTGGGCGAGGGCGGGGCCATCTCCCCGCCCGCGGCCATCGCCAATGCCATCGACGACGCGCTGGCTCCCTTCGGCGTGCGGATCACCCGTGCCGCCCCCTCACCCGCCACCCTCTGGGGTCAGGTCTTGAAATGCAACATTCGATGACAATGCGCGCGTTGTCAGCAAATGTCGTAATTCAAGACCTGACCCCGTTGTAGAGGCGGTAGCCGGCGGATTCACAGCCGGGAGGCTGGAGGCCGTCGCCGGCGAGGCGGACGAGCACGACGGTGATGTTGTCGGTGCCGCCCTTTTCGTTCGCCAGGTCGACGAGCCGCTTGCAGGCGGTGGCGATCTCGGGCTCGGTGGCGGCGATCCGCGCGATCTCCGCCGGCTTGACCAGGGACGACAACCCGTCGGAGCACAGGACGAGAATGTCCCCCCAGCGCAGCTGCTGATAGGTCACGGCCACCCGCACTTGCGGGGCCGGCCCCAGGGCCTGGAGGATGACGTTCCGGCGCCCGCCCTCGGCCGCCTCCGCATCGGTCAGCTCGCCGGCATCGATCAACCGCTGAACGAGGGATTGGTCCTTCGTGAGCTGGTAAGCTTCCCCCTCGCGGACGAGGTAGGCGCGGCTGTCTCCCACCTGGGCCAGATAGACGTGGTCGCTGAGCAGCCCCGCGGCCGTCGCGGTGGTCCCCATCCCGCGAAGCTCCGGCCGTGAGGCGGCATGCGAGTGGATGTGGCCGTTCGCGACTTCCAGGGCTTCGGTCAGCCGGTGCACGAACCGGTCGGGGGTTGCGGCTCGCTCCGCCGTCCAGGATGCCAGCAGATGCGAGTAGGCCGTGTCGGTGGCCATCGCGCTCGCCAGGGCCCCCGCCGCCGCACCGCCCATGCCATCGGCGACCACGAAGAACGACCCGCGCTCGCCAAGCTCGAATTCACAGGGGATCGAGTCCCGGATCGCGTGGCCCCGCGTGAGATCGGCGATGAGAAAGCAATCCTCGTTACGCGTCCGGGTGCGTCCGACATCCGTCGTGCCAAAGGATCGAGTCCAGACGCGCTTCGAGGCTGTCTTGCGCATGTGCTGGCGCGCCCCCTTCGCGCTCAGCCCGCGCTCACCGCGCGGCGGGCCGCTTCTGCACTTCGCTGATGAGCCGGCGCACCACCGGCGGCGCCTCGCGGGCGCAGGAGGCGACCGAGGAATCGAGAGCCTGGAGCCGCTGCAGCTCGGCCTTCGCCCGGCTCTCCTTTTCAAGCGCGACGTAGGTGAACGCCAGGTAGCACCGCGCCTCCTCGAGCCGCTTCACGCGGGCGGGCGGATCCGCGACGCCCTCGAGATCGACGAGCGCCTGGCGCAGGATGTTGAGCGCCTGGGGGAACCGGGCCGAGGCATAGGCCTCCCGGGCGCGGCCGAGCGAGGCCTCGGGCGAGCCGGGGCTCGCCGCCTCGTCACGGCCGACTTCTCGCAGCGCCTGGGCGAGCTGCCACTGCTCCTCCGCCCAGTCCCTCTTTCGCAGCCCCGAGTACGCGCTCCCGAGCGCCCGATGCGTCTCGGCAAGCTCCTCGACGCGCAGCCCGCGCCGGCTGATCCGCTCGAGGTCCCACACCGACTGGTTCAGCGAGGCCACCGCCTCCTCGTAGCGCGCTTCCTTCAGCTGCGCGAGCCCGGCCTCCAGACTTCGGCGGAGCTTGCGGTCTTCGCCGAGGAGGGTGTACTTGACGGGCGTGCCGACGCGCTCGACAGTGGCGCAGCCCGCCAGCAGCACGAGGCAGAGCGCGATCAGCGGGCCTCGCCGGTTCATGGCGTGCGGTACTGGCGCGATCGGAAGTCGTAGCTGAGCGTGACGGGATTCTCCGGCGTGTGCTTGTCCGTGACCCGGACGATCCGCTCAGGGCTCTGATCGCTGCCGCCCTGGAACTGGACGCGGT
>DASSSH010000116.1:0-12586 GCA_035708525.1 Candidatus Methylomirabilota bacterium
GAGACCGCGGAGGGGCCGTACTGGGTCTGTGGGGAGGACCGGTGGGACCCGTGGGGTGGCCGCAAAGGGGCGGCTGGCGCGATGGGCGGCCGCCGGCTGGCCCTCGAGCGCGGCGGCGTGCTCGAGCACGGCGTGCTCCGCCCGACGACGACCGAGCTCCGGCTGGCGGACATGGACCGCGACGGCGTCGATGCGACCGTCATGTATGGTCCCATCGTGCCGCTCCTGATCAAGGATCCGGAGCTGCGCCGGGTCTGCTATCGGGCCTACAACGACTGGCTTGCCGAGTTCTGCGCCACGGCGCCGGAGCGGCTGCTCGGGGCGGGCCTCGTCCCCATCGACGGCCCAACGGCGGCGGCCGAAGAGGTGCGTCACCTCAAGCGAAGCGGGCTGCGGACTGGCATGCTGCTCGCGGCGCGGGTCGAGCTGCCACTCTGGGACCGGGCCTGGGACCCGCTCTGGGAAGCGGCCGCCGAGTGCGCGATTCCCATCGGGTTCCATCTGGGGGGCGGCCTGCGCACGGTCACGTACAGCGGTCCCAAGGCGACCGATCCGGGAAACATGGGAGTGCGCGTGTCGTGCAGCACGATGCAGATGGATGAGGCGCTCGCGGCCGTCATCTTCTCCGGAGCCCTGGAGCGGTACCCGGCGCTGAAGATCGTGCTGGCCGAGACCGGCATCGGCTGGCTGCCGTACATGCTGGAGCGGATGGACGACACCTACCAGAAGTTCCTCGATGCGGGGGAGTACTGGCGCGCTCAGGGCGGGTTACGCCTGAGCATGGAGCCGAGCCGCTACTTCCGCCGGCAGGTCTGGGCGACCTTCCAGACCGACCACGCGGGACTGCGGCTGCTCGACGCGCTCGGCGAGCATCGGGTGATGTGGGCCTCCGACTACCCGCACGCCGACAGCACCTGGCCAGACTCCCAACGGCATATCGAGGACAATTTCAAGGACGTCGCCCCCACGGCGCGGCGCCGGATCCTGTGCGACAACGCCAGAGAGCTGTACGGGCTCTAGCCTCCAGGAGGATCGGGCCATGAAGAGACTCGCGCGGAGTGTTCTTGGCATCGCTCTCGCCGCGGCGGTGTTCGGCGGACTGGTGGCGACCGCGGCCGCTCAGTCGCCGATTCGGATCGGCGCCTCGATTTCGGCGACGGGCTCGTACGCCAAACCAGGGGCGTATGGTCGTGAGGGCTACCTGCTCTGTCAGAAGCACGTGAACGAGCAGGGAGGCGTCCTGGGCCGGAAGATCGAGCTGACCATCTACGACGATCGCTCCGACCCCCAGACGGCCGTGCGGCTCTACGAGAAGCTGATCACCGAGGACAAGGTGGACGCGGTGATGGGGCCGTATGCGTCGAATCTCACCGAGGCCGTCGCGAATGTGACCGAGAAGTACCAGAAGCTCATGGTCGCGCCCCTCGCCGCCACGACGTCGATCTGGGAGAAGGGCCGCAAGTACCTGATCATGGTTGTGTCACCGTCGGAGGTCTATCTGGAGGGTCTCGTCGACCTGGCCGCTCGCAACGGTCTCAAGACGATCGCGCTGATCAACGAGGACACGCTGTTCCCCAAGGCCGCCGTCAAGGGCGCGGTGGAGCTGGCGAAGAAGAAGCGCCTGGAGGTCGTCTTCGAGGAGGCCTATCCGAAGGGGACCACGGACTTCTCGGCGATCCTCACGAAGGTGAAGGCGTCGAGGCCGGACGTGCTCGGGGCCGCGACGTATTTCGACGACATCGTGGCGATCACCCGACAGATGAAGGAGCTGGACGTCAACGTCAAGATGTTCGGCAGCACCGTGGGCGGCGACCTTCCCGAGTACTACAAGCTCCTGGGGAGGACGGCGGAGTTCGTGTACGGGGCCTCGCAGTGGGAGTCGGGGCTGCCGTATCCGGGCATCCAGGAGTTCGTGGACGGGTACAAGAAAGAGTTCAACCGGATGCCCTCCTATCACTCCGCGGCCGCCTATACCGGCTGCCAGCTCTTCGTGGGAGCGGTGCGGCGGGTGGGGGGGCTCGACCCGGACAAGCTCCGCCAGGACCTCCTCGGTCTCCGAGCCAAGACCGCGTTCGGTGAGTACCACGTGGACGAGCGGGGGTTCCAGATCGGCCACAAGATGGTCACGATCCAGTGGCAGGACGGCAAGCAGGTCGTGGTCTGGCCCGGCGAGGTATCGAGCGGCAAGCCGCTGTTTCCGACGCCCCCGTGGAGCCAGCGGTGAGCCTCGGCCGTCGCCGATCGCGGGCCGGCGCGAATGGCGGGGTCGTCCGGCCTTCGCTCAGCGGAGATGCGGGAGGACCTGCTCTCCCAGCAGCCGAATGGAGCGGAGCACCTTGGCCGGATCCATCCCCGGCCACTGGAGCCTGAAGATCATCGTGGTGACGCCGAGCCGCTCGCGATAGCGGGCGATCTCCTCTCGAACCCGAGCCGGATCGCCCAGCAGGAAGCGGTCCCGCGCGAGGGCCTCGAAGTTCGGGTCGAAGCCCTCGCCGTCCGGCAGCGCCTTGTCCTGCTCCCATCGCCGGTAGGCCTCGTACTTGGCCTCGAGGAACGGCCGCGCTTCGGCCACGGCCGTCGCGCTGTCGGCGGCGACGTAGCACTCCTTGATCAGCGGAATCTCCGTCGCCGGGGGCCGCCCGAGCCGCTGTCGCGTCTCGCGGAAGAGCGCCAACTGGCGCTCGAGTGTCGCCGTCGTCGAGTGGGGATTCATGAGCCAGGCATCCCCCAGGCGCGCGGCCCGCTTGACCCCGTCGTCGCTGTTGGCGGCAAGCCAGATCGGCGGGCGCGGTCGCTGAAGCGGCGGCATCGAGATCCGGACCTCGTTGAGCGTGAAGTGCCGGCCGGCGTAGCTCACGGGCTCGCCGCTCCACAGCCGCTCGATGACCTCGAGCCCCTCGACCAACCGGCCGACCCGACTCTTCGGGTCCAAGCCCATCGCCTCGTTCTCCACGTCGCGATAGCCGAGGCCCACGCCGAAGATGAAGCGCCCGTCGCAGATCACGTCGAGAGTCGCGATCTGCTCGGCGACCGCGACGGGGTGGTGCAGGGGGAGGAGCAGACAGCCGGTCCCGAGCGTCATCGATCCCGCCTCGGCTGCCACGCGGGCCAGCACCGGGATGGGCTGAAAGTACGTGAAGGGCGCGGAGAGGTAGTGCTGGCTCGCCCAGATCGAGTCGAAGCCAACCGAGCCCGCGAGGCGAACCTGTCCGAGGTGGTCCTGGAAGCGTCGCGCCTGCGGCTCGTCGGGTGGATGCTGGACGGAGAGTCCGATGCCGAACCTCATCGGGCGCGCTCCTGGAGCGGCGGGCCGCCCCAGCGCTCGAGCATCGCGAACTCCGGGACGGGCTTGCGGGTGAGCCGTCCGAGCGGCTTGACCGGGCGGCCCAGCGGCATGACGGCGGCCACCGCCACGTGCCGCGGGATCCCCAGCAGGGACTGCACCTTCGGCTCTTCCGCCACCGCCAGCGTGGTGATGGTCCCGCCGAACCCCTCGTGCCGCGCGGCCAGCAGGATGTTCCATGCGAAGGGATAGATGGAGGCGCCGCTGATGACCCCGACGCGCGGCAGGGATTGATCCATCGAGGCGACCACCTTGAGATCGACGCAGATGACGAGGACCACCGCGGCCTTCAGGAAGGGCTCGATGAGCCGCGCCGGCGGCGTTGTGCGCTCGATGGTCGCGGCGTCGACCGACGTCGGGTCGATGGTGTTCCACGGATTCTCGCGCGCCTGCACCTGGGCGGCGTATCGCTTGGCGGCCGGGGCGCTCAGCTCGGCCAGCGCCGCCCGCGTCGCGCGGTCCCGGATCACCAGCACCCGCCACCCCTGGCGATTGCCCCCGCTGGGCGCGAAGCGGGCCTGGTCCAGGATCCTGAAGAGCGTCGCGTCCGGCACAGGATCGTCGGTGAACTCGCGCGCGGCGAAGGTGGTGCGCATCACGTCGAACAGTTCCATGTCGGTTCTCCGCGTAGGGTGGACGGTCGCCTCGGTCGGTTCGGCGGTTGAGCGCCTTCGCGCCCAAGGCGCCGATGGCGGTATAGTACGCCCGGGGCGAGGCGGAGGAAACAGTGGACACCATCCATCCCACGACCGGACACGCGGAGAGCTACGACATGACCTCATCGAGCAAGATCGCCGTCGTCACTGGGGCGGGCACGGGGATTGGCAAGGCGGTGGCCCTCGCGCTGCTGAGGGAGGGGTACTCCGTGGTCCTCGCGGGACGTCGCAAGGAACCCCTGGAGGCGACCGCGGCGGAAGCCAAGGCGAGCGCCTCGCGGACTCTGGTCGTACCGACCGACGTGGGCGACCCTGCCTCCGTCCGCGCGCTTTTCACCAAAACGAAGGACGTCCACGGCCGACTCGACCTGCTGTTCAACAACGCGGGGATCGGTGCCCCCGCCGTACCCCTGGAGGAGCTGACGTACGAGCAGTGGAAGGCGGTCGTCGACATCAATCTGACGGGCGCTTTTCTCTGCACCCAGGAAGCCTTCAGGATCATGAAGGGCCAGACGCCCCGGGGCGGGCGCATCATCAACAACGGGTCCATTTCGGCGCACGCCCCGAGGCCGAACTCGGCCCCATATACCTCGACCAAGCACGCGATCACGGGGCTCACAAAGGCGGTGTCCCTCGACGGGCGGAAGTACGACATCGCCTGCGGCCAGATCGACATCGGCAACGCCGCCACGCCCCTGACGGAGCGGATGAAGGCGGGGGTGCCGCAGGCCAATGGCACGATCGCGGTCGAACCGACGATGGATGTCGAGCACGTGGCGCGCGCGGTGGTCTACATGGCCAGCCTTCCCCTCGACGCGAACGTGCAGTTCCTCACGGTCATGGCCACCAAGATGCCGTTCATCGGGCGCGGGTGACCGATCCGGAGCCGAGCCGCAAGTCAGGCTGGGATCGGAGCGCCGTGCCGACTCACGACGTCATCGACGAGCGGGCCTGGCTGCGGGAGACGATCGGCCCCGCCGATTGGACGGTGCCCCTGCCGGCGCCGGCGGTCGCCGAATTGGAGGAGGTGGTGGACCGGCTCAGACGGGGTCCGCTGCCGATCCTGCTCCTCGTGCCTGATCAGTTCGCGCTACCCGTCTCCACCCAGGTCATGGCCGCGGTGGGGCGGAAGCTCCGCCAGGGGATCGGCCTGGTGGTCATCGACCGGCTGCCGGTGGAGCGCTTCTCGGCGGAGGAGAGCCGCGCGGTCTACTGGCTCCTCACTTCCATGCTCGGCCGGCTGGTCGCCCAGAAGTGGGACGGCACGATGCTCTACGACGTGCGCGACACGGGACAGGCCCTGACGTATGGCGTCCGCCGATCGGTGACCAATCTCGAGCTGCTCTTCCACACCGACGCGCCATGGCTCGATCTGCCGCCGGAGCTGGTGGGTCTCCTCTGCCTCCAGCCCGCTCAGGAAGGCGGCGTAAGCCAGTTCGTGAGCCTGGTACCGTCCACAACTTGCTCCGGCGCCGGCGCCCCGACGTGCTCCCACGGCTCTACCGCGCCTTCCCGTGGGACCGGCAGGCCGAACACGCGGCCGGGGACGAGAAGGTCGCGTGGCAGCCGATCTTCCAGTATGGCGCGCGCGGCTTGCGCTGCCGCAGCAACGAGGCCCTGGTCCAGACCGGAGCGGAGCTCGCGAGAAGTCCGCTCGACGCCGAGGGAGGCGAGGCTCTGGCGGCCATGCGCGCCGTCCTGGACAGCGCCGAGCTCCGGGTGGAATTGACGATCGAGCGAGGCCAGATCCAGTACCTGAACAACCATCACCTTGCCCACAGCCGGACGTCCTTCCGCGACGCCGCGGAGCCGGAGCGAAAGCGCCACCTGATCCGCCTCTGGAGCCGCGACGAGGGGCGGCTGACCTTTCACGGATAGGCGAACGCGAGGGGCGCTGAGGAGGATCCGGCGCCCGCGATCCCGCGGCGCTACCAGCCTTCTGCGTGCTTCAGCGAAGGCTCGCTCGCCGCCTCGGCGGGCCCGTGGGCCAGCCTCTCGGCCAGCCGGCAGGCCAGCTCGGAGGAGAGATTGTTCCGGCGCTCGAGCGACCAGACTAGCTGGAGCAGCTCGGAGTAGCGCGTCGCCAGCGTCCTGGGCCGGTAGACGTTCAGCCGGCAGCGCGGATGGGTGAAGACCACCAGGGCCTCGACCCGGCGGTACGAGGAAGCGTCCTCGGGACACCAGCGGCGGAGGTTCCGGTCGATGGTGGAGGCCGCGCGGCGGATGCGGCGGCCGAAGCCTCGTCGCCGCCAGCCGTTGACGTACCAGCGCTCGCTGTAGCACAGGACGCGACCGGTGGTGCGCCTGGTCTCGATCACCAACACGCCGCACGGGCCGATGAGGACCTGGCCGCGCCGGTTCTTCCGGCCGGGCGTGACGTTCTCGACGAGGTAGTAGTCGTCGTTGAGGTCCCGCAGGAGATTGGCGACGAGCTGGTCTCCGACCGACCGTCGCCCGCGCCAGCGCCGGAACCCACGCACCGCCTCGACCACCGCCAGGGCCGCGGCGGGTAGCAGCGCGACAATGCCCACGGGATCGGCGGCCAGCGCGAAGATCGCCATGGCGAGCAAGGTGAGGGTCGCGGCGGCCGCGGCGCGGAAGCCGTCCTGTCGAGCCGGATCGTGATTCGTGCCGCGAAGGGTGATCATGGCCGCCTCCTGAGTTGGGCCTCCCCGGCGGGGGAGGAAGCTGAACGACCGAAGGTGGTGCAAGTCGTCGGCCAGCGTTGACCGGGCTAAGTGGCTGAAAAGAAAATCCGCGCGATGCTGCCACCGCCGCTCTCAGGGTGACGGTGTCGAGCGTCTGACGGGGCATCCGGACTCATTTCTCATGCCGATGAGTCGAGGACCGCCGGCGGCCACTTCCTGCCGCGCACGCAGCCGGTGACGGTCGCGGAGGTTCTCTTGGGTCTACTGAAGCGGGCGGAGTCGGGGCGACGCGGGCAGGGCGAGGAGGCGGCGGCTATTCGTCGTGAACGCGGATGACCACAGCGCCGTGGCTACGCAGCCGATCGTTGACCCAAGCGGAATTCCGCGAGCCGTCCTGGCGCCGATCCAGCGTCACCTGGACCTTGGGATCTCCCCTGAGCGCGGCGCGCAGATGTGAGTAGAGATCCCGCTGATCGCGCGCCACCAGAATCACCCACCGGTAATCGCGACGAGGTGCCTTCGGTCTGGACGCGCTCTCCTCGGCCACGGAAGTGTGACGGAGCAAGCCCAAGGCCAACCGTTGAAGCCCACTAAGTCAACCACTTACGCTCCGCCTTCGCGGGTGGGTTCCGACCAGTCCCGTCGCTGTCCGACGAATTTTGTCGGAGTCCCGACCCCGAGGGGGCCTGACAGCATTGCGGGTGGCAAGCAAATGCCTCAGCGGCAGATGCGTCTGACAGAGTGAGGTCTGAGACAGGAGGTGTCGTCATGACAAGGATGATCGGTCTCGCCCTGGCCGCGTTGATCCTGGGCGGGTGTGCCGTGTATGCCACGCCGCCGGGCGTCGGGGTCGGCGTATACGCGCCGCCGCCTCCGGGGGTGTACGTCGCGCCGGGCCCGTACTACTGGCACCACCCGTACTACCATCGGTGGCACTCCCGCTGGCGCGGCGGCTGGCAGGGTCGTTGACCCAGAGATCGGTAGAGCGTCTGGCGTAGCGTCCCCGCGCTTCTCGCCTCGCGGGTGACGCTGCCCCGACCGCGCCCCGAGCGCGCGCATCGCGCGCCGGGGCGTTGCCGTCTTCGGTTGCCGTCGGGCGGCAGCTCCAGCGGAGCCGCCGTCGGCATGTTAGGCTTTGAGCGTGACTCAGCCGCTCACCTCCGGCTCAGACGGGCTCACGCCGCGGCTGCGATGGTACTCGCATCCCTACAATCGGCCCGATCTCTACCGTCTCGCCGCGGGGCTCGGCTGGCTGCCCCGCCGCGCCCGTCTGGGTGTGGCGCGGCGGGTTGGTCGCATGGCCTCCCGACTGATGCCGGCCGAGCGCGCGGCGATTCAGGCGACCCTTCGGCGCACGACCGGGACCGACAGCGCGTGCCTGGATCAGCTGACCACCCGGGTCTTCTCGGAATTCGCCATGTGCTTCAGCGATCTCGTTTCGACGAATCGTCAGCCTGCCGCCCGGCTGACCTCCCATGTGGCGAGCCTCGAAGGCGTCGAGCACATCACTACACTGACGGGAGGTCTCGTCTCGCTCACGGCCCACCTGGGGAACTGGGAGCTGGCGGGCCGGCTGCTGGCCGCGCGGACTCACCGGACGACCCATGTCGTCGTGGCCGAGGAGGCGGCACGGAAGCTGGAGCGCTGGGTACGACGGAACGGTGAGGGCGTGCGGTTCGTCACGCGCTCGCGGGCCACGGTCTCACTGGAGCTCATCGCCGCACTTCGGCGCGGTGAGGTGGTCGGAGTCCAAGGAGACCGGGCGCTGGGCACGCGTGGCGACGTGATGCTGCCTTTCTTCGACCGCCCGGCGCCCTTCCCGCTGGGCCCGTTTCTGCTGGCCCGTGCCGCGGGGGTCCCGCTGGTTCCCGCGTTTTGCCTCTTGGGCTCCGATTATCGCTACGTGATGAAGGTCGCCAAGCCCATCACCGTCGCCCGGGATGGCGAGGAGGATGCGGCCCGGGCCTGGGTCGCGGTGCTGGAAGGCGTCGTGCGCGAGCACCCGACCCAGTGGTTCAATTTCTTCGACATCTGGAACCCGTTCGTCGGCTGAGCGCGCACGCATGAGCGAGGTCAGGGAAGCCGACGCGGCCCGGGAGATCGGCCTACACCAGGCCGCGATCGATGCGGCGCGGCTGCGCGAGATCCTTCCGCCGGAGCTCATACCCATCTTCGGCGCCAGGTTCATCCGATCGCACCACCTCTACGACGAGTTCGTCTACCGACTGGTGCTCCAAGTGGTCCACGACGTGGGGCTCGAGGCGATTCTCCAGGAGCCGGGCGACGCCGCCGAGCTCGCGGACCGGGCGAAGCTCGAGCCCCGGCGGGCGGTTGTCCCGCTCGACTGGATGCTCCGGCTCCTGGCCAGCCGGGGGGCGCTCGACGAGCACCGCGGTGGGGGGGCCAGCCGGTTTCGCGTGCGTGCTCCCTTTCCCTCGCTCGATCCCGTCGCCGTGAAGGACGAGCAGCTCCGGCACGATGCCTCAGGGCTGCCGTCGTACACGCTGGCGGAGACCGTCGCGCGCGAGTATCCAGCCTTCCTGCGGGGCGAGCGGTCGGGCGAAGAGGTGCTGTTCACGCCACGACACATTCGGCTCTGGATCGACTACTTCTCCAACGACAACGGCCTCTACGTGGTGAACAACCGCGTCGGCGCGGTCGCCCTGGAGCAGTGGCTGCCCCGGGATGGTGGAACCATCCTCGAGCTGGGCGGAGGGCTGGGCAGCGGCGCGCTGGCGGTCCTGGAGCGGCTGGAGTCGATGGGGCGGCTCGGGGCCGTCAACGAATACCGCTTCACCGAGTTCGTTCCTGCCTTCTTGCGGCGCGGTCAACAGGCCCTCCAGGCGCGCTACCCGGCGCCGTCCTGCCTCACCTTCGGCGCTGTCGACATGAACCGTCCGTTTGCGGACCAGGGGGTCGCGCCCTCGAGCCTCTCGGTCGTGTACGCGGTCAACACCCTCCACGTCGCTCACGACCTGGAGCTCACCTTGGGAGAAGTGCGACGGGCGCTCGAGCCGGGCGGCCGGCTGATCGTCTCGGAATGTGTGCGCCCGCGTCCGGGGCAGCCGATCTACGCGGAGTTCGTTTTCAATCTCACGGAGACGTTCCGTTCACCGCGGCTGCACCCGCTCTACCGCCCGGGGGGGGGATTCCTCACACCAGAGCAGTGGCGAGCGGCCATCGAGGCGGCCGGCTTCGCCGATGTCCACTTCCTGCCCGATATCGTCCGCGTCCGCGAGCACGTGACCGATTTCTTCGCGGCAGCCATCGGATCGATCCAGCCGGACTGATCGCGGCCGAGCCCCGCTGTCCCCTCGGCGTTATCCCGTCAGGGCCTCGGCCGTGGAGCCTGGTGAGGTCAGGGCACTGGCGGCTCGGCGCACCGAGTTGACCCAGGCGGGTCGGGTGGGGAGACCACCGACGACTTGGAGCACCCGCTTCGGCGTGCCCAGATCGGACCACGCAATGGGCGGCAGCTTGGAAACGGCCAGGCATGGCGGGCACTCTTGCAGGACTGAGCGTGAAAAGTCCCAGGTGGGGACCAAGCCAAAGGCCTGGCGGATCGCCCAAGCCTCGTGCTCGGTGCCCGCGAACGCGCCGATGCGCGCCAGCCGCTCATCGATATTGGGCAGCATGGTGCGTCCCAGATAGAGCAGGGTGGGGAGCGGCGTGACGAAGACGAAGGTGTTCCAGAGCCAATCGCCCGCCAGGCAGGCGCGGGCCAGCCCGAGGCTTGGCTTCTCCCAAAAGGAGTGGACGCGGTAGATGGGACCGTCGGCGCTCTCCCCAAGACGCTCACCTGGCTTGATCCACCCGTAGTCCGGGTCGGGCTCGGTCGCTCGGGCGCCGAGCAGCACCAGCCGCTCGGGATGGCGCCTCACGAAGGCTATGAGCTCGGCGGTGTGGGCCATGAAGATGGCCTCATCGCGGATGAAGTGATCTGCGGGAAACACCCCGATGGTTGCGTGCGGGTCCCGCTGGTGAATCCAGTGCGCGGCAAAGAGGACGGCCGTGCCCGTACCCCGGTCCGCCGGCTGGAAGAGCACGCATGGTGAACCAGGCAGATCGGCCAGGTCCCGGGAGATGTAGCCGGCGTGGTGGGCTTGGGTGACCACCACGATCCGCTCGAGGGGGATCAGGAGCGCGATGCGCTGGAGGGTCTGGCGGAACAGCGAGGCCTCGCCCATGAGGGGGACGAACTGCTTGGGGCGATCATCGCCGAAGAACTTCTGGACGAGCGACCGCAGCCGAACCCCCTCGCCCCCGGCCAGGACGATGGCCCAGGCCTGTCCGGCGGCGGAGCGGAGCGCATCCGGGGAATCAGCAGGTCGAGTCGTGCCCTTCACGGAAGGGTTCATCGCCTTTCCTCGGGCTCCTGATCCCCCGTCGGGTTGAGGGGAACCGGAGCCGCAGTCACCGGGGAACCGTTAGAGGTCCGCCGCCAGCCTCTGGATCTCCCGAATCAGGGGATCCCAGCGTCCCAGCAGGGCCCTGACGACCTCGGGGTCATTCCCAATCCGGAGCGCCTTGACCTGCTCAGCGAGGATGGTCCGATACCTCGTTGCCTTGCTGACGATGGCGTAGAGGCGGTGGTCTCGCTCCTCGAGGGGCCCGAGAAGATCAGCATCGAGCGGGTCGATCGCGCGACGCCGCGTCGTCGGATCAGCCGTTGCACGCTTCATGGTAAATCTCCCGTGCAAATTCGGTCGACAACCGTGAAATGCGCCTTGCACCTACACCGTGACGACTGACTTCCCCTGGGAGGCCAACCAGCTCAGGACCTTCGCCCAGATCTGCGGCTCGCGCTCCTGCCAGGCCTTGACGGCCTTGGCAGGCACGATCACGTATGGTCTTTCGTTGCGCGATGCGGCTTCGAGAACCCGAGCCAGATCCGTCCGCGATGCCCGAGCCTCCTCAAGGATTTCCTGATTCATCGGCAATCCCTACCTCCCTTAGAGTACGGTCCCCCTCGGGCCGTTTCACCCCGGGAGCCACCAAGGATCCGGCGGGACGGCCCTAGAGCTGGCAGCAAGAGCCGAGCCAGGGCTGCAGCCTAATGAAATCCGGAGCATCCGGAGGGTAATGCCGAGCAACTCGGAAAAAAACTCCCAACCGTCAGAAAGAGTTGCCCGACGGCGGGGAGCACCGAGTCTTGGGTGCCGTAAAAGGTCGGACACCGCCTCCGTCTTGGCTAGGTGGCCGACCGGCTCCACGCTTCAGGCGGCCGGGCTCCCCTCCGGTTCCTGGCGCACTGCGTTAACAAGACCGCCAAAATTTGCCGGGATGTCCGACCGTCGAACAATTCGAGGAGGTGTCCTATGCCTATGCTTCGGGCGCTGCTGCTTCTGCTCGCGGTTTCCCTGGCCACCTCGGCGTGCTTCGTGATCGTCGACGACGGTCGCGGCCACGGGGGGCGTCATCATCATCACCGCGGTTGGCGGTAGTCGGGCCGCCGCCCGATGAACTCGGGACGGCGCCTCGGGGAGCGGCTGAGCGATGGCGAGGCCTGGTTCGCCTCGTTCAGCCGCCCTCCCTGACGACCTGCTTCCCTCCCGTCTCCCGCCGATTTGCCAGGGAGGCACTAGGTCCCCCCGCTCAGCTCGTCGGCCCGGCGTCGCGGTTGCCTGAAGGCCCCCAGGGCGCTCCGCCACTGGCGATTCACCCAGAGTCGCCACCGCTCCATGTAGAGGTAGATGACCGGGGTTGTGTAGAGCGTGAGGAGCTGGCTCAACAGCAGGCCTCCCACGATGCTGATACCGAGCGGCCGGCGCAGCTCGGAGCCCGTGCCCGTGCCCAGCGCCAGGGGCAGGGCGCCCAGCATGGCGGCCATCGTGGTCATGAGGATCGGCCGGAAGCGCTGGAGACACGCGTGATGAACCGCCTCCAGCGGCGACCGTCCCTCCCGCCGCTCGAGGTCGAGCGCAACGTCGATGACCAGA
>DASSSH010000117.1:0-16392 GCA_035708525.1 Candidatus Methylomirabilota bacterium
AGACATTGCCGACGTCGGAGAGGCTATCGCCAAAAACGATAACATTGCTGACAATCG
Source organism: Candidatus Methylomirabilota bacterium (assembly GCA_035708525.1). Taxonomy (GTDB): domain Bacteria; phylum Methylomirabilota; class Methylomirabilia; order Rokubacteriales; family CSP1-6; genus DASSSH01. The sequence goes on from DASSSH010000117.1 coordinate 58, forward strand.
GGCCGGCGAGGGCTTGAGGCGGGGCCAGGACGAGCTGCAGGGCGACGACTGCGCCGATGATTCCGAGCCGGGAAGGTCGGTTCCACATGGCTTGCCTCCACCGTTTCGCAAGAGGGCCCCGGCGGACCACTCCGTATCCACATGGGGAGCACATTTCGTTCCAGGTCTTGGTTCAATCAAGAAATTCCGAACTTCCACGGTGGCCATCGATCCCACCCTCAATCCTTTGTAAGTCCGACCGACACCAAGGCCAACGAAAGCTGGTGGGCTGAGCGGGAGGTTGCGTCCGCTGAGGCGTATCCAACTCGGGACGTTGACCCCTTGCGCGGGCCCGTGGTACCCGAGGCGTATGGGCGCGGGCATCGCGGGCGGCGGCATTCGGGAGTGGCCTCTCGAAGATCGGCCACGGGAGCGGCTGTATCATAAGGGGGCCGAGTCGCTGGCCGACGCGGAGCTGCTGGCCATCCAGCTGGGCACGGGACTGCCGGGGCTGAGCGCCATGGACATGGCGCGCGAGCTGCTGGCCCGCTATGGCTCGCTCTCGGGGCTGGCCGGGCGCAGTGTCGCCGAGCTGTCGTCGGTTCGCGGGGTCGGGCGGGTCAAGGCGGTGCGGCTGGCCGCGGCCTTCGAGATGACGCGGCGGCTGCGCTCACGGAACGGCGGGACGCGCGTGGTGCTGGCGAGCCCGGAGCAGGTCTTCGAGCGCTACGGTCCGCTGATGGAGGATCTCAAGAAGGAGGTGTTCCGGGTGGCGCTGCTGGACGCCCAGAACGGGCTGCTGCGGGATGTGGTGATCTCCGAGGGGACCCTCTCGGCGAGCCTCGTCCATCCGCGCGAGGTCTTCAAGCCCGCCATCCTGGAATCGGCGGCCTCCGTCATCCTGCTGCACAACCACCCGAGCGGTGATCCGACGCCGAGCCGCGAGGACCTGCGGCTGACACGCCAGCTGGTCGAGTGCTCGCGGCTGCTGGATCTGCGGATCCACGACCACGTCATCATCGGCCGGGAGCGATTCATCAGCCTGGCCCAGCGTGGGGCTCTCTAACCCGAACAAGAGGACACGCCATGAAAGTCCATGGAGTCGGGCATGTCGTGCTCAAGGTGCGAGACCTCGACCGCTCGGCCCGGTTCTACACCGAGGTCCTGGGGCTCAAGGAAGTGGCCCGCTTCCCGGGCCGGATGGTCTTCTTCTCGGCGGGCAGCAACCATCATGACCTGGCCGTGATGGCCGTGGGCGCGGATGCCCCGAACCCGCCGGAGCAGGCAGTCGGGCTGGCCCATGTGGCGCTGAAGATTGGCGATTCCCTCGAAGCGCTGCAGGAGGCGAAGCGGACCCTGGAGGCCCACAAGGTCCCGATCCGGGGCATCCGGGACCACCACGTAAGCCAGTCGATCTACCTCGAGGATCCCGACGGCAATACGATCGAGGTCTTCGTGGACGGCGATCCGGCCATCTGGGCCGAGGATCCCTCGGCCGTGGCGACGATCAGGCCGCTATCCCTTGGCTAGCTTCTCGACTTCCTTCTTGGACATGCCCTGGATGCGGGATAGCAGGTTCTTCACCTTCCGCTCCGAGGCGTGGTCCGCCAGGATCGACTTCTTGGACTTCGTGCCATTCACGATGTAGGCCACCCAGTCGTCCAGGCTCGGCGTACCGCGCCATGCTACCGTCAGGCCGCTGAGCCGCATGCGCTTCCTGCCTTCGATCTTCGAAAGTGGCTTTCGGCTGGCCTCCATACTTGATTTCCCCTCGTACAGCGGGTCACCGCGCGGCTCGACGTCAAGAAAAAATCACACCGATCGCATTCGCACGAATCACCTTAGGAGCCGGTGTGAGGCATGTCAAGACCTCGTTTCACCGCATCAAAGGCGCGGTTCCGGGCCGTCGGCACGTCGAACCTGCGTGAATGCTGCGCAACTTCATCGACCTCGCGGCAGTGGACGGAGGGAACGTCACATTTTCGGGTCCTGCCCGCGAAACCGCGCGGGCGCGTGCAATTTCGCCCGCTGTGGATGACTGTGGATAAGTGGATAACTTGTGAGTTATTTCGGGGCGGCAATGAGGGCATCCAGAATCAGCCGCGCCAGGATGGGGCCCCGGGTGATGAATCCGGTGAAGTAAGCGCACGCCGTGGCGCCGACGGCGAGCGCCTCGAGGGCCTTGTCGGGCGCGTCGATGCCGCCCGTGGCGACGATCTCGACCCGCCCGCCGAAGCGTTGGCGCAGCCGCCGCACGTTTTCCAGCGTCGCCGCGAAGATCGCGGGCCCGGAAAGCCCGCCCGCGCCCTGGGAGAGCCGGGGCTCCTCGACGCGGTGCGTGTTGCCGCAATTGATGATGCCGATTCCGGCCTCCAGCGCCGCCGGCACGATAGCGTCCTCGTTCGCTTGCCGGTAATCGGGTGAGAGCTTGACGATCAGGGGCTTGCTCGTGGCCTTCCGGACAGCGTCGAAGAGCCGCTTGAGCTCGCCTGGGCGCGTCGACCACTCGTAGACCAGCCGGGTATTCGGGGAGGAGATGTTGATCTCCACCAGGTCGCCGAATTCCTCGAGCCCGCCCACCACCTGCACGTACTCCTCGGCCGATTCGCCAGCGGCCGAGACGATGAGCGGCACGCGGTGGGGGAGCGCGGCCAGCGCGCGCCGGTAGGCGTCGAGCCCCGGGTTCTTGAAGCCGTTGCAGTTGACGAGCCCCGGCCCCTCGGCGGTGACGATGCGGACCAGATTGGGGTGCGGATGGCCGGGGCGCGGGGCGGCTGTGATGCTCTTGGTCGTCACGGCCCCGAAGCCGAGGCCCATCGCGCGGCGGAGAATCGTGGTGTCGTAATACATAGAGGAGAGGATCAGCGGGTTCGGCAGCCTGACGCCCCCCAGCGCGGTCTCCAGCCGTGGGTCGTGCCGGCGGAAGATCGGCAGCAAGTCCAGCGGCAGGAGGCGTAGCGCCCATTGCCCGAGGGCCACGGCCGCGCGCTCGGGCAACCGGGCGAGCACACCATGGTAGAGGGCGCGATAGAGGAGATCGGCGGCGCGGACCATGGATGGCTCGCCGCCATGTTATCCTAGCCGGTGATGGAGTTCTACGAGCCCTGCGGGTCGGGAGCGCGCCATGCCTGAAGACAGCACACGCCATCTGCTCAAGGCGTTCGGGATCGCCGTGACCAACTTCGAAGACGCCGTGATCGCGGGGCAGGCGGAGGCCGCGAAGAAGGCTGAAGCCGAGCTGCGCGAGCACCTGAAGGGACTCATCGCGCTGGTGGAAGAGCTCTCCGAGAAGGCCCAGAAGCTCTAGTGCCGCGTCGATTGGCTTCGCCATACTTCGTTCTCGGTCGTCGCCGGCCGTCAACGTACAACCACGTACGCCTCCGGCCGGCTCCTTCCTCGGGCCTCGTCTGGCTCGCCACTCAACGCGGCACGGACATGTAGGCGTGCTTGGGCCGTTCATCGACGCGTCGGGCGCCCGCATCAGCCTGCCGGCGCCTCCACGCCGCATCGTCTCGCTGATTCCCAGCATCACGGAGATCCTCTTCGCCCTCGGCCTGGGCGAGTCCGTGGCCGGCTGCACCATCTACTGCACCCAACCCCCGGACGGCGTCGCCGGCAAGACCCGAGTCGGCGGCGAGAAGAACCCCAAGCTCGAGCTCATCCGGGAGCTCGGCGCCGATCTCGTGGTCGCCAACATCGAGGAGAACCTGCGGGAGCACGTCGAGACGCTGCGGGGCTGGGGTATGTCCGTCTACGTGACCTACCCGCGGACCGTCGCCGACGGGATCCGTCTGATCCGTGATCTCGGCGCCGTGACCGGCACCGAGGCGCGCGCCGGCGCCCTCGCGGAGCCGCTCGAGCGGCGCTACGCGGAGGTGCGCGCCCGGCTCGCGGGGCGGCCGCTGCGGCGCGTGTTCTGTCCCATCTGGCGCAATCCGTACATGACCATCAATCGCGACACCTACGTGCACGACGTCCTGGCGGTCTGTGGGGGTGAGAATGTCTTCGGTGCCAGGCCCGCGCGCTATCCGGAGGTGACGCTCGAGGAAGTGGCGGCGGCGCGGCCGGAGGTGATCCTGCTGCCCGACGAGCCCTATCGCTTCCGCCAGGTGCATCTGGCCGACTTCATCCCTCACGCGGACATCCCCGCGATCCAGGCCGGCCGGGTTCACCTCGTGGACGGCAAGCTGCTGACCTGGTACGGGCCGCGGATCGGCGAGGCGCTCGAGACGCTGCCACCGCTGCTGGCTGACTAGCCCGAGCGTGATTCGGTGTTGGCCGGGCCCGGGCGCGGCCGAATGTCGCGAAAGTCGCTAGCGTCCGGTCTTCCGGCGGGGGCGCCTGCGGGCAGCGGGCTTGCGGGCTGCTGGCCGGCCGCCGGACTCGACCTCCAGGATCATCTCGATCTCGACGGGAATGCCCATGGGCAGGGAGCCCATGCCGACGGCCGAGCGGGCGTGGCGGCCGTTCTCGCCGAACACCTCGACCATAAGGTCGGAGAAGCCGTTGATCACCTTGGGCTGCTCGCCGAAGCCCTCGACGGCATTGACCATCCCCAGGACCTTGACGACGCGCTTCACGCGGTCGAGGCTGCCCAGGACGTGGCGCGCCGAGCCGAGCAGATTGATGCCGATGTCGCGCGCGACCTTGTAGGCCTCCTCGGTGGACAGATCGCGGCCGACCTTGCCCCGCGCCGTCGGGGAGCCGTCGATCCTGACGGGCCCATGGCCGGACAGGAACAGCAGATTGCCCACGCGCACGCCCGGGATGTAGTTGCCGACGGGCTTGGACGGCGTGGGCAGGGTGATTCCCAGCTCTTTGAGTCTGGCTTCGGCGCCCATGCGGGCCTCCGGGAACGGGTTAGCAGGCCGCTGAAAAAGGCCCATCTGCTTCGTTGGCTCGGTCGCCGCCGCCCTCAACGTACGGCAAGTACGCCTCGGGCAGCGGCCTCCCTCGCCGCCTCGCATCTGGACCTTTTTGATCGACCTGCGAGCATCCTCTTAGGAGTGATCGGGCTGCTGCGGTGAGGTGGGGAACGAGTACTCCTCGCTGTGACGCACGCCGATGAAGAAGAAGGCCGGGCCGTCCTCGTCGCTGCGCCAGACGATGGCCTGCACGTCCAGCGGCCGGCCCTCGGGCGGCGTGAAGTGCAGCTGCGCCTGACTGCCGACCTCGAGCGGCTCCTTGAGCGAGACCTTCGCCCCGAACGGACTCAGGTTCACGGTCTCGAGGTGGTAGAGGCGATCGCCGGCCTCGACGGTGACCGGCCACGCGACCTCCGCGCGTGGGTGCCGGCGCAGCTCGGGCTTGCGATCTCTAACCACGGGATTCACTTTGCGCACGCTCCAAGTGTGCCACCCAGTCCCGCCTCCAACAAGAGATTTCTGTGGTTACTGCGTTCGGGATCCCACTGTATGCGTTTAGATACGCCCCGGGGTGTCGCAGGTGCGCCAACTCTGGTCCTGGCCGCCGAGCCATGCCACAATGTCCGCGACTGGATACACACACGACCCTATGCCTGAACCCGTGAGCCCGTCCGCCGCCGCAACCCTCGTGCTCCTGCGTGACCGCGCGCCGTCCGGAGTCGAGACCCTGCTCATACAGCGGCACGCGAGGAGCAAGTTCGCCGCTGGCGACTACGTCTTCCCCGGCGGAAAGGTCGAGGCCGACGACATCCCGGAGGATGTGGAGCGCTTCTGCGTCGGGCTCACTGCGCCGGATGCCGCCGCCAGACTCGGTGGAGACTTGACGACCCGTCAGGCCTTGGGTTACTGGGTCGGCGCCATCCGCGAGGCGTTCGAGGAAGTGGGAGTGCTGCTGGCCTATGCCCAAGACGGGAGCTTCATCCGGGTCACGCCGGAGAACCGCGCCCGCTTCGAGGCGTATCGAGCGCAGTGCCATGCCTCCAACCTGGCCTTCTTCCCCATGCTGCGGAGCGAAGGCCTCGCCCTCGCCACCGACCGGCTGATCTACTTCGCCCACTGGATCACGCCGGAAGAGAACCCGATCCGCTTCGACACGCGCTTCTTCGCCGCCGTCACGCCGCCGGGGCAGGAGGCCGTTCCCGACGGCCACGAGATCACCTCGGTGCGCTGGGTCACGCCCGCCGAGGCGCTGGAGGCCATGCGCCGGAAGGAGATCTCGCTGCGCTTCCCGACCATCAAGAATCTCGAGCTCCTGAGTGGCGCCCCGACCGCCGCGGAGGTGCTGGCCAGACTCCGCGTGCGCGCTGTGCCCACGATCCGGCCGCGCGTCCTGACGGTGGACGGCAAGCCGGTCGCCGTTCTACCCGGCGACCCCAGATGGTACTAGGGGTCAGGTCTTGAATTACGACATTTGATGACAACGCGCGCATTGTCACTGAATGTAGGATTTCAAGACCTGACCCCACGGGAGACTGGCCATGTTCAATGACGTGGTGAAGTCGAAGGACGAGCTGCGCGAGATCTTCCAGATGCCGACCGAGCGAGCCGTGCTCAAAGAGCACCGGGAGCTGGACGAGCACGATCGCGCCTTCATCGCGCGGTCGCCCTTCCTGCTCCTGGCCACGGCCAACACGGCCGGGCAGTGCGACGTCTCGCCCAAAGGGGACGCGCCCGGCTTCGTGCTGGTCCTCGACGAGCGGCACCTGGTCGTGCCGGACCGGCCCGGCAACAACCGGCTGGATGGCATGAGGAACATCCTCGAGAACCCCCACGTGGGCATGATCTTCCTGATCCCCGGCCGGGAGGAGACCCTGCGGGTGAACGGCCGGGCGTGGATCGTGCGGGATCTGAGCATCCTCGAGCGCTGCACCATGATGGGCAAGCGGCCGCCCGTCGGCATCGGCGTGGAGATCGAGGAGTGCTACCTGCACTGCCCCAAGGCGTTCCGGCGCTCGAAGCTGTGGGAGCTCGAGCAGTGGCCCGATCGCGGGGCGCTACCCTCCATGGCGCGGGGGCTCTGGGATCAGCTTCCCGCCAAGCCCGCGGCCACCCGGGAGGACTACGAGCGCGCGTCGGAGGAAGGCCTCAAGCGCACCCTGTACTAGGGGGTCAGGTCTTGAATTACTACATTTGCTGACAATGCGCGCATTGTCACTGAATGTCGTATTTCAAGACCTGACCCCTAAGGGACGAGGACGATCTTGCCGAACTGCTTGCCCTCGGCGAGCCGGCGCTGCGCCGCGACGCCGTCGGCGAGCGGCGTCACCGAGTCCACGATCGGCTTAAGCCGGCCGCGGAAGAGCTGGCCCATGACCTGGGCGAACTCGGCATCGGTCGCCATGGTGGAGCCGATGATGGAAACCTGCTTCCAGAAGATCACGCGGATGTCGGTCTCGCCGATGGGCCCCGAGGTGGCGCCGCAGGTCACGAGCCGGCCGCCGTGGGCGAGCGAGCGGATCGACTCCTTCCAGGTTGCGGCCCCGACGTTCTCGAGCACGACGTCCACGCCCCGCTTGCCGGTCTTCTCCCAGACGACCCCCGCCCAGTCCTCCCGCGCGTAGTTGATGCACTCGTCGGCGCCGAGCGCCTTGGCGCGGGCGAGCTTGTCGTCGCTCGAGGAGGTGACCCACACCCGCGCGCCGCAGAGCTTGCCGATCTGGACAGCGGTCGAGGAGACGCCCCCGCCCACGCCGATGATGAGGAGATCTTCTCCCGCTCGCAGCCGGGCCTGGGTCACGAGCATGCGCCAGGCCGTCATGTTGACGAGGATGAAGGCCGCCGCGTCCTCGTACGTGACGGCATCGGGCAGGGGGAGCACGCGCCGGCCGTCCACCTTGACGTACTCGGCGAGCCCGCCGTGGGTGTGCTCGCCCAGGATGCCGTAGGAGAGGCAGAGTGGAGTCTCGCCCTTGACGCAGTACTCGCACTGGCCGCAGGAGAGATTGGGATTGACGGCCACTCGCTCGCCCACGCTGACGCCCTGGACGGCCGCGCCGACCTGGGCCACATCGCCGGCGATGTCGCAGCCCGACCAGAAGGGCAGGGAGAGCTTGACGCCAGGCAGGCCTTCCCGCACGAAGAGATCGAGGTGATTCAGCGCACAGGCGCGCACCTTCACCAGCACGTCGGTGTCCCCGATCTTCGGCTCGGGGACGTCCTGGTACTTGAGCTTGTCGAGACCGCCGTGCTCGTGAAACGCGAGCGCCTTCATTCCGGCGTCACGCGGCGCCCAGCCCCGGCTTGGGGGCATTCACCAGCACGGCCATGTTGCCGTAGGGATGCTTGTTGTCCAGCATGAGCTGGTGGCATCCGGGGAGCTCGTCGAAGCCGTAGACCTGCGCCAGGCACGGATCCACCTTTCCCTCGGCCACGAGCCGGGTCACGGCCGCCGCCTGCTCGTCGTTGGAGAGATGGCTACCCTGGAAGCGCTTCTGGCGCATCCAGTGGTAGCGGAGATCCAGCGTGACGTTGTAGCCGGTGGTGCCGGCACAGATCACGATCATGCCGCCCGTGGCGCACACGAACTCCGACGTGGGCAGAGTCGCCTCGCCCGGGTGCTCGAAGACGATGCGCGGGCTGGTCTTCTCGCCAAGCGCGTCCCAGATCGCCTTGCCGAAACCGCGCGCGCCCTTGGCCCAGTTGCCGTAGGCCTTGGCGTCCTTGGTGTCGGGCATGGGTCCCCAGTGATCGAACTGGGTGCGGTTGATGACGCCGACCGCGCCGTGCTCGGCGCAGAACTTGCGCTTGGCCTCGTCGGAGACCACGGCGACGGCCCGGCCGCCCCGGGCCTTGGTGATCTCGAGCGCCATGCTCCCGAGTCCGCCGCTCGCTCCCCACACGAGCACGACGTCGCCGGGCTCCACCGTGTGGGGCGGCCAGCCCATCAGCATGCGGTACGCCGTCGAGGCGCAGAGCAGGAAGCAGCCCGCCGCTTCCCAGGTGAGGCGCTTGGGCTTGGGCATGCACTGATGGGCCTGCGCCCGGGCGAACTGGCAATAGCTGCCGTAGTTGGTCTGATATCCCCAGATGCGGGTGCTCTCGGCCAGCATCGGATCCTTGCCCGCGAGCACCCAGGGGTCATCAGGGCGCCACCAGCCGCTGTGGACGATGACCTCGTCGCCGACCTTGACGGTCTTCACGTCCTTGCCGACGGCCCAGACGATGCCCGAGCAGTCGCTGCCGCCGGCGTGGAAGTCCTCCGGCTCACCGAGCTTCTGCCGCTCGGCGATCACGTCGAGCGGCTGGCCGAGGGCGGCCCAGACGTTGTTGTAGTTGATGCCCGAGGCCATCACGTGGATCAGCACCTCGTCGGCGCCGATCGTGGGCGTGGGGATGATCTCGCGCTTCCAGGCCTCGCGCGGCTGGCCGAAGCGGTTCTGTCGCACGAGATAGGCGTGCATCCGCTTGGGCACTTCGCCGAGTGGCGGTTTATCGCCCAGATCGTACAGGTCTGCCATGAGGGCCTCCGGTTCGGGCTTACTTGCCTTGGAAGTTGGCGCGCTTCCGCTCGGCGGCCGCCTTCATGCCTTCCTTGCGGTCCTCGGAGAGAAGCGGGCCCGCGGCCTGCGCCGCTTCCCAGTCGAGCCACGCCTCGCGATCGCGCCAGTAGGTGGCGTTGATCGATTGCTTGGCCGCCTGGACGGCCAGCGGCGCATTCGCCGCGATCTCGGCTGCCAGCTCCGCGACCCGCGCCGGCAGCTCGCCCGCGGGATAGACGTGATTGACGAGGCCGATGCGCAGCGCCTCGCCGGCGTCGATGCGCCGCGCCGAGTAGATCAGCTCCTTCGCCAGGCCGATGCCGATGGTGCGGGGCAGCCGCTGCGTGCCGCCCATGTCGGGCACGATGCCCAGCTGCACCTCGGGGATCGAGAAGAGCGTGCCCTCGGCGGCCACACGGATATCGCAGCAGAGTGCCAGCTCGAGCCCCCCGCCCATGCAGGCGCGCTGGATGCCGGCGATGACGGGGACGCGCAGGCGCTCCACCGCCGTGAAGCATGCCTGGAGATGACCGATGTGCTCGCGAATGGCGGGCAGGGCGCCGGCAGGCGAATCGTCGAGGCCGAGCTTGCTGAGGGTGGAGCCGGCCTTGACGTCGAGCCCGGCGCAGAAGCAGCCGCCCGCACCCGTGAGCACGGCCACGCGCACGTCGCGGGCGGCGTCCACGGCGCGGCAGGCCTCCGCGATGTCCTCCCACATCTCGAAGTCCAGCGCGTTCAGCCGCTCGGGCTTGTTGAGCGTGATCGTGGCGACCGGGGCCTTGATCTCGACCTGCACCTTGTCGGTCATGGTTCTATCCTCTACGTCCCCCTCACCTTGCCCTTTCCCCCTTCGGGGGCGAGGGTTTCACGGGGCAAGGGTCAGGCCCCCCTTCTCAAGATCCCTCTCCCCTCTGGGGAGAGGGTCGGGGTGAGGGGCGGTTGTCAGCCGTTGAACGCCTTGATCGTTGCCGGCAGTCGCGGGTCGTCCTGCTTGGGCTGGTAGGGCTGGTAGAGCGCCGTCCGGTCCAGCAGTCCGTCATAGCGCTCCATCATCTTCGCGTGGAGCTGGTCGTAGGTCGCCGTGACCGCGTAGGCATCCAGCATCTCGTCGGTGATGAGATCGGCCATGCCCTTCCAGTCGCCCTCCACCGACTTCCGGTGGAGCTGGGGCGTCAGGTCTCCCCAGCCGTGGCACTCGAGCACCGGTTGGTAGGTCCGCGTCGAGCCGTAGAAGGCGATCTGCTGGCGCACCATCTGGGCCTGCTCGGCGCGCTCCTTCTCGCTGTCGCCCACGATCACGAAGCTCGCGGTGGCGAAGGTGAAGTCCTTCCGCCCGCGGCCGGACTTCTTCAGCCCCGCCTCCACGGCCGGATGCACCACCTCGCGGAGATACTTCGGACTGTTGAACGGATGCACGTGCATGCCCTCACACAGCTCGCCGGCCACACCGCACATGTACGGATTCACCGCGGCGATGAAGATCGGAATCTTCGCGTGCTCGATGGGACCCGGGTTGAAGAACGGGGTCATCACGTCGAAGGTGTAGAACTGCCCCTTGAAGTTCAGCTTGCTGCCGTTCTGCCAGCAGTCCCAGATCGCGCGGATGGCGCGGATGGCCTCGGCCATCTTGGGCCCCGGCGACTCGAATTTCACCGAGAAGCGGCGCTCGTTGTGGGCCTTGACCTGGGTGCCGAGGCCGAGCGTGAAGCGCCCGCCCGAGGCCTTCTGCAGATCCCAGCCGATGTGGGCGGTGATCATGGGGCTGCGCGAGAAGACCGTCGCGATGTTGGTCCCGAGCTTGATCCGCGAGGTGGCCGTGGCCGCGACCGCGACCGGCAGGTAGGGGTCGTGCTGGGTCTCCGAGGACCAGAGACAGTCGTAGCCCATGGCCTCGGTCTTGCGGGCATAGTCGGGCAGGGTCTTGAGGTCGTGCGTGAGCATGCTGGCGTCGAGCTTCACCGTGGGTCTCCTTCAACCGGGATGGGGATTGCGGCGCTCCCAGAGAATACGCGAGGGCGGGCCGGCCTTCAACCACCCCCTCACCCCGGCCCTCTCCCCCACCGGGGGCGAGGGAGACCCCCTGAACCCTCTCCCCTCTGGGGAGACTGATTCTCCCTCTCCCCTCTGGGGAGAGGGAAGGGTGAGGGGCAAGGAGGTGAGGGGGAATTAGCTCGATTCCGCGAGGAACATCTCGCGCAGCTTGGCCTTCTGAACCTTGTCGCCGTGAGGGCCGGGCGTGCGCGGCACGTCGGTGACGATCCGGACGGCGCGCGGGACCTTGAACGAGGCGATCCGGCCCTTGCAGTGGGCGATGACCTCGTCCTCGGTGAGCCCTTCGCCAGGGCGCGGGATCACGTAGGCCACCGCCGCCTCATTGGTGCGCGCGTCCGGCACGCCGATCACGAAGGCCTGGAGCACCTTCGGGTGCGTCTGGATGAAGGCCTCGATCTCCCCCGGCGCGACCATGAAGTGGCTGATGCGCAGCACTTCGCGCAGGCGCCCGCGGAAGATGATCCGGCCCCCCGCATCGCGCACCGCCAGATCGCCGGACTTGAACCAGCCGTCGGGGGTGAAGGCCTTGGCGGTCTCTTCCGGCTTCTTGTAATAGCCGCGCGTGACGAGGCGGCCGCGGAACCACAATTCGCCCTCCTCGCCCGCCGGCCGGTCCTGGCCGGTGTCGGGATCCACCACGCGGGCCTCGATGCCGTCGGCGGGCCAGACGCCGGGGAGCACACGAGAGTCGAGCGGCTCGTCGAGATCGTGCACCATGGCCATGGCGTTGACCTCGGTCATGCCATAGGGCTGGAAGGCCTGGGGCACGCCGATCGTCTCGGCCACGGCCTCGAAGAGGCCATGAACACCGCCGCCGGTGGTCGCGAAGCCGCCCGTCCGTAGCGCGGAGCGGTCGCGCCGGGCCAGGTCCGGATGCTCGAGCACAGCCACCGCCATGGCGTCCACCGCGTTCCAGACACTGATGCGCTCCTGCTCCATCAGGCGCAGCGCCACGGCCGGCTCGAAGCTCTCCATCACGACCAGCGCGGCGCCGTGGGTGAAGGTGGCGAGGGGGATGCAGAGGCCGCCCCACGTGCCCGAGAACGGCAGCGCGTGGAGCACCCGATCGGCTTCGCTCATCCGTATCACCTCGCCGCACCACCAGCCGTGCGGCAGGCAATTCCGGTGGCTGATCACCGCGCCCTTTGGGAACGACGTGGTGCCGGAGGTGTAGAGGATGGTGAACGGGTCCTCGGGTGTGATCGCCGTCAGGTCGGGCTCTGGCCCCTCGCCGCCCTCGACGACCTCCGAGAGGCGGAGACAGCCGGGATAGGGATCGTCGGCATCCACGATCACGTGCCGGAGCAGCGGGAAACCTTCCACTTCGAGCGCGCCGGGTTCACTGTCCAGGAGGCCGGGCAGCACCTGATGGACGGTCTCGAGGTAGTCCACCGGTCCCAGATGGTCGGTGAGGACCAAAGTGGTGGACTCGGACTGCTCGAGGATGTAGGCGAGCTCGTGGGCCTTGTACCGCGTGTTCAAGCCGACGACGACGGCGCCGATCATGGCGCAGGCGTACTGGAGGAAGAGCCATTCGGGGCGGTTGGGGAGCCAGAGCGCGACCTTTTCGTCTTTCTTCACGCCGAGCGCCGACAGCGCCCGGGCATAGCGGCGAGCCTCACGATGGAAGTCCGCGTAAGTGATCCGACGGTCGGGAAAGACGATGGCCTCACGTGCCGGAGAGCGCTCTGCGAGGGCCGTCAGCATCCCGCCGATCGTCGCGCCGAGGAATGGATTCGGTCCCGAAGGCCAGCCCATCGCCCCGATGCTATCATTGCTCGCCATGGTTGCGCCCTTCTCGGCGGAGGAGATCATCCGGCTGCGCGACGACACGCCGGGCTGCGCCGAGATCCTTCATCTCAACAACGCCGGTGCCAGCCTGCCGCCGCGCCCGGTGCTGGAGGCGGTGATCGGACACCTCGAGCGCGAGGCGCGGATCGGCGGCTATGAGGCCGCCGAGGAGGCGGCCGCACGGGTCGACGCCGTCTACGGAAGCCTGGCGCGGCTGCTGAACGTGGCGGGGCCGGACGAGATCGCGCTGATGGAAAACTCGACGCGCGCCTTCGACATGGCCTTCTACGCCCTGCCGTTCAAGGCGGGCGACGTGGTGCTCACCTCACGCGCCGAGTATCACTCGAACTTCGTCGTCTATCTTCACATCGCCAAGCGCGGCGTCGCTGTCGAGGTGATTCCGGCGGATGCCTCGCACCAGCTCGATATCGAGGCGCTCAAATCCCGCCTGGTCCGCGCCCGCCGGGCGGGCGAGCCCATTCGCGCGATCTCGGTGGTCCACGTGCCGACCCACACGGGGCTCGTCCAGCCCGTCGAGCAGGTGGGCGCCCTGGCGCGGGAGCACGGGATCTTCTTCATCGTGGACGCGACCCAGAGCGTCGGCCAGCTCCCGGTGGACGTGCGGGCGATCGGTTGCCACGCGCTGGCCGGCACCTCGCGCAAGTTCCTCCGCGGCCCGAGGGGGATCGGCTTTCTCTGGGTGGAGCGCGAGTGGCTGGAGCGCCTGGAGCCGCCGTTCATGGAAGGGCACGCGGCTGAATGGGTCGAGCCTGACCGTTATGTGATTCGCCCCGACGCCAAGCGCTACGAGGTCTGGGAGTCCTATGTGGCCGGCCGGCTCGGACTCGGCGCCGCGGTGGACTACGCGCTGGCCTTGGGGCTCGACCGGATCTGGGAGCGCATTCGATTCCTGGGAGAGCGGCTGCGCGCCCGGCTCCGCGCGATCCCCGGCGTCGCGGTCCACGACATCGGCCAGGTGCAGGGTGGCATCGTCAGCTTCACGCTGAGGGGCCGGACCGGGCAGGAGATCAAGGAGGCGCTCCGCCGGCGGCGGATCAACGTCGCCATCTCCGGTGAGCGAGCCTCGCTCCTCGACATGCGGGCGCGGGGGCTACGCGAGACCCTCCGCGCCTCGGTCCACTACTACAATACCGAGGCCGAGCTGGACCGCTTCGCCGACGAGCTCGCCCGGCTCGTGACCTGATGCCCGTCAGCGCTTCAGCAGGTACGGCACGTCGGTCACGACGATGTTCTTTCGAAACAGGAGTGCGCCCTTCACCAGCAGGGCGGTCTGGTTATGCAGGATGTGCTGCCACCACTTCCGCGGGAGGAACTCCGGCAGGACGATCGTGATCATCTGATCGTCGCCGCGGGATTGAATATTGTCGATGTACTCCAGGAGCGGGCGGAGGATCGACCGGTAGGGTGAGGTCAGGATCACGAGAGGAACCCCCAGCCCCCACTTCGACCACTTCTCCTCGACCTTGAGCGTGCGCGCCGGGTCGGCCTCCACGTAGACGGCGCGCACCGCGGCGGTCGGGCTGGCAAGCGTCTTGGCGTACTGCACGGCGCGGACGACGCCTCGATGGACATCGCCGATGAGCACCAGCACCGTGTGCTGAAACGCGGGCGGCCCTTCAAGTCCCTCCAGCGACAGCTCGACGGCGATTTCCTCGTAATGCCGGTGCAAGGCTACGAAGGCGAGCATCAGGACGGGAATCACCACGACGACGATCCACGCGCCGTCCTTGAATTTCGTCACTGCCAGGGTCAGGAGGACGACAGCCGTCACGACCGCTCCGACCCCGTTGATCCACATCCTCCAGCGCCAACCCTTCTCCCTCAGCCGCAGCCAGCGCCGGACCATGCCGCCTTGGGAGAGCGTGAACGAGATGAATACGCCGATCGCGTACAGCGGCAGGAGCGCGTGGGTCTCGCCCCCGAAGATCACGAGCAAGGCGATCGCGAATCCGCTGAGGATCAGGATCCCGTTCGAGAACACGAGGCGGTCGCCCTGGGTGCCCAATTGCCTGGGCATGAAGCGATCGCGCGCGAGAATCGACGACAGGCGCGGGAAATCGGCGTACGAGGTATTGGCGGCGAGCAGCAGGATGAGCATGGTGGACGCCTGCACCGCGAAGTATGGCGGTGTTGTGCCGAACATGCGCCTCGCGATCTTCGACACGACGGTCTCATCGCCACCCGGGACGATGCCGAAGTCGAACGCCAGATAGGTGATCCCGAGAAACATCGCGATGGAGATCACGCCGAGCCAGGTCAGCACCTTCTGGGCGTTGATGCCCTCGGGCGGCTTCAGAGCCTGGACGCCGTTGGAAACCGCCTCCACCCCAGTCAGCGCCGTGCAGCCGCCGGAGTAGGCTCTCAGCAACAGGAACAGCCCGATCCCTTCGAGGCCCGGTGGATGAGACTGATAGGGCGCCTCGGGAAGGAGCTTGAACATCGTGGCGATCAGCCCGTAGCCAATCATGCCGAGAATGCTCACGACGAAAAAATAGGTCGGTGCGGCGAACAGCCGGCCCGATTCCCGGACCCCGCGGAGATTGCCCAGCGCGATCCCCGCGATGGCGATAACGCAGAGGGTGATGCGGTACGGAAGGAGCGCCGGCACCGCCGAGATCAAGGCGTCGATCCCGGCCGCGACCGAGACGGAGACCGTCAGCACGTAGTCGATCAGCAGGGCGGCCGCGGCCATCAGCGCCGGAGCGATGCCGAGGTTGTCTTTCGCGACCAGGTAGGCGCCGCCCCCCTGCGGGTACGCCACCACGGTCTGGCGGTACGAGATGACGACAATAGCCAGCAGCGTGGCGATGCCGAGCGCGATTGGCAGCGAATAGCTCAGGGCCGCGCTGCCGGCGAGGATGAGAATCAGGAGGATTTCTTCGGTCGCGTACGCTACCGACGACAGCGGGTCGGAGGCAAAGACCGCGAGCGCCACGGCCTTTCCGAGTCGCTCGTGCCGCAGCTGGGAGAGCGGCATCGGCGGGCCAACGAGCAGCCGCTTGATGGCCTGCATCCGCATAGCGCCCAACACTCTACCTGAAGTGAGGTGTGGGCATCTCGCGGATTTTTACGCGTGTCTTTACAGCGCG
>DASSSH010000118.1:0-7964 GCA_035708525.1 Candidatus Methylomirabilota bacterium
GGCTACAGCGCCCACGATCCGGCCCTGCTCGCCTGGGTGCACGCGACCCTGCTCGATTCCTTCCTGCTCATCTACGAGCGCTTCGTGGCCCCGCTCACGCCGAAGGAGCGCGACTGCTACTGTCTCGAGGCGAGCGCCGGCGCCGCCTTGCTCGGCATTCCGCCCGCCCAGGTGCCGTACAACGCGGCGGAGCTCGCGGCCTACATGAAGCGGATGCTCGAGAGCGGCGAGATCACGGTGACCGCCACGGCCCGCGAGCTGGCACGCGAGGTCATCTCCCCGCCGGCGCCCTGGCCGGCGCGGCCGCTGCTGGCGCTGGCGCGGCTGCCCGCCGTCGGGCTCCTGCCCCCGCCGATTCGGGAGGCCTATGGCTTCGAGTGGACCACGCGCCAGGCGCGGGCGCTGTCGCTGCTCGAACGGCTCGTGCGGCGGACTCTGCCGCTCGTGCCCTCGCCGCTTCGCTATTGGCCCGCCGCTCGCGCCGCTGCAGCGCGCGAGCGTGACCGCCTGGCTCGCGACAGCGCGTAGAGGTGCGCGGGTCGCCATTGGTCACGTATTTTCCATGTGTTAGAGTACGTCCATGCGCGGCGTGCTCATCACCGTGGAAGGCGTCGAAGGCTCCGGCAAGTCGACCCACTGCCGGCGCCTGGCCGAGCGGCTGAGGGCCCGAGGGCTCGAAGTGGTGCTGACCAGCGAACCTGACGGCACGGCGCTGGGGGTCGGCATTCGCGCGCTGTTCGAAACCGATGGGCCACCGCCCACGCCGCTGACCCAGACCTTTCTCTTCATGGCGGCCCGCCAGCAGCATGTGACCCAGGTGATCCGGCCTGCGCTCCAGCGCGGAGCGGTGGTGATCTCCGATCGCTACGCCGACGCCACCGTGGCCTACCAGGGCTTCGGCCAGGGCGTGGACGTCCAGACGATCCGCGATCTCAACGCGCTGGCCACGGGCGGCGTGCTGCCCGATCTGACCATCGTGCTCGACCTGGATCCGGCGGTCGGCATCGCGCGCATCGGCAGGCGCTCCCTCGACGCCTTCGAGCGCATGGACCTCGACTTTCACCGACGCGTTCGCGAGGGTTATCTGGAGATCGCGCGCGCGGAGAAGAACCGGGTGGTGGTCGTCAAGGCCGACCAGGAGAAAGACGCCCTGTCGGCCGACGTGGCGCGTGTCGTGGACGAGCTCTTTGCGCGCCGGGAGATCCGCCGTGACGCGTGAGGATCCCTTCCGCGCCGTCGAGGGCCAGCCGGAGGCCGTCGCCCTGCTCCGCCGCGTGGTGGCGGGGGACCGTGTGGCTCACGCCTACGCCTTCATCGGGCCCGAGGGCTCCGGGCGGAAGGCCGCCGCGCTGGCATTCGCGCGGGCGCTGGTCGCCCCAGCCGGCGGTGCCGCCGCGGGGCGCATCGAGCGGGGCGCGCATCCCGATGTGCTCCTCATCGAGCCGACGCCGCCCGAGGGCAACTCCAAGGGACCGCTGGCGCTGCGGATCGAGAACATCCGCGCCCTCGAGCGCATGGCCTCGCTCCGTCCGGCGGAGGCCAACTGGAAGGTCTTCATCGTGGACAGCGCCGACAGGATGACGGCGGCCGCGCCTCAGGCCTTCCTCAAGACGCTCGAGGAGCCGCCGGCGCGCACGGTCATCATCCTGATCCTCTCGCAGCTCCGCGCGCTGCCGGCGACGGTGCTCTCCCGCTGCCAGATCGTCCGTTTCCGGCCGCGACAGGCACCCGGCAGCATCGCGCTGCTCCCCGACGGGAGCGGCGAGGCGCGGGAGCGCGCGCTGGGCGCGCTGGCCGAGGCCGAATCCGAAGGCGGCGAGGCCATCCTGAAGATCGGCGAGGCGCTGGGTCGCGACCGGCAGGCAGCCGAAGAAGTGGTCGAGACGTGCTGGCTCTGGTACCGCGACCTGCTCTGCGGGCTGGGCGGCGGCGACGCGCGCCTGGCCGTGTTTGGGCGTGGGGCCGCGGCTTCGGCGCGCCGGCTGTCGCTGGACGAGATCGTGGACGGCCTTCGGGCCTGCCGCGAGGCCTGGCAGGCGCTGCAGGGCAGCGTCTCCCCTCGGCTGACCGTGGAAGTGCTGTTGAGCCGCCTGGCCCTCCGGGCGGCATAGGGACACCATGAGCGATACGAGTGAGACCCTCCTCGAGCCCGCCGTCGAGGAGGCGCCGCAGTTTCTCATCGGCGTCCGGCTGCGCGAGCCGCTGATGGCCGACGACTATCTGACGACGGAGGTCGAGCTGCACGTCGGTGAGTTCGTGCTCGTCGAGACGGGCGGCGGCGGCACCGTGGGCGAAGTACGCCGACCCAAGCGACCGCTGCCCGAGTTCAAGCGGGGCCGGCTCTACCGCCACGTGCTCCGCCGGGCCACCGAGGCTGAAGTGGGCGACTGGCGCGCCCGGCGCGAGCGCGAGGTGCGCGGGATCGAGACCTGCCAGCGGCTCGCGCGCGCCAAAGGCCTCCACCTCAAGGTCGTGGACGTGGAGATCGAGGCCTCGGGCCGGCGCGTGACGGTGTCCTTCAACTCCGAGGAGCGCGTGGACTTCCGCGATCTGGTGCGTGAGCTGGCCCACGAGTTCCACGCCCGGATCGAGATGCGGCAGATTGGTGCCCGCGACACGACCAAGCTGATGGACGGGATCGGACCGTGCGGCCGCCAGCTCTGCTGCGCCCAGCACCTGCGGAAGTTCGAGCCGATCTCGGTGAAGATGGCCAAGGGGCAGGACATGCCGCTCACGGACAACCGGCTCCTCGGCAATTGCGGCCGGCTCAAGTGCTGTCTGCTCTACGAGTTCTCGACCTACGACGAGCTGCGCTCGCGGCTGCCCCGGGTCAACACGCCGTGCTCCGCCACCTGCGGCGGCGGCGGGTGCATGACCGGCAAGGTCCGCGCCCTCCGTGTGCTCAAGCAATCGGTCGTCGTCCGCTTCGAGGACGGCACGGAGGCCGAGGTGCCGCTCGACCAGGTGACGTGGGAGGGGCGGGATCACATCAAGCCCCTCTGACCAACGCCCGACCAGCCGCATGGCCCAGCGCACCTTCTATCTGACGACGCCGATCTACTACGTCAACGCGCGCCCCCATCTCGGGCACGCGTGCACGACCATCATGGCCGATGCGATGTGCCGCTACCGGCGGATGGCCGGGGACCGGGTGTACTTCCTGACCGGCACCGACGAGCACGGCGACAAGATCGCCCGCGCGGCGGCCGAAGCCGGCGTGGCCCCGCAGAAATACGCGGACGAGATCGCCGCGGCCTTCCGGGACACGTGGCGGCGCCTCGGGATCACCAACGATGACTTCATCCGCACGACCGAGCCGCGGCACAAGAAGGTCGTGCAGACGATCCTCCAGACGCTCTACGACGCCGGTGAGATCTATTTCGGCGAGTACGGCGGCAACTATTGCTTCGGCTGCGAGCGCTTCTACACGGACCGGGAAGCGGTGGACGGCAAGTGTCCCGATCATCAGAAGCCGCTCGAGTACATCAAGGAGAAGAACTACTTCTTCCGGATGTCGAAGTACCAGGAGTGGCTCATCAAGCATCTCGAGGAGCACCCTGGGTTCATCCAGCCCGAGCGCTACCGGAACGAGGTGCTGGGCTTCCTGCGGGAGCCGCTCCAGGATCTCAGCATCAGCCGGCCCAGGTCGCGGCTCGAGTGGGGCATCCCGCTGCCCTTCGACGAGCAGTACGTCACCTACGTTTGGTTCGACGCGCTCATCAACTACTACTCCGCCGTCTCGGACGCGAGCAATCCCAAGACCCGCGGACTCTGGGAGCACGTGGAGCACCTGATCGGCAAGGACATCCTCAAGCCCCACGGCGTCTACTGGCCCACCATGCTCAAGGCCGCGGGCATTCCGCTCTACCGGCGGCTCAACGTCCACGGCTACTGGTCGCTGGGCGGCGGCAAGATGTCCAAGTCCATCGGCAACGTGGTCGAAGCCTTTCAGCTCACGGACAAATACGGCCACGACGCCTTCCGTTACTTCCTCCTGCGGGAGATGACCTTCGGGCTGGACGCGAGCTTCTCCGAGGAGGCGCTGGTGGGCCGGCTCAACGCTGACCTGGCCAACGACCTGGGCAATCTGGTGAGCCGCGCGACGACGCTCATCGAGAAATTCGGCTCGGTGGAGCGCGTCTCGGGCGCCGTGACGGCCGAGGAGTCGGTGATTCATGTCGGGGCGGCTGAGGCCCGGCGGGCCGTCGAAGAGGCGATGGACGACTTCGCCTATCAGAAGGCGTTGACCGCGCTCTGGGAGTTCATCGGCGCCCTCAATCGTTACGTGGACTCGAGCGCACCTTGGGAGCTGGCGAAGGATCCGGCCAAACGGCCGAGGCTGGAGCGCGTTCTCTGTACGCTCGCGGATTCGCTCGGCTTCCTGGGGATCATGCTCGATCCCTTCCTACCGGACGCTGCGAAGAAGATCCGGGAAGCGTTCGGCTACGCGGAGGCGCCGCGGCTGGATGACGCCGTGGTCGGCCGACTGGGGCACGTGCCGCGCGTGCAGAAGGTCGCCGCCCTCTTCCCGCGGATCGACGTTAGGTCAGAACCCCTCTCCCCCCGTGGGGGAGAGGGTCAGGGTGAGGGAGGACCCGCGACGGAGCCGACCCGGATCTCCATCGAGGAATTCGCGAAGGTGGACCTCAAGGTCGCCGAGGTGGTGGCGGCCGAGAAGGTCGGCAAGTCCAAGCGGCTGCTCAAGCTCACGGTCAAGGTGGGCGAGGAGACGCGCACCCTGGTGGCGGGTATCGCCGAGCAGTACGCCCCCGAGGCGCTGGTCGGCAAGAAGGTGATCATCGTCGCCAACCTCGAGCCCGCGACCCTGATGGGGATCGAGTCCAACGGCATGGTGCTCGCCGCCTCTCAGGGCGGCACGGTGTCGCTGCTCACGCTGGACAAGGACGTGCCGTCGGGCTCCAAGGTCAAGTAGCGTGGGCGCGCTCCTCGGCGAGACCTTTCGGCTGCTCGCCGGCCACCTCCACCTCTTCACCCTGATCTCGCTGACCGTCTGGCTTCCGGGCCACGTGCTGCTCAACTACTTCCGTTTCTTCGACACCGCCGAGGGCAAGGACCTCATCCTGCAGACGCTGCGCGTGGAATCGGTGATCCAGCTGGTCTTCGACCCGCTGGTGGTCGCCGCCACCCTCGCCGTCCTCGCGCACATCAAGCAGGGGCTGCCGGTGAGCTACGTCAGCGCCATCAGCGTGGGCAAGGCGGCGTGGGCACGGCTGCTCGTCGTGCGCTTCGTGATCAACGCCGTGCTGTGGCTTCCCGCCCTCGGCTGGCTGGCCGTCCGCGGAGCCGCCCCGGGCGTGGCCGTCCTGGGCGGGCTCCTGGTGCTGGCGCTCACCGTGGTGATCGTGATCGTGCTGATCCGATACGCCGTGGTGGACGCCGTGGTGGTGCTCGAGGGCGGCACCGCCCTGACGGCCTGGCGTCGCGCGGCGGCGCTCACCGCCGGACGGCGCGGGCAGATCTTCTGGACCGTGATCGCGCTCTTCGTCCTGATCTTCGGCGCGCTGCTGCTCGTGAGTCACCTGTTCAAGGTCGTGCCGGCGCTCGACCACTTCGTCGTGCGGGTGCTGGTGGATTGCGCGCTCGCCGTCAGCCAGTCCCTCGTGACCATCGCGCTCTTCCTCGTCTACTGGCGCGCCGCGGCCTCCACCGCTCCCGATCCGGTCCCGGCCGCCTGACGATGGGTTCCCCGCCGGCGCTGTGGACGCAGGTGTCCCCCCGCTTCCCTTTCATGCGCTGGCTTCTTCGCTGGGGCGTGTCGATCGGCTCGCTCGCGATGGGCCTGGTGGCGCTGTTCGTCTTCCGGCGCGGCCTGCCCCACGTCGGGTGGATCGTCGGCTACCTGCTCCTGCTCTGGCTGCTCTTTGTCGTGCTGGCCGAGGTACGGGCGCCGCTCGAGGAGCGCGGCCGGCGGCTGGTCGTGAGCGTGGCCCACTACACGATCCAGAGTCTGTACCACAACCTGCTGCTCTTCGTCCTTCCCGGGTACTACGCGGCGGCGACGCTGACCTCCGCCAACGCGCTGTTCCTGATCGTCGTGGCGCTCGGTGCGCTGGTCACCTCGGTGGATCCCTGGTACCAGCGCCTCGTCCACTCGCGGCCCTGGCTCGACCACGCGCTGTTCGGCTTCTCGATGTTCGCGGCCCTCAACGTGGCGCTGCCGCTGGTGGGCGTGCGACCGATTCTCGCGCTCGAGGCGAGCGCGGCTCTGGCCGTGCTGGCGCTCACGCCGGCCTTCCGCCACACCGGCGCGACGAGCTGGAAACGGGCCCACGCGTGGGCCGTTGGATTCGCCCTGGTGGCGGTCGTGCTGGCGTGGTACGGGCGGGCCCTGGTGCCTCCCGCGCCGCTGTTCCTCGCGTACGCCGTGCCCGCCCGCGCCGTGACCCAGCTCGAACCGGTGGATCCGGTCGTCGGCGGCTCGGTGCCGGCCGCCCGCGTCGTCGAATGGGGCGGTATCGCCGCTTACACGGCCATCTACGCGCCGGCCGGGCTGCGGCAGGCGATCGAGCACGTCTGGTATCGGGACGGGAAGCTGCTGGCGCGCATCCAGCTCGCCACCCCGGTGCGGGGCGGGCGCACCAAGGGCTTTCGCACGTACTCGCGCAACGAGGATCTGCGGCCACCGCTGGCCGGCCGCTACACGGTGGACGTGCGGACGGCATCCGGCCAGCTCATCGGCCGGCTGAGCTTCACCGTCACCCCTTGATGCCCCCTCACCTTGATCCTCTCCCCCGGCGGGGGAGAGAAATGTGATGCTCTCCCTCTCCCCGCCGGGGAGAGGGCCGGGGTGAGAGGTCAATCAAGACGGGTTATCATGGTGGCCTGATGCCGCTCGTCGACACTCACGCGCACCTGCATTTCCCAGAGTTTGCCGAGGATCTCGACGCGGTGGTCGAGCGGGCTCGGCAGGCGGGGGTCACGGTCATGGTCACGATCGGCACCGACCGCGAGACCAACCCGGCGGCCGTCGCCCTGGCCGAGCGCCTCGACGGCGTCTACGCGTCGGTGGGCATCCACCCCCACGACGCCGCCGAGGCCACCGAGGAGGACTTTGCCGCGCTCGAACGCCTCGCGCGCCTCTCGCCCCGGGTCGTGGCGCTGGGCGAGATGGGGCTCGACTTCTTCCGCAATCTCTCCCCGCACGATGTCCAGGAGCGCGTCTTCCGGCGTCAGCTCGGCTTGGCGCGCCGCCTCGGGAAGCCCGTCGTCGTCCACTGCCGCGACGCCCATGCCGAGACACTGGCCATCCTGGACGAGGAGCGGGCGGGTGAGATCGGCGGCGTGATGCACTGCTTTTCGGGCGACGTAGAGGTGGCCAAGCGCTGCCTCGACCTGGGCCTCTACATCTCGCTCGCCGGCCCCGTGACCTACAAGAACGCCCGTTCGCTGCCCGACGTCGCGCGGATGCTTCCCGAGGACCGGCTCGTGGTGGAGACCGACTGCCCGTTCCTGCCGCCGCATCCGCATCGCGGCAAGCGCAACGAGCCGGCCTACGTGACCCTGACGGCGACGCGCGTCGCCGAGCTGCGTGGTGCCGACCCGGAGGCCCTCAACGCCGCCATGAGCCGGAACGCGCGCCGGCTGTTCCGGCTTCCGGAATCCTGAAGCCCGACAAAGGAGCGCTCCATGACCTACGCGGACATCCTCTACGAAGTGAAGAATCAGATTGCCTGGCTCACCATCAACCGGCCCGACAAGGGCAATACCTTCCGGCGGCAGACGGTGCTCGAGCTGATCCAGGCGCTCAACGAGGCGCGCCACGATACCCAGGTCCGTGTCGTGGTCCTCACGGGCGCGGGCGACCGCTTCTTCTGCATCGGCGGGGAGAAGGAGCCCAACGATGGCCAGCTCCACTACCACAATGTGCCGCCGGTGGTCGACCTCTATACGCTCATCGACATGATGCCGGTCCCGGTCATCGCCATGGTCAACGGCTTCGCGGT
>DASSSH010000119.1:0-7818 GCA_035708525.1 Candidatus Methylomirabilota bacterium
GGCGCGATGCGGATGAAGTCCGTCGGGCCAAAACCGCCAGACAACTCGGTGTAGAAGACCCGGTCGAGCGTCAGCGCAAGACCGCGCCCGTTGTTGTTGCCGAGTTTTGCTCCATCGGGGATGAAGGACCCCGCCACCGTCCCTGTCGGGAAGTTGTAGAAGGTGATCGGGCCGTTCCCGAAGGCGGCGCTATTTGCGCCCACGATGACATCGGCCTGTCCCGCCGTGGCAGACAGTGCAACGAGACACGAAAAAGCCAGACTACACACTGCCTTCAGCACCGGTCCTCTCATCACATCCTCCGTTCGTGGGGACTGTACGACGCGCAGTGACTCGCAACCGTCCGGCCGGGGGAAAACGCAAGGCCTGTGCAAATCAAGTGAAATCAACAGGTTGTGGTTGAGACCGTGGCCCAGAAAGGGAATCTTGTAAGATTCTCCGGCGCCTTACAAGGCCCGCGAGCCTCGGGGGCTTGGCCGACAACGAGGTCGTCTCCTTCGCCTGGTCGCCTCCGTGAGGAACGAGGCCTCTGGAGCGCGGGCCCTGCCATCCAGCCGGCTCTTGATCGCCGTCGAACTGCCCGATTCTAATGAGTAAACTCCATATTCCCAGCCTCGGTATGATCGCGCCCCCGGGACCTGAAAGCCGTCCGTCACGAACGATCTCCTTGAGGGGATCGAAACATACCCGACAGGTAGGAAATTAATTTTCCCACCCCTGGAGGGGCAATCGCCTTGTGAGATCCCCCGGTCCGGCCAGCTATCTGGGCTTTGCGGCGGGCTTTTGGGCCCCTCTTGCCGACCCTTGTCGATCCCCTGCCGCCCCTGGGTCGCCATGCAACATGTCCTCCTAAAGAGTCGGCAGACCGGGGACCGCTGCAGCGGCGGATGACGACGCCGTTCGTCCATCTTCTGGCGTGAACTCACGGCGAGTAGCCCGAACCCTGCGGCCCTCCGGAAGATCTCGGCGTTGAAGCCCCTCGGGCGGGGCGGAAAACACCGAGAACGGGGATGTGAAGCAAGAAGACAAACCTACGGCTTGCGCGGGAATCGCCTCGAATCACCAGGCCGGGACCGCAGAGCGGCGCGTGGGGCTTGGCCGTGCAGATCGTACTCGTGGGCCGTGCGGGTGAGGTTCAGTTGGCGGGTTGGACGCTGATTGGCGCGCGGCCCCGAAACTGGCCGACCGCGCGGTATGGATTTCCTCTCGGTGCCCGGCCCGAGCGTCCTAGCGGAAAACTATCGCTTGGCGGCCGAATACCGGATCGGCCTGCGAAGCCGATCCAGCAGACCGAGCGCGGCCAGGGCAAGCCCGAGCAGCATCAGCGAAGCCGGCGCAGGCACCGAACTCCTGAGCCCTCCTTCGAATCTGAACAGCGTGTCGTCGAAATCGAGGTCTCCACCGCCGAAGAGATCTTCGAAGCCAACGATGAACACCCCACCACCGAGATCGTCGACGATGGCGTGCTCGATGCCGTCCGGGTTGCGGCCGCCGGGCCCCATGAAGTACGTGAACCCAGTGTCGGAGACGAAGATCCCGAAGACAACCTCGTCGCCGGGGCTGAATCCCGCGCCCGCCATCGCAGCGGCCCCGACCGTGACCGTTCCGCCGCCCACGCCGATCAATCCGAAATGTCCGTGGTTCTCGATCGGCAGATCGATCTTGATCGTCAAGGCAGTGTCATAGATATCGAGGAAGTTGTGGAACGCGGCCGCGGCTCCGATGACGGTGATGTCGATGTCCCCACCTGCGTACACCAGGGTGCCCCCGAGCACAGGGACAGCTGAGGCCGTGCCCACACCAGCCACGAGCGCGAGACTGACGACAATGACCACCACCGCGACCGATCGACGCTGGACAGCGAGGCTTCTCACCATGTTCCCCTCCACCTGCAAGATCGCAGGGATATCAGGGAAGATCCCGTCTGAAGAGTAAGGGGAACAGCAATAGTCGTGCCACCGCGCGGAAGGACACGAAATCAATCCGATGTGAACCACTTGGACAGCGCGATACCCGGGACCGTCAATTCCGGCGACAGCTGGCCCGGGCTTGTCCGCCGCCCAGCGATGGGTGCGAAACCGCGCAGTGGCCTTCGGGCTAACCGACACCCCCGCAGCCGGCTCGCCTGTCGCCCCAGGCACGGATGTGCTAGATTCGGCGCCACCCGACCCGATCGGTCCGGCAGCCCAGCCGAGGGAGGGCACCACGCGAAGCCGGGAGCGGCCCACGCTGCGGCGACGCGAAGCCGCTGACCCGTCACGAGGCCGGTAAGCTGCCACGAGCGGGATCATCGACGCGGTGATTCTGATCCAGCAGCGCGGCGGGCGTTAGGCGCTCCTGGCCCAGCCCGCGCGCTAGCGCCGCGCGGGGCGCGCGCTCTCACGTGCTCGGAGGCGCGGGCGCTCAGCCGTCGCCCGCGCCGCCGTCGGTGCTCATCGCGTCGCCGAGCAGATCGCTCTCCCTCGCCTCGTGTCGCTCGATGCGATCAGCGAGTGCGCTGGCCTGAGCCCGGATGGCCGCGAGCGGCCCCGCGAGGCAGGCGCGGATCTCGTCGAGGAGGGCGTCGACCTCGCGCAGGAGTGCCACGTGCTCCTGGCGCAGCTGCTCCACTTGCGCGACGTAGAGGCCGGCCCGGTCCCGGATCATATCGAAGAATCCGTCCGGGGTCTCCTCGCTGGCAAAGTGGACCTCGAGGGTGAAACGCAGGTGCCTGAGCGACCGGGCGAGGTGCCCCAAGCCCTGCACGCCTCGCAGCGAGTGTGCCATGGCCGCGATCCGGCGGTCGGCCGCCAACATCTGCTCCGCTTCGCGAGTTGTGAGACGTTGCCGATCTGCGGTGGTCATCTGCGGCCTCCTCTTCGGCTCACGCCGTCTCGAAGCGCCTCAGGCAGTCCGGCTTGAGGCGCTGGCGGTCGCAGCCGAGCTCGTCGTACGGCGTGCCTTGCGCGAAGGCCAGGAGCTGGAAGTAGTAGAGCGGCGGCGTGCCGAAATCCTCACCGAACTTCTGGGAGATGCGCACCTGCCCGTAGTCGAACTGGCCGAAGCAGGTCGGACAGATCAGGCACAGGAGGTCGGCCTCCTCGTCCGACACCGACCGGAGCAGGTCGCGCATCATCGCGGTGGGGATCTCGTCCGACTGGCAGGCCTTCCCGCAGCAGAGACTCCAGTTCTTGTGGCGCACCGGGGTCGCGCCCAGGGCCGCCACGAGCTGCTCCATGACGCTCGGGTCGTTGGGATCATCGACGCGCATGATGCGGCTCGGCTTCAGCAGATGGCAGCCGTAGTGGATCGCCACCTTGAGGCCGGTGAGCGGCCGCACCACGGACGCGCGCACGGCCTCGTAGCCGACGACGTCGCGGAGCAGCGTCGCCACGTGGCGCACGCTCGTGGTGCCGCGATAGGCGCGGCCGATCCGGTCCAGGCGCTCGTTGACGCGCGCGCGCAGCGCCGGATCCTCCAGCAGATGATGCGTCTCAGAGAGGGTCGCGGTGCAGCCGGAGCAGTTGGTGAAGACCGGGAGCCCCAGGTCTTCGGCGAGCGTCAGGTTCCGCGCCGCGATGGAGAGCCACGAGAGCTTGTCCTTGGCCTTGAAGTAGATCGGGTCGGGGCAGCAGGAGGTGCCCTCGAGGTCGACGATCTCGATTCCCAGACGTCCGAGGGTCTTGCGGATGGCGGCTTCCATTGCGGGATGGCGCGTCGGGATCAGGCAGCCGGGGAAGAACGCGTATCGCCGGGTCGCCTTCTCCGCGTCGACCGGCGTCCCGTCGCCCGCAACGGCGTGGTCGCGCGGCGCCGTGGGAGCGGCGCAGGGTGCCGCGCTCGCCGCCGTGGCCGGCTCGGCGCCATTGCCCACGAGCTGCTGGATTTCGGCGACGGGCGGCGCGGTCAGCGGCGGCAGCCCCAGCGCCTCGCGCTGTCGCTCGACGGCCGAGCTCATGGGGGTCGTACGGCCTCCAGCGAGGAAGGTCCGGTTCACCTTGTCGGCGGCGGGCGGGATGAGGCCGCGGTCGGCGAGCATGTTCTTCAGCGAGACGATCACCTCGACGGGCTT
The DNA here is from genome assembly GCA_035708525.1 of Candidatus Methylomirabilota bacterium. GTDB lineage: Bacteria > Methylomirabilota > Methylomirabilia > Rokubacteriales > CSP1-6 > DASSSH01. The sequence goes on from DASSSH010000119.1 coordinate 4,052, forward strand.
GACCTGCTGCGGGCACCGTTCGTGGCAGTTGTAGCAATTCGTGCACAACCACAGCACGTTCCCCTCGCCGAGAAGCTCCCCGTCGAGTCCGTAGAGCACCTTCAGCATGATCTCGCGAGGGTTGAAGGCGCCGTTGCTGTACAGCGCCGCGGGGCAATCGCCGACGCAGGCGCCGCACTGGTAGCAGAAGTTGGCCAGGTTGCCCTCGACCTTCCGCGCGAGCTCGCGCTTGAAGGCGAAGTTCACCCGGACGACGTCCGCCGTGGTGCTATCCACCGTGCTTCTCCGCGGCCCGCGGGGCCTTGAGATGCCGGATGCTGTTCGAGCGGCAGCGGGGACAGGAGCGCTCGCGGTCCTCCTCGAGGTCGATCGTCTCCTGATACTCGTGCCCGCACATCATGCAGCGGAACTTCTCGACCGTCGCCGCCATGGTCCGGCTCCTCCTCGCCTGCCTACACCGTCGCTTCGACCGGGACGACCTCCTGCGGCTTCGCCGCCCCCTTCTTCACCTTCGGGACCAGCGCCGTCCGACCCCGCTCGATCTCTTCCGCTGTCACCGTTTGGCGGATCTCTTCGAGCCGCGTCATGACCTTCGCGAACTTCTGACCCTCGGCGGCGCTGATCCATTCGAGCTGGAGCCGCTCGGGCCGGATCCCGGCCTTCTCCAGGCGGTCCCACAGCTTCTGGACCCGCTTCACCGTCTGGCGGTTGGCGTTGATGTAATGGCAGTCGGCGTAATGGCAGCCCGAGACCAGCACGACCGCTGCCCCGTTCCGGAATCCTTCGAGCACCATCTCCTCGGACACGCGGCCCGAGCACATGGTGCGGACCAGGCGATTGGATGCCGGGTAGGCGAGGCGCGAGATCCCGGCCATGTCCCCGCCGGCGTACGAGCACCAGTTGCACGCGAAGACGAGCACCTTCTGGTGGGGATCCTCGGCGAGCACCGCGCGCAGCTGGGCGAGGAGCTGACTGTCCGTGAAATGCCGCATGGTGACGGCGTCGTACTGGCAGACCGCTCCGCAGTTGCCGCACCCGGCGCAGGCCGCCTCGATCACCGTGGCGACCTCGCCCTTCGTCCAGCGGATGGCGCCGTAGGGGCAGATGGGTGCGCACAGACCGCACTTCTTGCAGGCCACCGCGTCGATCCGGCTGGTCACCGCCTCGATGTGGATCTGGCCGGCGTTCAGGAGCGAGCCCGCGCGGGACGCCGCCGCGCCGGCCTGGCAGACCGTGTCCTTGATGTCCTTGGGGGACTCGCACATGCCGCAGAAGAAGACGCCTTTGGTCGGTGCATCCACCGGCTTCAGCTTGGGATGGGACTCCATGAAGAAGCCGTCGGAAGTCTTGCTGAGGGTCAGCAGCTTCGAGATCTTCCTGAGATCCTTGGGCGGGTCGACCCCGACCGAGAGCACCAGCATGTCGAGCTCATGCCGCTCGACCTTGCCCGAGGTCGTGTTCTCGACCGTCACCCAGAGGTTCTTGGTCTCGGGATCCTCCTCGACCTCCCCGGGCAGCCCGCGGACGTAGCGCGTCCCCGCCTCCTTCGAGCGCTGGTACATGTCCTCGAAGGATTTCCCGAAGGCGCGAATGTCCTGGTAGAAGACGACCGTCTCCGTCCCTGGATAGTGGTCGGCGATCAGCAGGCAGTCCTTGACCGTATTCATGCAGCAGATGTTCGAGCAGTACGGCCGCCCGATGGCCGGGTTGCGCGACCCCACGCACTGGACGAAGCCGATCCGCTTCGGGACCTGGCGATCGCTCGGCCGCATGAAATGCCCGGCGGTGGGACCGCCGGCCGAGATGAGCCGCTCGAACTCCATGGAGGTGATGACGTTCTCGAAGTGCGAGTAGCCGTACTCGTCGAGGGCCCGTGGGTCGAACGGCTCGGCGCCGATCGCCACGACGACCGCGCCGACCTCGCGCGTCACCACCTCATCGCGCGCGTCGTAGTCGATCGCCTGTCTTTCGCAGGCGTCGCTGCACTTGCCACAGGCCAGGGGGTTGTTTCCCAGGCAGTGCTGCATGTCGATCAGGTACGCGGACGGCACCGCCTGCGGGAACGGGATGTAAATCGCCTTCCGGGAGGACAAGCCGATCTGGAACTCGTCGGGCACGACGACGGGGCAGACTTTGGCGCAATCGCCGCAGGCGTTGCAGGCCTTCGGGTCCACGTAGCGCGCCTTCTTGCGGATGCGCGCCGTGAAGTTCCCGATGTAGCCCGAGACCTCCTCGACTTCGCTGTGCGTCAGCAGCTCGATCCGTGGATGCCGACCGGCATCCATGGCCTTGGGGCCGAGTATTCAGATCGAACAGTCCATCGTGGGATAGGTCTTGTCCAGCTGGGCCATGATGCCCCCGATGGACGCCTCCTTCTCCACGAGCGTCACGTGGTGCCCGGCCTCGGCGAGCTCCAGCGCCGCCTCAATGCCGGCGATACCGCCGCCGATCACCAGCGCGCGCCGGGTCACAGGCACGCTGAGCTCCTCCTGCGGGTCCAGGAGCCGAGCGCGCGCGACGGCCCCGGCCACGAGGTCCTTGGCCTTCCGGGTGGCGCCGGGACGGTCCGTCCCGTGGACCCACGAGCAGTGCTCGCGGAGGTTGGCCATCTCCATGAGATACGGATTCAAGCCGGCATCACGCACGCACTGGCGGAACGTCGGCTCGTGCTGGCGCGGCGTGCAGGAGGCGACCACCACACGGTTCAGCCGCTGCTCTCGGATGGCGCGCTGGATCTCGTTCTGTCCCGGATCAGCGCAGGTGTACTTGTTCCGCACCACGCAGGCGACGTCCGGCAGCCCTTTCGCGAACTCGCTCACTGCGGCGGTGTCCACCGTCCCCGCGATGTTGAGACCGCAGTCGCAGACGAATACGCCGACGCGAATGTCGTTGTTGCCTCCGGTGGCCATGCGCTTCACCCCCTCGTGGCGGTTGTGGTCGGGGCCGGGGATCGGCCGAGCGCGTCGAGGGCGAGCTGCGCCACGTCGCGCAGGGCGATCCGGATGTCCTCACCGAGCCGCGGGTCCTTCATCGCGCAGCGGAAGTGGATCTGGCACTTGGGACAGGCCGTCACCAGGAGCTCCGCGCCCGTCGCCCGGGCCTCACGGAGCCGATCCACCTGGATCTTCTTCGCGTACCGGTCACAGTACGACCACGTGCCCCCGGCGCAGCACGTCGCCGAGGCGCCGTGCTTTCGCATCTCGACGAGCTCGACCTCGGGCAGCGCCCGGAGGACATCGCGCGGCGCCTCGTAGATTCCCAGATGACGCCCGAGGCGGCACGGGTCCTGATACGTGACGCGCCGGGCCTCGCCGGTGGCCCCCTGCGACGGCGTGAGACCAAGCGCCCCGGCATGCTCGGCGATGAATTGGGATACGTGGAGCATCCGCGGCATCGCGCCTCGGAAGTACGGCCGGTAGTCGAGGGCCCAGGTGCGCAGGCATTCAGCGCACGAGGTCACCAGCGTCTGGGCGCCGCTGGCCGCGACGAGCTCGACGTTGTGCCTGGCGAGCCGCTCGAAGCCCTCCCGGTCACCGTTCCAGAGCAGGTCGTGCCCACAGCAGCGCTCGTCGGGCGACACGACCGGCGTCACGCCGGCGCGGTTCATGAGGGTGACGGCGGCACGGCTGGCGTCCGTGGCCCCGAGCTCATGCTCCGTGAAGAAGGCGTCGTAGTAGGGGGCACAGCCCGCCCAGTAGAAGACGGTCCCGGTCGTCCGCTCGGTGCGGAGGTCGGCCCCGATCCAGCCGAGACGGTCCTGCGTCGTC
>DASSSH010000120.1:0-8064 GCA_035708525.1 Candidatus Methylomirabilota bacterium
GGCGACGGCCCAGCGCTCCTCTACTTTCATTCCTTCCACGACCGCGAGGGATGGCCGCCGCTGCTGGAGCGGCTCGCTCGGCGCTTCACCGTCTACGCCCCCTTCCATCCTGGCGTTCAGGGCTCGGACGGGGTGGAAGGGATCGACGACATCGTCGATCTCGCGCTGGCCTACGACGAGCTGCTGGGCGCCCTTGGGCTCGACGCCGCGCACCTCATGGGTCACTTTTTCGGTGGCATGGTCGCCGCCGAGGTGGCCGCGATCTGCCCGGGCCGCGCGCGGCGGCTCTGCCTGATCTCCCCGCTCGGCCTCTGGCTCGACGGCAAGCCTGTCGCGGACGTGGTCATCCTGCCGCCGGGCGACCTCGACGCCCTGCTGTGGGCGGATCGGGAGTCCGTCGCCGCGCGCGCCTGGCGCACTCTGCCGCAGTCCGACGCGGAGAACGTCGCTGCTCAGATCGAGCAGATCCAACGGCTCGCGGCCATGGGCAAGTTCGTCTGGCCCATTCCCGACAAGGGGCTCAGGAAGCGGTTGCATCGCGTGACGGCGCCGGCGCTGATCCTGTGGGGCGATGGCGACCGCGTCAACCCGCCGGCCTACGCCGACGAATTCGCGGCGCGAATCCGGCAGGCGACCGTGAGCATGCTGCCGGGCGGCCACATGCTCCATCTCGAATGTGCCGACGCCGTCGCCGCGGCCGCTCAGACCTTTTTCCAGTAGCACGAAGCGGGAGGACTCCATGCCCCCACATCGTCACGCCTACCGCCCCGTGGTCATGGGCACCCGCGGAGCCGTCACCTCCGCCCATCCGCTGGCCTCGATGGCCGGTATCCGCGTTCTGCTCGAAGGCGGCAATGCCGTGGACGCCGCCGTCGCCGTTGCCTCGACGCTGAACGTGGTGGAGCCGTTCATGTCAGGTGCCGGCGGCATCGGGCTCATGGTGATCTCGCGGGCGCGCACGCGGGAGCGACACGTGCTGGACTTCATCGGCCGTGCCCCGGCCGCGGCCGATCCTGCGCGGGCAACCGAGGAGGAGCTGGCCGGCGGCCCCAAGTCCTGCGCCACGCCCGGCAACCTGGGGGGCTGGCTCGCCGCGCTGGAGCGCTTCGGCTCGATGCCGCGCCAGCGAGTGCTGGCTCCGGCCATCGAGCTGGCCGAGAACGGCGTGCCGCTCACCTGGATGAACGTGCGCTTCTTCGACCAGTCAAGGGCCACGCTCGCCCGCTCTGCCGAGGCGCAGCGCCTCTACCTGGGCGACGGCGGCCCTCGGCCGGGGAAGGTCGTGACCTACAAGGAGCTCGGGGCGACCTATCGTCAGGTCGCCGAGGGTGGCGCCGAGGCCTTCTATCGCGGCCCGATCGCCAAGGCCATCGCGCGCGCGGTCACCGAGGCCGGCGGCTGGCTCTCCGAGGCGGATCTGGCCGGGTTCGCCGCCGAGTGGCGCGAGCCGCTGGCCGTCACCTACCGGGGCTGGGAGGTCTGCTCGGTGCCTCCGCCGTTCTCGGCCTTCCAGATGCTCGAGACGCTCAAGATCCTCGAGGGCTACGATGTGGCGGGCTGGGGGCACAACTCGCCCGAGTTTCTGCACCACTTCATCGAGGCGGTGAAGTTGGGCTCCGCCGACCACCTCGCCTACGCCTACTCGCCCGACGTCCCGATCCGCGGCTTGCTGTCCAAGGCCTACGCCGCCTCGCAGCGGGGCCGCATCGATCCGGCCCGCGCCGCGGTGAGCGAGGGCGAGCGGTTCAACCGAGAAAAGCTCCCGGGGCAGATCGCCGAGGGACACCCGGCGAGCTTCATGAACGAGCAGACCACCCACTTCGCCTGCGCCGATGCCGACGGCACCGTCGTGTCGGTGACCCAGACCCTGGGAGTCCCGTTCGGCTCGGGCTTCGCCGTTCCCGGCACGGGGCTCGTGCTCAACAACATCCTCAAGTGGATGGACCGCGATCCGGCCTCGCCCAACGTGCTCCGTCCGGGACGCAAGGCGGGGACCATGATGTCACCGACCCAGGTCTTCCGTGAGGGCGCCTTCGCGCTGAGCATCGGGACGCCCGGCTCCTATGGCATCCTCCAGACCCAGCCCCAGATGCTGCTGAACATGCTGGAGTTCGGTCTGAACGTCCAGGAGGCCATCGAGGCGCCGCGCGTGCGGGTCTACCGAGACCGGCTCATCGATGCCGAGGCGCGCATCCCGGCCGAGACCCGCGAGGCGCTGGCTGGCCGGGGCCATCAGGTCAACGTGATCGACGACTGGTCCTGGATCGTGGGCGGGGGACAGGGGATCGTGCGCGATCCCGAGTCGGGAGCGCTCATGGCCGGCGCCGATCCGCGGCGCGACGGCTACGCGCTGGCCGTATGAGCCTCACGGGCCGAGTCGCCGTCGTCACGGGTGGAGGCTCGGGCATCGGGCGGGCGATCGCCCTCGCCATGGCGGGACAGGGCGCCCGCGTCGGGGTGGTGGACATCGACAAATCGCGGGCGAACGAGACGCTCGCCCAGATCGCCCGGGAGGGGCGGCGGGACGTCCCCAGCGTGGCCTTGCAGGCGGACACGAGCCGCGCCGCCGAGATCGACGCCGCGGTCACCATGGCCGTGAGCGAGCTCGGCCCGCTCGACATCATGGTCAATAACGCCGGGATCCTCGATGGCTACTTCAACGTGGATGAGATGGACGAGGCCGTCTGGCGCCGCGTGATCGACATCGATCTCACCGGCGTCTTTCTCGGCTGCAAGCGGGCGCTTCGGGAGATGCTCCCCCGCGGTCAAGGGCGGATCATCAACATGGCCTCGGTGGCCGGGCTCAACGGCACGGGCGGCGGCGCCGCCTACATCGCGGCCAAGCACGGCGTGGTAGGACTCACGCGTCAAATGGCCGTCGTGTACTCCGCCCGAGGCATCACCATCAACGCCGTCTGTCCGGGTCCGATCCCGACGAACCTGCGCCAGCACTCCCAGCAGATCCTGGGGCCGGGCGTGCCGGACATGAGCGGGCGCGGCATCGCGGTGAGCGACGAGCAGGTCCGCGCCGTGGTGCCGGCGGGCCGCCGCGGCACGGTGGAGGACATCGCCTCCGCGGTGTGCTACCTGGCCTCGGACGAGGCGCGCTACATCACCGGCCACAGCCTGGTCGTCGACGGCGGATGGAGGGCCAAGTGATCACCAGGTTCTCGGTCCTCTACGTGGGGCAGATCGAGCTGGACAACATCGGGCGCGATGGGACGCCGTCCGACGAGCGGCGCTATCCCAACGAGCGGCTCGCCGAGGCGTTCCAGACGGCCAAGGAGATCGCCCAGCACATGGACGAGCGGGGTTTCCATGCCCTCTGGACGGCGGAGCATCACTTCCAGCGCGAGGGCTACGAGGTCTTCCCCAACCTCATCCTGCTCTCCACCTGGCTCGCCACCCAGACGCGGCGGCTCAAGTTCGGCTGCGCCTTCAACATCCTGCCGATGTGGCATCCCGTGCGGCTGGCGGAGGACTATGCGGTCGCCGACATCGTGACGGGCGGGCGGGTGATCATGGGCGTGGGCCGCGGCTACCACACCCGCGAGGTGGAGTCCTTCGGGGCCCCGCTGCTGGATGCCGCGGCCAACCGCGAGCTCTTCGAGGAACAGATGGAAGTGCTGCTCAAGTGCTTCAACGAGGAATCGTGGAGCCATCGGGGCAAGCACTATGTAATCCCGCCGGACGTGGACTACCGCGGGTACCGACTGCGGGAGATCACGATGGTGCCCCGGCCCCTCCGCCGCCCGGTCGAGATCTGGATGCCGATCGCGAGCGGCAAGAGCATCGACTACATGGCCCGCCAGGGACTCAAGGCCATGGTGACGCTCAATGGCGAAAAGATCCTCGAGAAGGTCGCCACCGCCTACCGCGACGCTTGCGCCCGGCACGGCCGGTCCAAGGCCCTCGGGGAGGACCTCATCTGGGGTGTCGGCCTCTATCTCGCCGACTCGCAGGAGGAAGCCATTCGGCGCCTCGAGCCCTCCCACGACGAGCGCTACAAGTGGTTCGCGCCGTTCGGCTTCGTGCGCTACGCCGACGAGCAGGGCCGGCCCTGGGGCACCCCCGGCGCGCCCGCGCGCGTTCCCACGCTCAGGGACGGCGTCGAGCAGAAGGCGTGGCTGTGCGGGCGGCCGGCGGAGGTGATCGAGCGGATCCGCGAGGTCGAGGCCAAGTATCCCGGCCTCGAGGAGATGATGATCCACTGGGCCGAGGGCATTCCGCCTCGCGAGTTCAAGGAGCAGCTCGCCTGGTTCGCCCGCGACGTGATGCCGGCCTTCAAACCCGACCGATAGCCCTGGGGGGTATACCCCCACCCGGTAGTTCCTCCCTCGTGGAGACCCCCCTAGGGATTGTATTTTTCGCTTGCTCTCCCTCGTAGACCGGTCATAATACCCTCGGCCGGATCGGGAGGTGCCGGGCGGAAACCCCACAAACCTACTCGAGGGGAGGAGACGGAATGGCGAAGAAGCGGAAGGGGAAGCGGGGAAAGGCGGCGTTCGGCGGATACGCGATCAACTTCAAGGGCTGCAAGGATTCCATCGAGAAGATCATGGGCAGCTCGCCCATCGGCCCTTCGGTGATGACGAAGAAGATCTGGGCGTACGTGAAAAGAAAGAGGCTCGCAAAGAGGTAGCACCGCTGGACCCTGGCCGGATCGTCCTGGGCACTGCCCGGCGCCTCCAGGACCGTCCGGCCCCGACGGCGGCATACTGACGGCTCGCTCGGCGAGGGCAGCGTTCCTCGAGTGAGCCGTTGGTGTCTAGTCTCGCGGGCTCCCGGACCGACGACCCGCTTGACTGGCTCGCCGGCCCCGCCCACACTGAGCGCATGCCGATCGTGCTCTACGACAAGAACGACTGACCCACCTCGGCCAGGGCGAGGGAGTCTCTCTCGCGCCGGGGCATCGTCTTCGAGCGGCGCTCGATCGAGTCCCACCCGGTGGATCGGGCCGGCGCGCTGGCGCTGGCCCGCGCGGCGCGACGGCTGCTCATCAAGACAGGGGAGGCGACGCTGCGCTTCGACGCCGCTCGTGAGCCGCTGACCGACGGCGAAGCGCTGCGCTACCTCGTGCACGACGACGGGCTCATGCGCATTCCCGTGCTCGTCTGGGGCGACCTGCTCGTGCGGGGCTACACCGAGGAGCTCTACTGCGAGGCGCTGGACGCCGATCGAGCCACGGAGGGAGAGACGCGATGATCATCAAGGCCACCGAGCGGTCCACCTATCTCGACGTGTCGAAGATCGACTGGGAGCCCACGAAGTTCCCCGGGGTGTGGACCAAGCCGCTGTACGAGGATCCCTCCGGCCGCATGACCACGCTCACCAAGATCGCCCCGGGGGCGCGGCTTCCACGGCACCAGCACGTAGGGATCGAGCAGAGCTATGTGCTCGAGGGGACCCTGGTGGACGAGGACGGCGCCTGCTCGGCGGGCAACTTCGTCTGGCGGCGGGCCGGCTCGATCCACGAGGCGTGGTCGCCCGACGGCTGCGTCGTCCTGGGCGTCTTCGAAAAGCCCAACATCTTCTTGTAGGCCACGTTCTCTAAGGCGCAGCGGGAGCCGAGCAGCCCGAGGCTCGAAGGAGGAGCCGGCCCGAGGCGTATGCGGTTATACGTTGAGGGTCGGCGACGACCGAGTACGAAGGGGTGCGACGGCTATCGCTGCGCCTAGAGATGAAGCTTGTCGGGGATCTGATCCAGCTGTGCCACCTCGTAGTCGGCCATCTCCCCCAGCTCCTCCATGGGCGCGTTGCTTCGGTTGCACCAGCACGTGCGGAAGCCGAAGGCCTTCGCGCCGGCGATGTCCCAGGCGTTGGAGGAGACGAAGAGCATCTCGCCGGCCGTCAGCCCGAAGGCGCGCGGTCCGAGCTCGTAGACCTTGGGTGAGGGCTTGTAGACCTTGACCGCGTCCACCGAGAGGACGTGCTGGAGCATGCTCGCGAGCCCGCTGGAGCGCACCGCGGCCTCGAGCATCCGGGGCGAGCCATTGGACAGGATGCCCAGTGGCGCGCCCTTGAGCTCGGCGAGTCCCACCTTGACCTCGGGAAAGCACGCCAGCGACAGGTAGGCATCCATGAGGGCCTGGACCTGCGCTTCGCCGGCCGTGATGCCGAGCCGGCGGAGGGCGAACCGCAAGGCTGCCTCGGTCACCGCCCAGAAGTCTTCATAGCGGCCCATGAGCGAGCGGAGCCAGGTGTACTCGAGCTGCTTCTGCCGCCAAAGCGTGGAAAGCGCCTGTGGGTCGGTGGTGATCGCGCGGCCGGCCTCGATCACCGAGTGAACATCGAACAGCGTGCCGTAGGCGTCGAACACGAAGGCCTTGGGCGTGGTCATGCGTCAACCTCCTCTCGACGGCGCCGGCGGCGCTAGCTGGCGCTGGGCAGCGCGGCGCGAGGGCGCCGGTCCGAGGGGCGTCGCGGCGGGGCCGGATGCCGCGGCTCGATGGCCGGCTCGAGACCGACTTCCTGGAAGCCGTACTGGAGGACCACGCGGGCGTCCCGGAAGGACAGGCTCCGCGTCTGAGCGCCGAGCACGATCAGCAGAAAGCGCTGGCCGGCTCGCCAGGCGGCGACGGCCAGATTGTAGCCGGCTTCGCGGGTGAAGCCGGTCTTCAGCGCTTGCACACCGCCCGGGTCGTGAAAGAGGGGGATCCGGCGGCTGTAGACTCGGCCTCGGAACACGAAGCTCGCGCCCCCCAGCAGCGGCCGCGAGGCGGGGTAATCCTGGAGCAGGCGTCCGGTGAGCCGGGCGAGATCTTCGGCCGTGCTCCGCTGGGATGGATCCGGCAGGCCATGGGCATTCGCGTAGTGGGTCGCGTGCAGTCCCATCTCCTCTGCCTTGGCGTTCATCAACGCGACGAAGGCTTCCTCGGTCCCGCCCAGGTGCTCCGCCACCGCGGTGGCCGCATCGTTGGCCGAGGCGATGGCCACGCCCTCGAGCAGGATGCGCAGCGGCACGGTCTCGCCGGCGCGGAGTCCCATCCGGTAGCGCGGCACCTGGGCCGCGCGCTGGCTGACGACGACGGGCTCCTCCCACTGCGCGCGGCTGCGGTCCAGAGCTTCACAGGCGAGATAGAGGGTCATGAGCTTGACGAGGCTGGCGGGGGCGTGGTCCTCGGTGGCATTCTTGGCGTAGAGCACCTTGCCCTGAGGATCGAGCAGGAGGATGGCTTCAGCGCTGACCGCGGGCCGGCTTTGCGCCCAGCACGGTGTCGCCAGCAGCCACAGCGTCACGCTGAGAACGGGAATTGCGCGCACTCCCCCCATTCTACAAGGGGCCGTAGGCCTGCGGCCGAAGAAAAAGCCCTATCCGACCGCCCGCTTGAACTCTTTCGAGGGCTTGAATCGGGGCGTGCGACCTCCGGCGACGTTCATCGGCTGGCCGGTGCGCGGGTTCTTGCCCTTGCGGGGCTTGCGGCGGCTCACCGAGAAGGTCCCGAAGCCGACGAGGGTGACGGGCTGGCCCCGCTTGAGCGAGGCGCGGATGGACGCCAGCAGCGCGCGGAGCGCGCGGTCCGAGGCGGCCTTCGTCCACCCACTCGACTCCGCCATCGCGGCCACGAGATCGGCTCTGGTCATCGCGGGGTCTCCTCCGTAAGGGACAGCGCGCGGATGCTAGCAGAGCGGCCGTCGAAGCGTCAAGCGTCCGTGATAAGGTGGACGCTCCCATGAAGCGCGTGCTGCTGTTCACCCTGGAGGGCAATGCGGACGGCGAGGCCGCGCTGGCGTTCTTTCAGGCGCGCGGCCTGGCGGTCGACGTGCGCGACGTCGGCAAGGATCCCGACGCGAGCCAGGATCTCTTCACCCGCATGGGCCGCCTCGGCGTGCCCACCATCGTGATCGACGAGCGGACCTTCGTCGGATTCGCCGTCCACCGCGAGGAGATCGAGGGGCTCCTCCGCGAGTGAGCCGTGGCCGAGCGGGGAGCGCAACGCGGCGCGTTGACTCCTGCGCCCCGGCTGGGGTATAAACACGCGTCGGGCCCGCGGCCGTACAGCCGTTCCGCCCCATCCAATCTGAGCGTTGAGGAGATTCTCATGAACCGATTTGGCAGTACGG
>DASSSH010000121.1:0-5250 GCA_035708525.1 Candidatus Methylomirabilota bacterium
TCCTTGCCGATGCCGTTGGGGGCGACCACCCCTAACCCAGTAATCACAACGCGACGGGAATCCCTCAATCCCATCCGTGCCCCCTAAAACTTTACCTAAAACTGTGAAAGTTAAGGTGGGTTTGGACCTCCACAGTAGCAGGATTGGAGTGGGAAGCCAAGTTCCCATCTGGGGGGCCGACTCAGTTAGAATGGGCCGTCGAGGAGGCATTTCCTGGCTCGCTTTCGCCCTCTCCAGCGTCAGCTCCGAGGACTCTCTCGGCGGCGACCTGGCTACTGGGGAACTCTAGGGCATACCTATCTTCTTGATTTTCCGGCTCTTCCGGCCGTACGTTTGTAGACTCCTATGAGCCACTTCGACCTGGTCGCTCTGGGGGAGGTCATGCTCAGGCTCGCGGCACCGCCGCCTCAACGTCTCGAGCAGACGGTCTCGCTCGAGGTCCAGATCGGCGGGGCCGAGGCCAACGTGGCGGCGGCCTGCGCCCGGCTCGGGCTGCGAACGACGCTCATCTCGGCCTTCCCGGCCGACAATGTTTGGGGGGACCGGATCATCCGGGAGATGACGAGCCACGGGATCGACTGCGCGGGGGTGCTCAGGCGCCCGGCGAGCCGGATCGGCCTCTACTTCCTCGAGTACGGCGTGGATCCGCGGCCCATCCGCGTGCTCTATGACCGGAGGGACTCGGCGCTGAGCCGGCTCACTCCCGACGAGGTCGACTGGGGCCTGGTGCGCGGAGCGCGGCTCGTTCACCTCTCGGGCGTGACGGCCGCTCTGGGGGACAACCTGCGCCAGGTGATCCGGCGCGCGCTCGACGAGGCGCAGAGCGCGGGGGTGCCCGTGTCCTTCGACGTGAACTACCGCTCCAAGCTCTGGACCCCCACCGCCGCGCGCACGTTCCTCGGAGAGATCCTGCCGCGACTGCGCTTTCTGTTCGTGGGCGCGGACGACGCCGAGACGGTCTTCGGTCTGGCCGGCCCGCCCGAAGGCGTGCTGAAGGGCCTGCGCGCCTTGGCGCCGGAGGCAACGATTGCGCTCACGCTGGGGGAGGCGGGGTCGGCGGTGCTGGACGGCGCCGCGGTGCTGCGTCCCTGCCGGCTCTACACGGTCTCGGTCGTCGATCGCGTGGGGGCGGGGGACGCCTACGCAGCAGGGTTCCTCTGGGCCTCCCTGATCGGGCGTACGGCGCAGCACGCGGTCGATGCCGCCACAGCGCTGGCCGCGCTCAAGTGCACGATTTGGGGCGATGTGCCCCTGACCACGCGCGTGGAGCTGGAGGAGCTGCTGGCCTCCGACAGTACTGAGATTCGCCGGTAGGAGTCAGCCTTGGCCAGCGACGCCGTCCTCATCTCCAACCCGATCTCGGGCCGGCTCCGCGAGCGGACCCAGTCCGTGGCGCGGATGCTCGATGCCCTGCGCGCGCGCGGGGTACGCGCCACGCTGCAGATGACGGCCGCACCGGGCGATGCCGAGCGGCTGGCGCGGGAGGCGCGGACGGCGGGCGTGGGCCTCATCATCGTCCACGGGGGCGACGGGACGGTGAACGAGGTGCTCCAAGCCCTGGTAGGAAGCGGGACCCTGCTCGGGGTCTGGCCCGGCGGGACGTCCAACGTGGTGAGCCGCGAGCTCGACCTACCGTCGGGGGTCGAGAAGTTGGCCGATGTGCTCGCGGCACGGCGCATCCGGCGCGTCTCGGTGGGCCGCGCCGGCGAGCGGTACTTCCTGCTGATGGCCGGGGTGGGGCTGGACGCGGTGCTGGTCCAGCGCGTGAATCCCGCTCTCAAGCGCCTGGCGGGCGAGGGCGCCTACTGGATGGCCGGGATCGGCCAGCTCACGGACTGGCATCCCATGCGCTTCCTCGTCGAGGCCGAAGGGATGCAGTACGGGGCCACGTTCGCCGTGGTGGCCAACAGCGCCTGGTATGGGGGCGGTCTTCACTTCGCCCCGCACGCGAACATGGACGACGATCAGCTCGACCTCTGTCTCTTCGACTCGATCAAGCGCCACCAGTTCGCGCGGTACCTGGTCGCCGCGCGCACGGGCTCGCACTTGGAGATGGACGGCGTGACCTACGTGCGCGTGCGGCGGGCCGTCGCCCAAGGCGGCGGCGATCAGTTCGTTCAGGTGGACGGCGAGCTGCTGGGCCCGCTGCCGGTCACCTTCGAGTGCGTGCCGGCCGCCCTCTCGCTCGTCGTCCCCTAGTGGTATAGTGTCGGGCCAGGGAGGCCTGCCGTGAGCGAACGCTCTCTCTACCTGAACGGCAAGCTCGTGCCCTATTCGGAAGCAACCATCCACGTCCACTCCAATGCCGTGAAGTACGGCACGAGCGTGTTCGAGGGGCTGCGCGCCTACTGGAACGAGAAGCAGCAGGAGCTGTACGTCTTCCGCCTGGAGGAGCACATCAGCCGGCTCCTCGACTCCCTCAAGCTCATGCGGATGGAGCACAGCCTCACCCGGGACGAGCTGCGGCACTCGGTGCTCGACACGCTCCGCAAGAACGAGTTCCGCGAGGACGTGCACATCCGCCAGACCGCCTACGTCATGGCCGACGACAACGTCGAGGCCCGGGGGCCGGTCGGGCTGGCCGTGGATGGACGGTCACGCCGGATGGCGGCCAAGCGCGCGCTCGACATCTGCGTGAGCTCGTGGATGCGGATCCCCGACGGCGCCATGCCGCCCCGGATCAAGTGCTCCGCCAACTACCAGAACGGCCGGCTGGCCCAGCTCGAGGCGCTCGCCAACGGGTACGACTACGTCGTGCTGCCGAACAGTCGTGGGAAGATCGCCGAGGCGCCGGGCGCCTGCTTCTTCCTCGTGCGGGGCGGGGCGCCGATGACGCCGCCGGTCACGGCCGATGTCCTCGAGTCGATCACCCGGGCGACGGTGATCCAGCTGCTCCGCGAGCGGCACCGCCTGGCCCCGATCGAGCGGGAGATCGATCGGACGGAGCTCTACGTCGGCGACGAGGCGTTCCTCTGCGGCACGGCCTGGGAGGTGACGGCGATCGCCTCGGTGGACCGGCTGCCGCTGGCCGTGCCCGCGCCGGGTCCGCTGACGCAGGCGGTCGCTGACACGTATCAGCGGGCCGTGCGCGGCGAGCTGACCGAGTACCGCGCCTGGCTCACGCCGGTCTATGGAACTCGCTAGCGCAGGAGCCTGATGCCAGAAGCGGTGCGCGGGGGCGAGCGGATCCTCGAGGGCCTCAACGAGGCCCAGGCCGCCGCCGTCACCCATGAGGCCGGCCCGCTCCTCATCATCGCCGGGGCCGGGACCGGCAAGACCACGGTCATCACCCGGCGCATTGCCTACCTGATCGCCACGCGCCGCGCCCGGCCCTCCGAAATCCTCGCGCTCACCTTCACGGACAAGGCCGCCGCCGAGATGGAAGAGCGGGTGGACACGCTCGTGCCCTACGGCTACGCCGACGTCCAGATCTCGACCTTCCACGCCTTCGGCGACCGGCTCATCAAGGAGAACGCGCTGGAGCTTGGGATCACGCCAGATGCCGACGTGCTCACGCGCGCTGAGCAAGTGGTCTTCTTGCGCGATCCTGATCGGCTATTCAAGCTTCCGCTAGATCATTATCGCCCGCTCGGAGATCCCACCCGTCTTCTTCAAGCGATAACGAACCTGTTCAGCCGGCTCAAGGACGAGGACGTGGGGCCCGACGAGTACCTGGCGCATGCCCAAGAGTTGCTTGCCAAGGCGAACGACGAGGTTGCGCGCCTCGAGGCAGAGCACCATATCGAACTGGCTCGCACGTACTCGCAGTATCAGATGCTGATGGTGCAGGAAAGGAAACTCGACTTCGGCGATCAGATCGTCGAATCACTCCGGCTGCTCCGCACGCGGCCCCACGTGCTCAGGCGCTACCAGCAGCGCTTCAAGCATATCCTCGTGGACGAGTTCCAGGATACCAACTACGCCCAGTTCGAGCTGGTGAAGCTGCTGGCAGCCAAGCACCGCAACGTGGCCGTCGTGGGCGACGACGACCAGGCTATTTTCCGATTTCGTGGCGCCTCGATGAGCAATATCCTGGACTTCGACCGCACCTACGCGGACGCGCGGAAGGTGATCCTGAAGGAGAACCACCGCTCACCCCAGGCCATCCTTAACACAGCGTACCGGCTGATTCAGTACAACAATCCAGACCGCCTGGAGGTGGCGCAGAATGTCGATAAGCGGCTAATCGCGCGGGGACCCGAGGTGCGGCTGGGCAAGCCGCCGGAGCACCTGGCCTTCGACACCGTGTCGAGCGAATCGGACTGGGTCGCGGGGCGGATTGCCGAGGAGCATGCGGTGGGCCGGCCGTACAAGGACTGTGCCATCTTGGTCCGCGCCAACAACGACGCGGACCCGTTCCTCCGAGCGCTGAACATGCGCGGCATCCCGTGGACCTTCTCGGGCAACGCCGGGCTCTACGGCCGGCCCGAGATTCGCCTGCTCATCGCCTTCCTCCGTGCTGTGGCCCATCCAGACGATTCGGTGAGTCTCTACTACCTGGCTTCCTCCGACATCTACCAAGTCCCCATCTTCGACCTTAGTAACTGCGCAACATACGCCGACAGAAAGAATCGGTGGCTGGTCAACGTGCTACGTGATCCGCCTGACGAGCTTGGCGTGACGGCAGAGGGCGCCGCGGCAATTCGGCGGCTCACTACCGACCTCGAACGCTACATGGAGCTGGCGCGGGAGCACCCGACAGGTGAGTTGCTCTACCGATTCCTCGTGGACTCCGGGCTCATGACCCGCTATGCCAAGGCGCCGGCGGAGCTCGAGCAGGAGACGCAGAATGTCAGCAAGTTCTTCAACCAAGTCAAAGACACCTCGCACGTGCTGAAATATGACAATGTCCGTGAGTTCGTGAAGCATCTAGAACTGTTGATCGAGGCCGATGACGATCCACCCGTGGCCGAGGCCGACGTGGACACGCCGGCCGTGCACGTCCTCACGGTCCACAAGGCGAAGGGGCTCGAGTGGCCCGTGGTCTTCCTGGTGAACTGTGTCCAGGAGAAGTTTCCGACCCGCCGGCGCAGCGAGGCGCTCGAGATGCCCCTGGGGCTCATCAAGGATACGTTGCCGACGGGTGATTTCCACCTCCAGGAGGAGCGGCGGCTCTTTTACGTCGGCCTGACGCGCGCCAAGGAAGCGGTGTACTTGACCGGCGCCGAGGATATGGGCGGCAAGCGGAAGTGGAAGGTGAGCCAGTTCGTGCTCGAGGCGCTGGACCTGCCCAAGGACGAGACGCGCCCC
>DASSSH010000122.1:0-5116 GCA_035708525.1 Candidatus Methylomirabilota bacterium
GTGGCCGTCGGGGGTGCGCATCATGGCGATCTCGACGCGCATGGGGCGCAGTCCGGTGACGCGCTCGGCCCAGTCTCCTTCGATCGTGGCTCGCCCTTCGAGCTTGAGGCCAAGCTCGGCGAAAAAAGAGATGGCGGCATCGAGGGATTCTACCACGATGCCGACGTTGTCCATCCGCTTAAGAGTCATATCATTTCCTCTCATTTTTGACCGGAAACGTCCGGCATTTGCCATTCACATGGTGTATAACGCTCCGGTTCAGCGGCGGGCCGCGCAGCGGACCGTCCGCTGCAACCGGCTGTTAGGCGGCATTGCTCGTGACGTCTTTCACCCGCCGGAACAGGTCCGGGTAGTCCAGCACGACGCAGTCTTCGTCCACGGGAAGGTTCGCCTGGAAGCCGCTGCCATCGAGATTCTCGAAGAGGTAGAGCCGGTCGGCAAGCCGCGTGTAGGCCTGTGGTTGCGGGTGAACCGCAGGCCCGGCGCCAAGATCCAGGCCATGCGGAACTGCCGCCGCTCACCGACAGCCATCGGCGCGCGGCGAATCGGAAAGCTGTTGGTGAAAGGGGTTGGCCAGATATCGACATCCAGGCAGCCATCGAGCTCGGCGATGGTCCGGCCATCGCCGTGTCGCCAGTGACCCTGGCCGTCCGTTTGCAGGCTCAGCGATCGGGTGGAGCGCTCCGTCGCGACGACCAGCTCGGCATCGCGTAGCCGCCATGATTCGTCCCAGGTGAGGCGATAGGTGAGGCGGAACGGACCGTGCTGCTCGTCGAACGCCAGGACAACGCTGTCAGCTACGCGCTCTGTCAGGAGCAGATGCTCCAGTCCCACGCCCTCCCAGTCCTTGTTCCAGATGGGCGTCCAGCAGATCGTGCGACATCGTGGATTCGCCATCGAGACTCCTTTGGCACTGACGCCTAACGCGCACGATAGCCTGTGGTGGCCGAGCGAAGCGAGGTCGCCGTCAGGTTGATCGTGTTGTTATGCGCCCCGCTCCAGACGGGACTGTACGCCTCACGCCAGCTCGGTCATCACCATTTCCGCTTGCTCGCGCCAGTACAGCATGTCCATTTCGCCGAACATCGTCCTTGCCGTCATGGTGTGCTCCCGCGCCTGCTCGCGCTTGCCTGTTCGACGGTGGAGCGCGCCGAGCCCGAGGTGGCAGTGGGCCATGAGGGGGCGCAGGCCCAGCTCCTCGGCCAAGGCCAGGGCCTGGCGATAGTGCGCCTCCGCGGCATCGACCTCGAACCGCTCGGGATGGGCCGCGATGTCTCCGAGCAATCGCACGGCGTGACCCTCCACACCCCGTTCCCCCCGCTGCCGAGCCGCCGCGAGCCCGTCCTGGGCGATGCGGGTGGCGTCCACGAGCCGGCTGTCGAGGAGGTACGCCGCGCCGAGCGCCCCGACGCGGCCGGGCCACCCCGCAACCAACCTCACGGTCCGCTCGGCGAGGCCTCGGGCGGCGTCCTCCATCAGGGCGACCCCCTCGGCGCGGCGGCCGATCCCGTGGTACGCCGCGCCGAGCGCCCCGGCGAAGTCGTGGAGCAGCAAGGGCACCTCTCTCGTCCGACAGAGATCGAGGCCGCGCTCCAGCGGCGTCACGGCGCCGGCGAAGTCGCCCTGATCGAGCTTGAGGGTGCCGAAAGAGAAGAGGGGGAAGACAAGCGTGTAGACGTGCCCTGCCTCCTCCGCGATCTGTATCGCCTCGCGGAGATGCCCGAACGCCTCAGCGAACCGCCCGAGCGGCCCGAGGGCCCTGGCAAGTCTGCTCCGCACGAACGAGCCCTGGATGGCAGCCTGACCGAATCGCTCCTGCTCCAAGCCCGCCGGGATCAGCGCGAGCGCGGTCTCGCAGTACCGGACGGCCTCGCCGTACTCGCCCTGCCCCACGTGCACCCCGCCAAGATACCCGTTGGCGACAACCTGAATGGCGACGTCCGCCAGCGACTCGCCGATGACCAGCGCGCGACGGCCGGCCTGGAGCGCCGCCGCGAGGTCGCCGGTCAGCGAGAACTGGATCACCTTGTAGTTCAGCGCGAGACCGAGGCGGCGCTGGTCTCCGGCGGCCTCCGCGAGGGCTTCGGCCTCGTCGAGGAGGGTCCCTATCCGTCCCCCTTCGCCGAGCAGGAGGAGCGCGTTGCGAAGGTCAAAGCGGATGTCGAGGGACTCGGCGATCGCGTCGGGATGCTCCGGCAGCCGCCGCAGCGCGTCGAGCGCCTGCTCGAAGCAGGTGGCCGCCTCGCGGTTGGCCGAACGCATGAAGACCTTGGCGCCGGCCTGGCGCAGGTAGCGCACCGCCTTGTCCCAGACCTCGCCCTGCCGCGCGTGGTGCGCCAGCCGCTCCACGTGCTCGACGAGGCGACCTCCGTGCAGGCGCTCGATGGCGGTCACCACCGCGGCGTGAAGCTCGCGCCGGCGCTCCACCAGGAGGCCCGCGTAGGCCACGTCGTGGGTGAGCGCGTGCTTGAAGGTGAATTCCAGATCCGGAAAGAGCTGCGTCTCGTAGAGGAACTCTGCCTCCCGGAGATGCGCGAGCCCCCGCCGCAGGGCCTCCTCCGGCTGCTCCGCAATCGCCGCCAGGAGCGCGTCGGGCACGTGCTTGCCGATCACCGAGGCGGCCTGCAGGAGTCGCTTCTCCTCCGCCGGCAGCCGGTCGATCCGCGCCGCCAGGATCGTCTGCACCGTCGCCGGCACCTGCAGCGCCTCCACCGGCCGCGTGAGCCGGTAGGCTCCGCGCTCCCCCGCCAGCGCCCCCGACTCCACCAGCGTCCGCACGGTCTCCTCCAGGAAGAACGGGTTGCCTCGCTTCACCAGCATCTGGGTGAGCGGCGCTAGCCTGGGGTCCGGCCCGAGCAGCACCGCCAGCAGCTCCGCCGTGCTCTCGGCGGAGAGGCTGTCGAGCCGGAGCTGCGAGTACGCCGTCTTGCTCCCCCAGCGGTGCTCGTACTCGGGGCGGTAGTTCACCAGGAGCAGGATGCGGGCGGCCCCCAGGCTCTCCACGAGGCCGTCGAGCAAGGCCTGGGTCTCGCCATCGATCCAGTGCAGGTCCTCGAAGACCACGAGCAGCGGCTGCACCTGGCTCTCCCGCAGCAGCAGCCGCTTGACCGCGTCCAGCGTGCGCTGGCGGCGCTGGGGCGGGTCCAAGTTCTGCCAGGCCGGGTCCTCAACCGGCACGTCGAGCAGCGCGAGCAGCGGCGGCAGCAGGGGCTCGAGCGCGCGGTCCAGGCCCAGGACGCGCCCCAGCACCTTGGCGCGCATCTCCCGGTGATCGTCCCGGTCGCCGATCTTGAAGTAGCCCTTGAGCAGGTCGATCACGGGCAGATAGCTGGTGGCCTTGCCGTAGGAGACCGACGAGGATTCTAGGATGAGCCAGTCCTGCACCCGGTGCGAGTGGGTGAACTCGTAGGTGAGCCGCGACTTGCCCACCCCGGCCTGGCCCACGATGGCGACCACCTGGCCGTGGCCCGCACCAGCCTGGCCGAGGACCCGGCGCAGGTGCTCGACCTCGGCGTCGCGGCCTACGAAGCGCGTGAGGCCCCGGAGCGCCGCGGCCTGCAGCCGCGTCCGCGCCGTCCCCGCCCCCGTCAGCTCGAAGATCTCGATCGGGTCCGGGAGGCCCTTCACGGGGATGAGCCCGAGCGACTTCACCTCGACGTAGCCCTCGGCGAGCCGCACGGTCTCTCCGGTCAGCCGCACGGTCCCGGGCGGCGCCAGCTGTTCCATCCGGGCCGCGAGATGGGTGGTCTGGCCCACCGCGGTGTAGTCCATGCGGAGGTCGCTGCCGACCGAGCGCACGACGACCTCCCCCGAGTTGAGGCCGACCCGGATCTGCACCTCCACCCCGTGCGAGCGGCGCGTGTCGTCGGCGTAGCGCTTCAGCGACTCCTGTATCCAGAGCGCGGCATAGCACGCCCGCACCGCGTGGTCCTCGTGGGCGAGGGGCGCGCCGAAGAGGGCCATGATGCCATCGCCCATCACCTGGTTCACCGTGCCCTCGTAGCGGTGGACGGCCTCCATCATACGTTCGAGCACGGGGTCGAGCAGCTTGCGCGCCTCCTCGGGATCGCGGTCGGCGAGCAGCTCCATCGAGCCCTTGAGGTCGGCGAAGAGCACGGTGACCTGCTTGCGCTCGCCCTCGAGGGCGGCCTTGGAGGTGAGGATCTTCTCGGCCAGGTGCTTGGGGGTGTAGACTTCCGGCGCACCGAAGCGCGGTGATGCCGCCTGCGCGTCTCGACCGGCGGGATGGGCGCACTCGGAGCAGAACTTGGCGGTTACGGAAAGCGGGGCTCCACAGTTGGCGCACACCCGCTCCAGAGGGGCTGCGCACTCTTCGCAGAACTTTGCGCCGGGCCGATTCTCGTGCTGGCATCGCGCACACTTCATCGTGAGCCTCGGCGTTACTCCGGATTCGGTGGCCGCCGAGAGCGTAACAGAGCTAGCGGCCGATCAGTGCGCATAACGCGGCGCATGAGCTGCGGCCGAGGAGCAACGCGACGAGGGTACCGCAAGCGGTACGCTTGCGAACGTCAGCTCGATGCGGCTGTTAGCCAGCATTCGACAAACCATCGCTATCGTGGCCCGGCTCTCTTTCCCAGACGATCCTTCGGAAGTCAACCTTGCCCGGAAACAAGATGCTCGGCGCCGGGGCCGACTCAACGATCAGCTTGTTGCCCTCGACTCGAAATCGGCGCCTCTGTTCGGTGCCATTCCAGGCCTCGTTCCACGACGCGTCGACGGTCGTAACGAACTCACCGCCTTCGATGCGATACCGCCCAGTGTAAGCGACCATTGATTTATGAAGTGCAGCCCGCTCTGCAGCGCCCTCACCGGGGGTGCGCCTCTCAGCTGTGGTGAGCGCCATGGCTCGTCCTTCTCGTGTAAGGATCAAGGAGCCTTTCGGCTTTGTCCCGAAAAAGTCTTGCGGCTGGCCTTCGACGATGACCTGCCACGACACCAGCTTCCAGCTGCCTGTAAGGGCTTCTGTGCTCATCATTCCTCTCCCGGATCATGTCACTCGCCACGGTTCCAAAATGCTGGCTAACGACCTGGCGTCGAGCGGCGGGCCGCACGAGTGCCCGCACGTTGTTGAGCCGGTCGCCGGCCCGTCCGCTCC
>DASSSH010000123.1:0-2397 GCA_035708525.1 Candidatus Methylomirabilota bacterium
GGCAGGAGCTCAAGCGCTACTGCCACGAG
Organism: Candidatus Methylomirabilota bacterium; assembly: GCA_035708525.1. Classification (GTDB taxonomy): domain Bacteria; phylum Methylomirabilota; class Methylomirabilia; order Rokubacteriales; family CSP1-6; genus DASSSH01. The sequence goes on from DASSSH010000123.1 coordinate 30, forward strand.
CTGCACGTGGGACGGATCGGGTCCCTCGGCGGATGGGGCCGCTTCGGCCTGTACGGGCTGACCCCGGCCCCGGCGACGTTCGGCTACTTCTACTCGCCGGGGCTCGGCCGGATGGTCGCCCGGCTGCTCGACCGCCGGGGCTTCGAGGCCGTTCTGGTCCACTGCTCCTCCATGGGCCCCTACGTCGCCGGCCACGCGGCCTGTCGCAAGGTGATGGACTTCGGCGACGCCGACTCGGAGAAATGGCTCGAGTACGGCCGCCGGGCGCCCTTCCCGCTCTCCCTGGCCTATCGGCTCGAAGGGCGCAAGGTGCGGCGCTACGAGCGCTGGCTCGGGGAGCGCTTCGACGCCTGCTCGGTCAACGTCTCCCGCGAGCGTGAGGTGCTGAGCGCCTACATCCGGACCCCGATCCACGTCATCCCCAACGGGGTGGACCTGGACTACTTCCGGCCCCGGGGCGAGCCGGGCCGTCACCACCCGAGCCGCCTCATCTTCACCGGCAACATGTCCTACAAGCCCAACGTGGACGCCGTCCGGCACTTCGTCGGCGAGGTCCTGCCGCGCATCCGGCGCGAGCTGCCCCAAGTGGAGCTCTACGTGGTCGGCATGGACCCGACCCCAGCCGTCCGTCGGCTGGCCGACGGAGCACGCCTGGTCGTGACCGGGCGCGTGGCCGACGTCCGCCCCTATTTCGAGTCGGCCACCGTCGCGGTGGCGCCGCTGAGAATCGCCCGGGGACTGCAGAACAAGGTGCTGGAGGCCATGGCCATGCGTGTACCGGTCGTGGCAAGCCCGGAGGCCGCGCTAGGCATCGAGGCCCAGCCCGACCGGGATCTCCTCGTGGCCGACGGGCCCGCGGCCTTCGCCCGGGCGGTCCTCCGTCTGCTCCGCGACCCGTGGGCGCGGGAACGCTATGCCGCCGCGGGTCGGGCCTGCGTCGAGCAGCAGCACAACTGGGATCGCCTCCTCGCCCGGCTCGAGGAGCTGGTCGTCGGCAAGTCGGCTGAGCGCAAGAGCGCGAGACTGTTGAGACATCCTTCTGGTGGAGGTACCGCGTGATGGATGGCGAACGACTGCTCATTGTCGAGGACGACGAGGACATCCAGATCCAGCTCAAGTACGCGCTGACGGGCGAGTACCAGGTCGCCACGGCGACCTCGCGCGGGCAGGCACTCGCTGCGGTGCGCGAGCTCAAGCCCGTGGTTGTCACGCTCGATCTGGGGCTGCCACCGAGCCCGAATACAGCCGAGGAGGGCCTGCGGGCGCTCGACGAGATCCTCACCACCGCGCCCGCCACCAAGGTCATCGTCATCACGGGCAATACGGACCGCGCCAACGCCCTCGCCGCCGTGGAGCGTGGGGCCTTCGACTTCCACCTCAAGCCCGTGGACCTGGACAGCCTCAAGATCGTCCTGCGCCGCGCCGCCTACCTGAGCCAGCTCGAGCGCGACAACGAAGAGCGGCTCCGGCGGGAGGAGGAGGCGATCCGCTTCGCCGACATCCTGGGCTCCACCCCCAAGATGCGCGAGATCTTCGGGGTGATCCAGCGCGTGGCCAAGACCGACGCCACCGTGCTCACCGAGGGCGAGAGCGGGACCGGCAAGGAACTTGTCGCCAAGGCTATCCATGCTCATAGCCCGCGGCGCGCCCGCCCCTTCGTGGCCATCAACTGCGGCGCCATCCCGGAGACCCTGCTCGAGAGCGAGCTCTTCGGCCACGAGAAGGGCGCTTTCACCGGCGCCCACGTCCTGCGCAAGGGGAAGATCGAGGCCGCGCACGGCGGCACGCTCTTCCTCGATGAGATCACCGAGATGAGCCTGGGGCTACAGGTCAAGCTCCTGCGCTTCCTGCAGGAGCGTGAGATCGAGCGGGTCGGCGGCCGCGAGACCATCCCCATCGACGTCCGGGTCGTTGCGGCCACCAACAAGAGCCTGGAAGAAGCGATCCGCAGCGGCGCCTTCCGGGAAGACCTATACTACCGCCTCTCGGTGGTCACCCTGCGCCTGCCGCCGCTCCGCGAGCGCGGGGAGGACATCGTGCTGCTGGCCAAGGCCTTCCTGCGCCGCAACGCCCAGGCCCTCCGGCGCCGGGTGCGCTTCAGCACCGAGGCCCTCGAGGCCATCGCCAAGTACGCCTGGCCGGGCAATATCCGTGAGCTCGAGAACAAGGTGCACCGGGCGGTGATCATGGCCACGGGCCGCATGATCGAGCCGGCCGACCTCGAGCTGAGCCTGGCGGGCACGGTGGATGCGCTGCCCACCCTGCGCGATGCGCGCGATCAGAGCGAGCGCAAGCTCATCGTGGATGCGCTTGTCCGCAGCCAGGGCAATATCAGCCGGGCCGCCCAGGTCTTGGGCATCAGCCGGCC
>DASSSH010000124.1:0-7829 GCA_035708525.1 Candidatus Methylomirabilota bacterium
AGGCGCTCCCGCTCGACGGCCACAGCCGGCTGCTGCTCAAGACCCGAAACTCGACGCTGTGGACTCGAGGAGGCTTCACGCGCGACTTCACCGCCCTCGATCTCGAGGGCGCCCGTTATCTAGTCGAGCGGGGAGTTCGGCTGATCGGGATCGATTACCTTTCCATCGAGCAGTTCAACTCGCCCGGCCACCCGGTCCACCGGCATTTGCTGGGCGCCGGAGTGGTGATCCTGGAGGGGCTCGACCTCTCCTGCGTGACGCCGGGCGCCTACGAGCTGGTATGTCTGCCCTTGCCGGTGCGCGGCATCGACGGCGCGCCGTGCCGCGCCATGCTCCGGCGCTGAGACTTCACCCCACCCTCTCCCCCGACCGGGGGAGAGGGAAGGGTGAGGGGGCGGTCAGCGCTCCGACTCGCCGCGGCCGAGCAACCGGGCGAGGCGCGCCAGCATCCGGTCGGCGTGGCTGCCGCCCCAGTAGATCCGGCCGCAGCCGGGGCAGCCCATGAACTCGCTCTGCGTCGCCAGCACGTGGTCGGGCACCAGCTCCGGGAGCCCGGCCTTGTCCCGCGGTTCGAGCCGTGCATTGCACTCGAGGCAGCGTGAGAGCCAGTCGGCCTCGGCGGGTGCCAGGGCCAGCAACACCACGGCCTCGAGGATCTGATCGTCGACCTGCTCGGCGGTGATGAGGCAGCCCTGCGGGTGGGCGAGGTGCGCCAGCATCCGGTCGCGGGTGATCAGGGTGCGGTCCTCGGCCCGCGCGAGCTGGAGCAGCTGGCGATCGGCGGCCTGGCCGGGGTAGAGGGTGTCGTAGCCCATGGCCCGGAGCCACCGGGCCAGCCGCCCGAGCATGGTGTCCACGACGAAACGGTGCGCGGTCACGGGGCCTCACACCAACCATAACGCCGGCCGGGCGGAGTACAATATCGACTCCCAGGCCGCTTGCAGGATGCGCGGCGACGTAGTTCGAGCTGAGGGACGGCCGAGCGCCGCAGGCGCGAGCGTCACGAGGCGAGGGCTGAGGGCTGAGTCAGAGGAGGCCTCTCATGGAGAAATTCGAGTACTTCGGTGGCGTGCCCGAGGTCGGCATCGTCCCGCGGGCTCCTCACGCGGGCTCCCTGATCCGCCACGTCTACGAGCAGGAGCACGGCCGGGGCGGGTTCGCCGGCAAGGTGACCCACACCTATCACCTCTATCCGCCGACCAACTGGCTGCCGGGGGAGACACGCGTGCTGGACGGCCGCGAGTTCGCCCCGCACTGGGAGTCGCCGTTGCGCCCCATCGGCGGCACGCATCACGCGCTCAACGTGATGCGCCCCGCCGAGGCGCGCGATGTCTACCGCGGGCTCGCGCGGCTCGTGGCCAATGCGACCGTCACGATGGCCGTCACAGCGCCCGCTGCGCCCATGGACTACTTCTTCGAGCACCACTCGGCCACCCTCGTCTTCTTCGTCCACAAGGGGAGCGGGACCCTTGAGACGGTCTTCGGCCCCATCGAGTATCGCAAGGGCGATTTCCTGATCGTGCCCAAGGGGATCACGCATCGGTTCGAGCTGGGACCAGGGCCGCACTATTACTGGGTCTACGAGAGCTTTTCGGGCGACCCGGAGAAGTCCGAGGCCGCGACCACGGGGCAGTTCATCACCCACAGCCGCAGCGACTACCGCTTCCCCCGCTCGCTCGACACGCGCAACGAAGCGGGCCGGTTCGAGATCGTCTCCAAGGTGGGCGAGGTCTATACGCGCCGAGTCCATCCGACCCATCCCTTCGACGTGGTGGGCTGGCGCGGGGACTACCTGCCCTACAAGTTCGCGGTCGAGGACGTGCGGCCCCTGGTGGCGGACCGCTCCCATGTCCCGCCCTCGGGGCACACGATCTTCAAGCTGCCCGGCTGCTACCTCTGCGTCTTCACCATCCGGTCGGTGGAGAAGGAAGGCATGTGGCTGCCCTTCTTCCATCGCAACCTGGATTACCTCGAGACGATCGGTTACCACTTCGGCAACTTCTTCAGCCGGGGCGGCGTGATCCAGGAAGGCATGATGACCCTCCACCCGGTGGGGTTGCCACACGGCCCACAGCCGCCGGCGCTCAAGGCTTTCATGGACGGCAAGGCTCCGGAGCTACACAAGGAAGTGGGGATCATGGCGGACTTCGCGCTGCCGGCCCAGGTCTCCGAGCTCGCGCTCGGGCTCAGCGCACCCGACTACATGTCGAGCTGGTCCGACTACACCACCGACCCCCGGTTCATCTACAGCGACACCCGGCTCGGGGAGGTCCGCGCGCTGGCCGACCGACTGGCCGCGGAGCGCGACAAGCTGCGGCCGGCTTCGGACGAAGACACGACGAAGTAATGCGATTCGGGATCTTCTCCGTCGTCGACCATTACCCCAAGGAGCTGCCGCGCACCTCCGCGGAGCTCTACGGCGAGCTGCTCGAGCAGGTCGAGGCGGCCGACGCGCTCGGGTTCGAGTCCTTCTGGGTCGCGGAGCATCACTTCCACGAGTACGGCGGCATTCCGCGTCCGCCCGTCTGGATGGCGGCGGCCGCCGAGCGCACACGCCGGATCCGGCTGGGCTCCGCCGTCGTGGTCCTGCCGTTCGACAACCCGCTCCGCACCGCCGAGGACTACGCCATGGTGGACATCCTCTCGGGCGGACGGCTCGACCTCGGGGTCGGCGCGGGCTATCTCAAGCACGAGTTCGCCGGCTTCGGCCTCGACCCTGAGCAGCGGCACGAGCGCTTCGACGAGGCGCTGGAGATCATGCTGCGGGCGCTGAGCGGCGAGCGCGTGTCCTACGCGGGCAAGCATTACACGGTGAGCGACGTCCAGCTCAATGTCCGGCCCATCCAGCGCCCGCGGCCGCCCGTCTGGATCGCCACGCTGCGGGCGGACCGCGCGTCGCGAATCGGCGCTCGAGGGCTGCCGGTGATGCTGATCCCGTACGCCAGCGCCGAGACGCTGGAGGAGATGGGGGCCGGCATCGCTGCGTACAAGGAGGCCTTCGTCAAGGCCGGCGGCCAGCCCGACGAGGCGACCGTGCCCTTCGGCTTCCACTGCCACTGCGCCGAGAGCACGACGCAGGCGCGCGCCGAGGCGCGTGAGCCGATGGAGCGCTACGTGCGCACGCGGCTCTACGCCGTCCAGCGATCGTTCGACGTCCTCGTCCAGCAGAACGTGGTCGCGTTCGGCGATCCCGAGGAAATCGTCCGCGTCGCCCGGCTGTACGAAGCGGCGGGCTTCACGCACTTCCTCGCCATCCCCAACTTCGGCGGGCTGCCCCACAAGCAGGTACTGCGCTCGCTGGAGCTGCTCTCCCGCCACGTCCTGCCGCGCTTCGCGCCGTCGCGCGCCGGAGGCTGAGCGCGCCCGATGCCCTGCGGCGCCGAGCGGACGGTGGCGGCCAACGGCCTCCGCTTCCGGCTCTACGAGTGGGGCCCGGCCGGGACGGCGCCCGCCCTGCTGCTGCACTCGCAAGCGGCCCACAGCCACTGGTGGGACTGGACCGCGCCGTTGCTCGCGGACCGTTTCCACGTCGTGGCACTGGATCTGCGCGGCCACGGCGGCAGTGAGTGGGCCGAGCCACCGGCCTACGCCTTCACCGACCACGTGAAGGACGTCGTTGCGGTGCTGGACGCGCTCGGCTGGCGGTCGCCCCTTGTCATCGGGCACTCGATGGGCGGCTATATCGGAGCCTTGCTGGCCTCGCTGCATCCCGAGCGCGTCGGCGCGCTCGGAATCGTGGACACGTTGGCCGAATGGCGCGAGGAGCAGGAGAGCTGGGCGCGGCGGCAGCTCGAGCGGCCTTCGCCACAGTTCGCGAGCCGGGAAGAGGCGGCCGCGCGCTTCAAGCTCACCCCGCCCGCGACCACGGCGCCCGCCGAGTGGGTGCGGCATCTGGGCGAGGTCGGCGTGGTGGAGCGACGGCCCGGCGTCTGGGAGTACGCGTTCGATCGCCGGCTCTTCGACCACCCACGCCCCAACGCCTGGGCCTTCCTGCCGGGCGTGATCTGCCCGACCCTCGTGGTCCGCGGCGCCGGGAGCACCATCATGGACAAGGAGACGTGGCTCAAGGTGACGACGACGGTGCAGCGCGGCCAGTTCGCCGAGGTCAAGGGCGCCTCCCACCATCTCGTGCTCGACGACCCGCCGCAGTTCGTCTCGCTCGTGACCGGCTGGCTGAAGCGTGAGTCTCCCTCTCCCCTACTGGGCGAGAGGGCAGGGTGAGGGGAGGGAGAGGGAGGCTGTAAGGCCCGGCCGCTCCTTGACGAGCCGCCGTCGCCCACTTATGCTGGGGCACCTCCAGAGGGCGCTGCGGTGGATCTAGACTCGCTGTCGATGCGCGACGAGCACCTGCCGGCCGCCTACTCGGAGCGGCTGGAGAAGCTCTCGCTCGCCCCGCTCTGGGCCGCGCTGCACGTCCTGCTGCCCAACGAGCGCGTGACGCGCGTGCTCCCGCACCACTGGCGCTGGACCGCGCTGCGCGAGCCGCTGCTCGAGGCGGGGCGGCTGGTGGGCATCGAGCAGGCCGAGCGCCGCGTCCTAGTGCTCTGCAACCCGGGCTTGCCCGGCACGTACGCGGCCACGGCCACGCTCTATGCGGGGCTGCAGATCATCCTGCCCGGGGAGAGCGCGCCGAGCCATCACCACACCCCCGCCGCGCTGCGATTGATCGTCGAGGGGCGGGGCGCCTTCACCACGGTGGAGGGCGTGAAGTGCGCCATGGAGCCGGGCGACCTCATCATCACACCGCCCATGCGCTGGCACGATCACGGCCACGAGGGCCGCGAGCCGGTGATCTGGCTCGACGGCCTCGACATTCCGCTGGTGCGCAACCTTGACGCGAGCTGGGCATCGAAGATGCGGCCCGCGAAGGCGCCGGTGACCGGAACCGACTCCTCCCAGGACGAGTTCACTGCCGCCGGGCTCGTGCCGCGTCAGTCGCGCTATGAGGACACCGGCTACCCCCAGGTGCGCTGGCCCTGGCGCGCGGTGCGTGCGGCGCTGGCCGCCATGGCCGCCTCGGCGCCGCCGGAAATGCCCGTGGTGCTGCGGCACGTCAATCCGCGGACCGGCGACTTTTCGCTCAAGACGATGGGCTCCGAGGCCCACTGGCTGCGGCCGGGTGAGACGACGTGCGCCGAGCGCCGCAGCGGCAGCGGAGTCTTCTACGTGATCGAAGGCCGCGGCCAGACGCGGATCGGGGAGACGACCATCAGCTGGGAGCTGAGCGATTGCTTCGTCGCGCCGCCATGGCACTGGATCGAGCACTCCAACCGGTCGGGCTCGCCCGCCTGTCTCTTCCATCTCAACGACGAGCCGGCGCTCCGGGCGCTGGGGCTCTGGATCGAAGAGATGCGACCATGAGAGCAACGCTGATCCGGGCCGTGATGTCCTGCTGATCGTCTGGCCGGACCTGGCGCTGGTTCTGCCCCCTCGGGGGCCAACGCGCAGCCGTGGCACTACATCGTGGTGACCGACCCGGCCGTCAAGGGCGCGATCGGCCAGTGCTTCGTGGACGAGCAGCAGCACCGCGCCCGGCTCCGGATGGGTTTTCCCACGCCGAACTACAATGGCGTGAAGACCGCGCCCGGCCTCATCGTGATCGTGGCGGACTTCCGCTTTGTTCGCGCCTTCCCGGTGCTCAACGATGACTCCGACCTGGACCGCCTCTACAAGAAGAACGCCGAGCGGATCCTCCTCCAGTCGGTGGCGGCCTCGACCATGGCCGCGCACCTCGCGGCGGCTGCGCTCGGCTACGCCGTGGTGGATCACAGCCATCAGCCAGGAAGAGATCCAGAAGAAGGTCAAGCCGCTGCTCGGGGTGCCGGATGCCCTCGACGTCATCGACGTCATGTGCTTCGGCCCCCCGCTCAAGCCCTCCTACAAGCGGTGGAAGAAGCGGCTGGATCAGATCATGAGCTGGGAGCGGTTCAACCCCGAGCACTTCATGACCGAGGGGCAGATCGACGAGTGGGTGAAGACGCAGCGCCACAAAGTCATGTACCGCGACGAATCCAAGGTGGACTGACGTGCTGAAGCGACAGAAGGCCGGGGTGACCGAAGAGTCTCGCCGCCTCGAGGCCGGAGCGTAACGTCGAGAGAGCCCCGGTCAGTTCTCCGATAGCTGTCGAGCCGTCCTCAGCATCGCCAGTAGAAGGCTGCGCTCCCTCGGCTCCTTGTCTTGATGCCGCATGGCGGCGGTGACGAGGAGGTCACCCACACGGACCAGCGCCAGCGTCGTGTAGGCCCGACCGTCGCCGCGCGGCGATCGGTCCATCAGGGTGAAATAGTACCCTTCGACGTCCGCCCCGCTCAATTGCTCCAAGGTCAATGAGGTCTCGGTCGCGTGAGCGAGCGCCCTGTTGCCAAGGGTCTCGATCGCGTCCCTCAGCTGAAACGGGCGCGGCGGATGCTTGCCGACCACGTGTAGACGAGCCTCGAAGTGGTCGCCTTTGACAGGCAGGAGCCAGAGGGCAAGGGGTGGCTGCGGAGGCGGGCGCCGACTCACTGCCTCTCTGAGAGCGAGGGGCACGCGCAATTCGATGCGACCGTCCTCGGGGAGCCGATACGAGTGGATGGCCGTGGCATCAGGGTCCGCCAGAAGCGGCGTTGCCTCGAAGCCGTCGCCGATCAGATCGAGCTCGTCCACGCCGAGGATCGTTCGATACAAGACGCTGCTCCGGTCGTCGCTCGGTGGGAGCCCGTAATACAGGAAACCCATGTACCTGGCAACAACCTTTCGGAGCCTCGCGCGGAGGACCTCGTTATCGGCGACTTCCCCGATGGTGCGCGGGTCGAGTCGGGCTGAGGAGATGACGGCGAAGCGGCCCTCCTGGCGCCATCCGAAGACGAACCTCCAGTTCGGCTGTGCCCGCGCGTACATGTCGCTCGTGGTGAACCCGATGAGCAGCGAGGATGGATCGGAGGCAAGCGAGGGATTCCCGCGCTGGATGAGCGTGGTGAGCTCCTCCGCAACGAGCTGCTGGCGTGAGGGATCAGTGGCGCCCGTCTCGAGTATCACGGGCGGGCGTATTTGCACGGTCAGGTTGAAGCGGTCCTTGCAGTACTTCGCGAGATCATCGAGGAGCAGGGCGGGAAAGCCTTCGATCGGAATGAAGTAGACCGCTCGCAGCGGCGCGCTGTGGTCCGCCGATGGGGGTGGGTGTGGAGGCGAGGCCGAGCAGGCCGCGACGAGGGCTGCGGCCAGGATAACCATGGCGATCCGGACGCCAGACGTCCTCTCAGTCAGACGGAGCCGAGCCATGAAGGTCGATCGGACGCCACCGAGCCGACCGGGTGGAGTCACTCGACTTTCTTGAGCGCTTCCGCGAGGCGCTCGCGCAGCTTCGGGTCGGGGATCTCCTCGAGGCTGTGATAGGTCACGCCGTTGACGACGAAGGTGCGGTTGACCGTCACCTGGGTCTTGGTTGTCTGGCTCGGCGGAGTCTGTCCAACCTTGTCGAGCGCCTCCTGAACCGCCTGACGAGTCGCAGGATCTGGGATCTCCTCGACGCTCCTGTATGACACGCCGTTGGCCACGATCTGCTGCTGGCCGTCGGCGCGCTTAACCTGCGCGTCATGCCTGACTGTGCCTTCGACGACCGTCACCCGCCTGCCACCCTGGGACAGGACATCACTGAAGCGCCAATACAGAAGGGCCCCGATGAGGATGAGGCCCAGGAGGAAGAGCACAACGGGTCCGATTCCCATTAGCGAGTCCCTTCAAGCATCACTAGCAGAGTCCGCAACCTCTCGTCAACGGCGGCACGCCAGTTTGATTCGCGCCCTCAGCGCCGCCAGCCCGCGCGGGTCAGCACCCAGACTCCCGGGCC
>DASSSH010000125.1:0-7580 GCA_035708525.1 Candidatus Methylomirabilota bacterium
GATGGAAGGCGATCCCCACCGGTTGATCGAAGGCACCCTGCTGGCGGCCTACGCGGCGGGGGCCGCCAGGGTCATCCTTTATATCCACGGCGAGGCCCACCTCTCGGCGCTGCGGCTTGAGAAGGCCCTCGAGGAGGCCCAGGAGTGCGGGCTCAGCGGGGAGCGCGTGCTCGGCAGCGACTTCTCCATCGCGCTGGAGATCCGCCGCGGCGCCGGAGGCTTCGTGCTCGGCGAGGAGACAGCGCTGATGGAATCGCTCGAGGGCCGGCGCGCGATGCCCCGCCCCAAGCCGCCCTTCCCCACCGAGGCCGGCCTCTTCGGCAAGCCCACCGTGATCAACAACGTCGAGACGCTCTTCGCCGTGCCGCTCATCGTCGGCCGCGGGGCGTCTTGGTGGATCTCGCTGGGGCAGGGCCACGGCACCAAGGTCTTCGGGCTGTCGGGGCATGTGGCGAGGCCAGGACTGGTCGAGGCCGAGCTCGGCGTCACCCTCCGCGATCTGATCGATCGCATCGGCGGCGGCACGCGCGGCGTCCGCCCGCTTCAGGGTGTGGTGATCGGCGGGCCGTCCGGCATCCTCGTCCACCCGCGCCGACTCGACGAGCCCCTGCTGCCCGCCAGCAGCCTGAATCCGGGAACCGGCGGCATCGTCGCCTTCGACGACACCGCCTCGGTGAAGGACGTGGTGCGGACCCTGCTCGATTTCAACACGCGCGAGTCCTGCGGCAAGTGCACGCCCTGCCGCGAGGGCACCGCCCGGCTGCGCGACATGCTGGACGGCGGCGCGCCGGCCAGCCGCCAAGAGGTCGCCGAGCTCTCCGAGGTCGTCAAGCTGGCCTCGCTCTGCGGACTGGGCCAGGCGGCGCCGCTCAGCATCCTCTCGGCGCTGGACGAGTTCCCCGACGCGCTGAGGCTATAATGACGGGACCGCGCAGCTCAATCGAGACACCCGCGTGAGCCTTCGCGTCGTGATCGACGGACAATCGGTCGAGGTGCCAGCCGGCGCCACGGTGCTGGACGCCGCCAACCGCCTCGGCGTCGCCCTGCCTCAGCTCTGCAAGGATCCCGATCAGCCACCGCTGGGCGCCTGCCGGACCTGCCTCGTGCACGTCGAAGGTCAGCGCGGCCTGCCCGCGGCCTGCCATCTGCCCGCCCGCGACGGGATGGTGGTCAGCACGACCCATCCCGGGGCGGTGCGGGTTCGCAAGGCGGTCCTCGATCTCACGCTCTCCATGCTGAGCCCGGAGCCGCAGCGCGATGGCTTCGCCCAGCTCGGCGAGGCTGCCGCCCGGCACGGCCTCACTCGCCCGTCCTGGGCGCCCCATCAGCGCTTTCCGGTGGACGGATCGAAATCTTTCTTCGTCCTGGACCGCGAGGCCTGCATCCTCTGCGGCCGCTGCACCGTGGCCTGCGATGACGTCCAGCAGATCGGGGCGATCTCGCTGCTCGGCCGCGGCCACGTCGCGCGGGTCGGGGTCTTCGCCGATGGCGCGATGGCGTCGTCGGTGTGCACCTCGTGCGGTCAGTGCGTGGCCACCTGCCCGACCGGAGCGCTCAGACCCAAGGAGGCGCCGGCACGCATCGTCCGAGAGGTGGAGACAACCTGCCCCTACTGCGGCGTCGGCTGCGGTCTCTCGCTGCGCGTCCGGGAGGACGGCCGGCTTGCCGCCATGGCCGACGACGTGCCCGCCAATGCCTCGAGCCAGGGCACCCTCTGCGTCAAAGGGCGGTTCGGCACCGGCTTCATCCACTCCCGCGATCGCGTGACGACGCCCCTGATCCGTCGCGACGGCGCGTGGCGTGAGGCCAGCTGGGAGGAGGCGCTGGAGGCGGCGGCCGAAGGCTTCGCGCGCAACCACGGCCGCTTCGGCGCGCTGGCCTCGGCCAAGGCGACCAACGAGGATGGCTACGTCATCCAGAAGTTCGCGCGCGTGGTGATGAGCACCAACAACGTGGATCACTGCACGCGCCTCTGCCACTCGCCGTCGGTGGAGGCCATGCTGGTCTCCATGGGCTCGGGCGCCACGTCCAATTCGTACCAGGACTACGATGAGGCGGGCTGTCTCATGGTGGTGGGTGCCGATGCCTCGGCCAACCATCCGGTGATCGCCATCCGCTTCCGGCGCGCCGTGAGCCGGGGCGCGCGGCTCATCGTGGTCAACCCCAAGCGCGTGGAGCTCTGCGAGCAGGCGGACCTCTGGATCCACCAGCGGCCCGGCACCGACGTGACGCTGTTCAACGCCATGGCGCGTGTGATCCTGGACGAGGGGCTGGCCAATCTCGACTTCGTCCGGACGCGGACGGAAGGCTTCGAACAATGGGTGGCCTCGCTCGCGCCCTACACCCTCGAGCACGCCGAGCGCGGGACGGGAGTGCCGCGGGAGGACATCGCGCGGGCGGCGCGCTGGTACGCGCGGCCGCCCTTCTCGGGCTCCTGCCTCATCTGGGGCATGGGCATCACCCAGCACATCAACGGCACGGCGAACGCCCACGCCCTGCTCAACCTCTCCCTCGTGACGGGCCAGCTCGGCTTCCCGGGCTCGGGCATCTCGCCGCTGCGCGGCCAGAACAACGTCCAGGGCTGTGGCGACGCCGGCTGCATTCCCACGAATCTGCCGGGCTACGCGGACTACTCGCCGCCGAGCCTCGGGCGATTCGCCAAGGCCTGGGGCGCAAGGCCGCCGGCCGAGCCGGGTTTGGTCGTGACCGAGATGGTGGAAGGCTGCCTCGACGGGCGGGTCCGCGCGATGTACGTGGTGGGCGAGAATCCGCTGCTATCCGAGCCCGATCTGCACCACGTCGAGAAGGCCATGCAGCAGCTCGACTGCCTCGTGGTCCAGGACCTCTTCCTGCACGAGACGGCCGACTTCGCCCACGTCTTCCTGCCGGCCGCGGCCTTTGCCGAGAAGGACGGGACCTTCACAAACTCGGAGCGTCGGATCCAGCGCGTGCGCCAGGCCCTGCCGCCTCCCGGGCAGGCGAAGCCCGACTGGTGGATCGCCGCGGAGCTGGCACGTCGCACCGCCGGGAAGCTCGGCGTGGCCGCCACCGGCTTCGACTACCGCCATCCCTCTCAGATCTTCGACGAGATGGCTTCGCTCTGGCCCGCGGTCCGCGGCGTCTCCTATGCGCGGCTGGAGGCCGGCGGGATCCAGTGGCCGTGCCCTAGTCCGGAGCACCCCGGGACGCGCTACCTCTACGCCGAGACCTTCCCGTTGGGCAAGGCGCGCTTCGTTCCCGCGGCGCAGACGCGCGAGGCAGCCGAGCTGCCCGATCCGGACTACCCGTTCGTCCTGAACACCGGACGGCTGCTCTACCACTGGCACGGCGGCACGCTCACCCGGCGCGTGCAGGGTCTGCTCGAGCTGGCGCCGCGGCTCGAGATCGCGCTCCATCCGGTCGACGCCCGCCGCCTCGGCTGCGATGAGGGGGCCCCGCTGCGCGTCGTCTCGCGCCGCGGAGAGCTGAAAGGCTATGCCCGCGTGACCGAAGCGGTGAGGCCCGGCGCGATCTTCGTCCCCTTCGTGAAGCTCGCCGAGTCCGCCGCCAACTTCCTCACGAACTCGGCCTATGACCCGTCCTCGAAGATCCCCGAGTACAAGGTCTGCGCAGTGCGGCTCGAGGCCATTCGGTAAATCCCCTCACCGTTGAGCCCCTCACCGTGAGCCCCTCACCGTTGAGCCCCTCACCCTGCCCTCTCCCCAGAGGGGAAGGGGATTCGATTTCCCTCTCCCTTGAGGGAGAGGGTCAGGGTGAGGGTGGAGTGACCTCCCGGAGGAAGTCGTCGAGGACGCGAGTAAAGGCATCCGGCGCGTCCAGCACCAGATGGTGGTAAGCCCCGGGAATCTCCTCGACCCTCACCCGCGGAATCCGCCTGGCCATCTCGGCCGCCATCTCGCGCGTCAGGATGGGGGAGTGTTCGCCCCTGACAATCAGCGTCGGCGCGCTGACGCGGTTGAGCAGGGGCCAGCAGTCGGTGGGCCGCCTGGTGCCGTTGCAGGCTGGGTCGAAGCGGTAGAGGAACCGGCCCTGGCGCTCGACGATACCCTCGCGCGCCAGGTGCTCGAGCAGCGCGGGCTCGGCCGTCGTCTCGGGCGGCAGCAGCCGGAAGCTCCGCACGGCTGTCTCCAGCGCCTCGTGGCGCCGGGGCCCGCGATGCCCCCGCCGGTGCATGGAAGCCAATCGCTCCGCGGGGATGGAGGGACGGCTGTCCACGATCCCCAGGGCCGAGACCCGTTCCGGATGCCATCCCGCGAAGGCCATGGCGTTGTGGCCACCCATGGAATGGCCCACCAGCACCGTCCGCTCCCAGCCGAGGGCGTCCATGACCGCCACGAGGTCGGCAGCGAAGGCCTCCGTGGCATAGGACGTGCTTTCCTGAGGTTGGGGCCAGTCGCTCTCGCCATGTCCCCGCTGGTCCAGGGAGATGACGTGGTAGCGGCCCGTGAAGGCCGGCGCCACCGCGTCGAACCAGTGGGCGTGGGCAGAGCCTCCGTGAAGGAAGCAGAGCGCGGGCCGGCCGGGCTCGCCCCACTCGAGCGCGCGGAGGGTGAGCCCGTTGACGTAAACCGCGCGGCGTCTGGCCCCGTCGCATCCGTGGGATCGGGCGCGGGGTCGTGACGTCATGGGTGCCATTGTAGCGCGACCAGAAAAAAATCTTTGGAGCCACGCGAGACAGGACGTAAGTTGAGAGCTAGGAATGGATCCGTCGCCGGAAACACCGACCCCGCCTGAGCCAGCCCCCGCTGGGCCCTCTCGCACCCCCAAGATCGTTCTGTGCTCCGCCCTGGTCAGCCTGGCCTTGGTCGGCGGCGCGGCGGCGTACATGATTCGCGATCCCGCCTCGCTGCTGGGGGCGCGGCTCGTCGCCGCGTCCGCGCCGATGGGTGAGCAGCCGGCGCCGATGCTCGTCCAGGGCCGCGTGCTCGATGTCGAGAGCGGCACGCCTCTCGCGGGCGCGTCGGTCTGGGCGGACCACACCGAGGTCGTGACCGACGTCGAGGGGCGGTTCACTCTGGGTCCGCTGCCGCTGCCAGCGGCGGTGACCGTCAAGCTGCCAGGCTACGAGCGGCGGCGGCTGTCGCTCGACTCGGCGGCGCCGGAGATCCCGCTCAGCCGGCAGCTGGTCCGCGCCGCCTACCTCACCTACTACGGCGTCGGCGACAAGGGCATCCGCGGGCGCGTGCTCGATCTGGTGGCGCGCACCGAGCTCAACGCGGTGGTGATCGACGTCAAGGGCGATCGCGGGCTCATCCCCTACCGGACTGGCGTCCAGGCGGCGCTCGACGCGGGCGCCCAGGGCCCGGTGATCATCAAGGACTTCGACGCCCTGCTGGCCTCGCTCAAGGCGCGGGGCGTCTATACCATCGCGCGCATCGTGGTCTTCAAGGATAACGTGCTCGCCAGCCACCGGCCGGATTTGGCCGTCATCGACACGCGCACCGGCAAGCCATGGGTCGACAGGGAGGGGCTGGCCTGGGTGGATCCTTTCCAGGAGGCGGTCTGGGACTACAACATCGCCATCGCCAAGGAAGCGGTGCTGAAGGGCTTCGACGAGATCCAGTTCGACTACGTGCGCTTCCCCACCGACGGCCGGCTCGGCGCCGCGCGCTACTCGCAGCCCAACAACTCGGCGACGCGGCTGCCGACCATCGGCGCGTTTCTCGCCAAGGCCCGGCGCGAGCTCGGGCCCACGGGCGCCTACCTGGCGGCCGATCTCTTCGGCTACACCGCCTTCAACGTGAACGACACCGAGATCGGCCAGCGGATCGAGGAGCTGTCACCCTACCTCGATTACATCTGCCCGATGGTCTACCCGTCCGGCTATCATCTCGGCATCCCCGGCTATCGCAATCCGGTCGAGCATCCGTACGAGATCGTCCGCGAGAGCGTCCGGCTCATCCGCCAGCGCTCCCAGAACCCGGTGGCGGTGGTGCGGCCCTGGATTCAGGACTTTCGCGACTACGCCTTCGACAGACGCCCCTTCGGGGTGCGCGAGATCCGCGCCCAGATGAAGGGCGCCGCCGAGGCAGGGGCGATGGGCTGGATGCTCTGGAATCCGCGCAATGAGTACACGACCGAGGCGCTCCGCCCGAAGACCACCACAGTGAGCGCGAAGGGGTCCACCGACTAGCGTGCGCCGCTTTCCCGCGCTCCTGCTCCTCATCGCCGCGCTCGGCACGGGCGCCCATGCCAACGCCGATCACCCAGCGGGGGCACCCAACGAGCTGGGGCGCGTGATGATCCTCGAGTACCACAAGATCGATCAGCCCGAGGGACGCTGGACACGGACGCCGGACAATTTCCGCCGCGATCTCCAGCGCCTCTGGGAGCGCGGCTACCGGCTCGTCGCCCTCAACGACTATCTCGACGGCCGGCTCGCCCTGCCCCGTGGCACCACCCCCGTCATTCTGACCTTCGACGACTCGTCGCCCGGCCAGTTCCGCTTCATCGAGCGCCAGGGGCAGTGGGTGATCGATCCGGATTGCGCCGTGGGGATCCTGGAAGCCTTCGAGCGCCAGCATCCGGGCTTCGGGCACGCGGCGACCTTCTTCGTGCTCCCGGGCGCCGATCCGCCCAATCGGCTCTTCAACCAGCCCGAGCTCGCCACGCGCAAGCTCCAGTACCTGGCCACGCAGGGCTACGAGATCGGCAATCACACGCTCTGGCACGCCGATCTGAGCCGGTACCCCGAGACGGTGGTGCGCCGCCAGATCGCGACCGCCCAGGAGTGGATTCAGCGCCACGTCCCCGGCTACCGGCCTCGCACGCTGGCGTTGCCCATGGGCGGCTTCCCCCGCGAGCTCGGCTGGGCGACATCGGGCGAGGCCGACGGCATCCGCTACCGCCACGACGCGATCCTGAAAGTCGCCGGCGGGCCCGCGCCCTCCCCGTTCGCCCAGAGCTTCGAGCCATACCATCTGCCCCGGATTCAGGCGGTCGCCAGGGAGCTCGATTACTGGCTCGGCCATTTCGATCGCCATCCGGAAGAGCGCTACGTGAGCGACGGAGACCCGGCGACCATCACGGTGACGCAGGGCACGGCCGGACGCGTTCGCGGCGGGGGCACCGCGCGGGTGGTCGAGCGTCCGTGACGACTGACAAGTCTCGTGGAATTCGCTAGCGGCGAGAGATCGGGGCCCGGAGCACGGGGGTCTCTGGAGCCCCGCTGTATGGCGAGTCGCAGGACGTCGCGGGGCTGGGGCCCCGCCGTGCGAGACGAGCGAATCTGAGGACCGAGCCGTGTCGCCGTGCGAAGCGCAGGGCGGGGCGAGCGCGCGATCGCGGATCGATGGCCCACGCCCGAGCCCCCTCTGGGGGATGGGGGGCGGCGCGAGACCTGCCCGAGCGAGCAGCGGCGTACAGGCGAGCCATCGTCGGCGCGACCAGGGCCCTCGTGCCCGGGCCCTGGCGTCGTCGAACCTGAGCAGGCTCGCTACCGGTAGATGAGGTACGACGCGCGGCGCTGGAGGAAGCTCGCGCGCCTGGCCTCCGCCCAGCTCAGGATGCGCATCAGCGGATCAGCGCGCAGGAAGGACCACATCGTCGAGCGGTTCACCAAGAGGTTCTGGATGGACGCC
>DASSSH010000126.1:0-3089 GCA_035708525.1 Candidatus Methylomirabilota bacterium
ACCCCCAGCGGAGGAAGAGGATCGTGGTCGTGTAGGCGCCGATGCCGACGAAGGCGGCGTGGCCGACCGACAGCTGGCCCGCGTATCCGCCCAGGATGTTCCACGCCTGCCCGAGGTAGGCGTAGAAGAAGACCAGTGTGAGCAGGGTGACGGCGTAGGAGCCCATGATGGGCGGCAGCGCCGCGAGCACGAGCAGCGCGGCGGCACCCAGCCACGGCATCATGTCGTCCTCCGGCCGAAGAGCCCGGCCGGCCGGAACAGCAGGATCAGGATGAGCAGGGAGAAGGACACGAGCTCCTTGAGCGAGGGCGAGAGGAACACGGCCCCGAGTGACTCGGCGACCGCGACGAGCAGCCCGCCCAGGAAGGCGCCGGGGAGGCTGCCCATGCCGCCGATGATCACGATGTTGAAGGAGGTCACGCTCGCCGACAGGCCCACCGAGGGCTGGAAGGGATAGAATGGCGCCACCAGGGCGCCCGCCGCGCCGACGCAGGCCGCGCCGATGCCGAAGGCAACCGCATAGACGCCCCGGACATCGGTGCCGATCACTTCGGCCCCATAGGGGTTGTCGGCCGCGGCCCGCATGCTCCTGCCGAGATTGGTCCGGAAGAGAAACAGCGTGAGGAGCCCCGTGAGCAGCGCGGCCAGCACGAAGGTGATGAGCCGCGTGACGTCCACGAACAGCGGTCCCAGCCACACCGTGGAAAGCCCGAGGAACGACTTCACGCGCCGCGGGTCCGGACCGAAGGCGACCAGCGCGGAGTTCTCCAGCACGAGCGCGACGCCCAGCATCAGCAGGATCTGCATCTCGTGGGGCGCGTCGATGACGCGGTTGACCAGCCCGCGCTGGACCACCCACCCCAGCATGAACAACGCCGCGGCGCAGAGCGGGAAAGCCAGGTACGGGTCCAGACCGAGCCGCATCGCGGCCAGGAACGCCAGGTACATCCCCCACACCATCATGTCGCCGTGGGCGAAGTTGACGACGCGCATGACGCCGAAGATGAGGGTGAGTCCCACGGCCATGAGGCTGTACACGCCTCCGAACAGGAGGCCGTTGAGGAGGCCCTGGGCGATGAGCACGAGATCCATGATGACGCCGTTCACCCTAACGCGCGGTGCGGCCGGGATCGTCCCGGCCGCAGCGTGACGGACGAGCGGATGGGGCTTACTTCTTCACCGGAAAGACGTACTTGGTCTGGGCGGCCTCTCTGGGCCACACGACCTGCGGCTTCTGCTCCCGGATCTGGATCATAGCCGTGGAGGCGTTGGTGTTGTCGCCGAGCTCGTTGAAGACGACCGGGCCCGCCGACACCATGATGGGGTCCTTGTAGTTGGTCTTCTTGATGGCCTCCACGACCGCGTCCGCCTCGGCCGTCTTGGCGCGCTCGAACACGTCGGCCATGACCTGGATCACCTCGTAGGAATACCCCGAGTTGGTGTCGAAGGTCTTGCCGCCCGAGCGCTTGGCGTACTCCTCGGCGATCTTCGCCGAGCGCGCATTCTTGAAGTTGACCCAGGGCACGTTGTCCATCACGTTCTCGACGAGTTCCTTGAGCTGCTCGACCTGCCCCTTCTCGTAGAAGCCGGGAGTGCCGGGGCTGACGATGCCCATGGTCTCGACCCGCTGCTTCGCCAGCTCCTGCAGGAGCAGGATGGCGGTGGTGGCCCGCACCACCGGGGCGATGACGTCGGGCCGGGCCGCCTTGGCCTTGGAGACCTCCGTCGAGAGGTCCTGGGTGTTCTCCGGAAACGGGATTGTCTCCACGATGCTGAATGGCGGCTTCATGCTGTCTACCGCGGCCTGGAACTGGCGGGCCTGGGTCTGGCCGAAGAGGTCGTTGCTGTACATGAGGACGATGCGCTTGGGCGCCACCTTGGCGTCGGCGAAGATCTCGGTCATGAACTGCACGGCCTTGCGGCCGAAGGTTGCCGTGGTGACGAACAGTCGGTACACGTACTGAACCTTCTGCTGCCCATCCTTGACCGACTTGGCCACGTTCGCCGTGATCGGGTCGGCCGCGGAGATGTCGATGAGGAACGGCACCCGCTTCTGCTGCGCCACCGGCACCATCGCCGCCGTGTGCTGCGAATGAAAGGCCCCGGTCAGGATCACGGCGCCCGCATTGATCAGCCGTTCGGCTTCGGTGCGGGCCACGTCGGGGTTCGTCTGGGAGTCGCCGGCCAGCAGCTCGAAGCGCGCGCCGCCCATGGACTTGATCCCGCCCGCCGCGTTCACCGCGTCCACGGCCATCTGGGCGCCCAGCCGGCAGGCCTGTCCGATCTCCGCCAGCCCGCCCGTCACCGGGTGGATGGCGCCGATCTTGATCGTCTTGGGCTGGGCCCGAAGAACAGCCGGGAAGCCCAGCGCGGCGGCGCCGGCGGCGCCCCCGGCGGCCTTGAGGAAGCTGCGTCGGTGCAGTCGCGTCGCTGCGTTGCGCTCGTTCATCACGACCCTCCGTTGGGTATGGGCGTTAGAACTTGCCGAGGAGCTGCTGGGCGATGACCATGCGCTGAATCTGGTTGGTGCCCTCGTAGATCTGCGTGATCTTGGCGTCGCGCATGAAGCGCTCCACTGGGAACTCGCGGGTGTAGCCGAAGCCGCCGAAGATCTGGACGGCGTCGGTGGCGACTCGCATGGCCGTGTCCGAGGCCAGGCACTTGGCCATGGAGGCTTCCAGGGCCGTGCTGGCAGCGCCCCGGTCGATCAGGGACGCCGCGTGGTGGACCACGAGCCGCGAGGCGTGCACCGCCATGGCCATGTCGGCCAGCATGAACTGGATGCCCTGGAAGGCCGCGATGGGCTTGTCGAAGGCGCGGCGCTCCTTGGCGTAGGCGGTGGCGGCGTCGAGCGCCGCCTGGCCGATGCCGACGGCCTGAGCGCCAATGGTCGGCCGCGATCCCTCGAGCGTCCGCAACGCGGTCTTGAACCCCTCACCCTCTTCTCCCAGCCGGTTCTCGACGGGCACCTCGCAGTCGGTGAAGTGCAGCGCCACCGTGGGCGAGCCGTGGATGCCGAGCTTCCGCTCGTTCTTGCCGACGCTGAAGCCCTTCATGCCCGGCTCGATCAGGAGCGCGCTCACGCCCTT
>DASSSH010000127.1:0-3987 GCA_035708525.1 Candidatus Methylomirabilota bacterium
GGCGCATCAAGCTCACCTTCACCGTCCCCTTCGCGGCGCCCCGGAGCCTCGACCTCGTGGGCTCCGCCGAGTTCGCCGCGCTCAAGTACTCCGTGATCAAGTCACTCTGGGAGGAGGAGACGCCATGAAACGATCGCTCGCAGCGTTGGCCGTCCTCGTCGGTCTGTCGTCGCTCGTGCTGGCGCTCGTGGCTGGGCTTACCACGGAGAGCGCGGCCCAGACCCCGACCAAGATCCGGTTCGCCTGGCAGCCCTACAACGCCGTGCTCTTCTACACCGCCCGCGACCTCCGGCTCTTCGAGAAGGCCGGCCTCGACGCCGAGCTCGTGAAATTCACCGCGGGACCACCCCAGTTCGCCGCCTACCGGAGCGAGAGCATCGACGCCGGGCTCTTCGGAACCGCGGGCTACGTGGTCGGACTCTCCCAGGGCCTCGACCTCAGGAACTTCTACATTCAGATCATCTCGGCCTACGCCGACGGGCTCGTGGTCCGGTCGGACAGCGGGATCGCCACGCTCAAGGACCTCCGGGGCAAGAAGATCGCCTTCCTGCGGGGCACGAGCGCCCATATCGGCCTGGTCACGGCGCTCCAGAAGGCGGGGCTCAGCCCCTCGGACGTCCAGATGGTGACGATGGACATCACCAACATGGTGCCGGCGTTTTCCAACAAGGACGTGGATGGCGCCTACGCGTGGGAGCCGTGGATCTCCAAGATGGAAGCGGCCGGCGGCAAGGTCCTCACCCGCACGATCGACCTCGGGCTCAACACCTCCGACCACTGGGTCGTGCGCGAGAAGTGGGCGAAGGCCAACCCCGAAGGGATGCGACGCCTGGTGCGCGTCGTGGACCTGGCGTACGAGGCATTCACGAAGGACAAGAACGTGGCGATCCGGGCGACCGCGGAGAACCTGGGCGTGACCGAGCCGGTCGCCAGGCACATCGTGGAGATCAACCCGGTCGTGTCGCTCCAGCAGGCCGTGGATCCCAAGTTCGAGCTCTCGCTTCTGCCGGGCCCGGGCAACCCCGGCGCCGTCGGGATGATCCAGCGAGTGGGCGACTTCCTGCTGGCTCAAGACATCGTCAAGGCGAAGATCGACGCCAAGACGGCGGTGGACGGCTCATGGGTCGCTGAGTATCTCAAGGCTCGGCGGTAACCGCCTGGAGTCCTGGCACGGTAGCGCAGCACACGGGAGCGTGACCGGGGACCTGGGGGTTAAGAAGCGGTCACTCCGCGGGTTCACGGATCTCGAACTCGACGCGTCCCACGCCCTCGCCCCCGGACGATCCAGCCGCCGGCGGCGCGGCATCGGTGATGAGCCGCTCGGCCTGAATGCCTTCACCCTTGCTGAGCCGGTCGCGGGTGGTGTCGAGGCGCTGCTTCAGCAGAGCCGCCAGCGGCCCCTCGGGCACGGGTTCCCGCTGACGGAGCAGCGCGATCTGGTCGTCCACCGTCTTCGGCAGAATCGCGTCCTTCACGAAGCGCTGGTAGTAGAGCCGCAGCGCCGCGGCCTGATCGGCGGCGCCCGCCTCGCGCTGGAAGCGCTGCAGGCGCGCGGCGACTTCCTGCGCCTTGAGCGCCTCGATGTCCGCCGCGCTCGCCAGCGACCGCACACCCAGATTCACGAACGGCGTGCGCCGGAGGAAGTCGCCCACGCGCAGCAGGTGCTCCTCCATGGCAGGGGTGAGGGCCGCGCTACCGGCCGCGAAGGTCACCGGCTCCACCTTCAGCTCCTCGACCTTGTCGTCGCCGCTGGTGAACAGGGCGCCGATCATCTTGAACGGAGCGATCAGCACGTTGACGAGCACGTTCTTGACCGCGGTCCAGATGGCCTCGCTCAGCTCGAACTTTGGATCTTTCAGCGACCCCGAGACCGGGACGATGAGGTGGATCTCGCCGCGCGTGTCCTTGACCAGCGCCACGATGAGGCCCAGCGGTAGGCCGATGCGACGCTTGACCTCGTCGCCGCGGTCCGGAGACTTGGCGACCTGCAGGTGGCCGATGAGCACCTCGTTGCTGGCGGTGATCTGGTCGTTCTCCAGCTTGAGCTTGCCGTTGTACTTGAGATCGCCCCGCCGGATGTACCAGGCGATGGCCTGATCCGCGTACGGGTTGACGGTCGGCAACGGGAAGGTGCGCAGCTCGCCCGTGATGTCCACGAGAGGCGGCGCGCCCAGCGGCCCGATCTCACCCTGGATCTCGAGGGTCGAATCCCCGCCGACGGCCGATTGCACCTTGAGCTTGGCCCGCCGGTCGCGGCGATTGCTTAGCCCTCCGATCGAGATCTCGAGCTTCGACAGGTCCTCGGAGAAGGCCGGCTTGGTGGTGCGATCGAGAAACCGGATCGTGCCCTCCTCGACCCGGATCTCCGCGAAGTCGATCGTCATCGTCTCGAGCAGACCCTTGGGCCGCTCCGCCCCCGGCCCGGGCGCCGGCGCCGCAGGCGCAGAGGCGGGTGCAGCCTCGCCGGCGGCCGGCGGGCTGAGCGCCGCGCGCAGGTTGATGACGCCATCCTGGGCCCGCTGAGTCAGGATCTGAGGCCGCCGGAAGCCCACGCGCGCGACCGCGGCCCGTGTGGGCCAGGCGAAGTCCAGACCGGTGAGATCCATCCGCTCGATCCGCACCACGGGATCCGTCGCACCCGGGGCGCGGAGCTCGAAGTTCTGGCCCCAGCTATTGCCCTTGGAGAGCGCGACCACGCGGCCGTCCTTGATCATGACGCGGTTCTGGCTGTCTCCGAAGAAGCGCCCGCTGAACTGCCCAGCGAAGGGGAGATAGGCCTGGTACGGCTCCACGGGCGCGTCTCGGATGCTGATCGCGAACGTCGCGTCGACCGGCTGCGGGACCGCCGAGCCGCGGATCTCGATGCGCCCGCCCCCCGGCAGGCCGGCACCGAAGACGAACCGCGCGGGGCCTACGGCGGGCCAGGCGAGACTCTCGAGGACGATGCCGAGATCGCTCAACGCGAGCGTCGTCCGTGGGGAGGCCGCCTCATCGATGAAGGTCGCGGTGCTCTTGCTCAGCACCAGCCGCTCCAGCAGGAACTTGAACGGCGGCGGCGCCTTGGCGTCCGGCGCCGCGGCCGCCGCGGGCTTTGGAGCCGGCGCGGGCGCGGGCGATGTCTGAGTTGGCGGCGCGGCCGCCAGCGTGAGCAGATCGATGGTCCCGTTCTTTTCCCGCAGCGCCTGCACGCGCAGCCCTTCGATCACCACGTCGGACAGCACGACGAGGCGCGAGAGCAGATCGACCTCCTTGAGCTTGACACTCAGCTGCGGCACGGCCATGAACGGCGCGGCCCCGCCGCGGCGGATGAGCTGGAGGTCGGCCAGGCTGATATCGCCGGTGACGACGGCCCGCGTGACGCCCTCCGCTCCCCGCTCGAGCCCGAGGCGGAGGTGAAAGCCCAAGCGGCCGGAGTACGGGCCCGCCGGAATCGTCGGCGGGACATAGGGCAGCACCTGGGTGAGGTCGAAATCCTTGATCGTCACGCCGATAGAGAGGGCTCCCGGCGCCAGCCGGATCTCATCCGACTGCAGCTCGAAGGGCGATTGGCCAACGGTGGACTTCAGGATGATGCGGCCCGCGGGCTGGGCGGCACGGTTGGTGAGTCCACCGGCCTCGATCGTCAGGCCCTGGATGCGGAAATCCTGGGGCGGCGACACGGCCTCGTCGCGAATCACGATGCTGCCCAGGACGAGACCCAGCCGATCCACGCTGAACTTCCAGCGCGAGGGCTTGGCCTTGGGATCGGCGGGCGGAATCAGATCGAGCAGATCGGAGAAGTTGAACTCGCGCGGCCCCGTGCGCACCAGGTGGATAACGGGCGTGACCAGCCGGACGTCGGTGAGCCGGATGTGGGCGCCGAGCAGCGACAGCCACGACCACCGGGCCTCCAGCCGCTCAAACTGGACGAAGGCCTTGGATGGATCCCGCTCGGCAAACCGGAGATTCTTCATGGTGAGCCGGCGCGTGAACAGGTTGAGGTCGATG
>DASSSH010000128.1:0-6775 GCA_035708525.1 Candidatus Methylomirabilota bacterium
GGCGCGGGGGTCATGCCCGGCCCGTCAGATGACCCCGCCGGACTTGAGCCGCTCGAGCTCGGCGTCCGAAAGTCCCAGCTCGCCCGAGTAGACCTCGCGGTTGTGGGCGCCGAGGGCGGGGCCCGCCCAGCGGATCGCGCCGGGTGTCTCGCTGAGGCGCGGCGTGGGCGCCGACATGGTGACCGCGCTGAGATCGGGATCGGGCACGTCCACGAACGTGGCGCGCGCCTTGAAGTGCGGATCCTCCAGGATGTCGGCGATATCGTAGACGGGCGCCACCGTCGCATCCCCCGCCTCGAAGAGCTGCAGGATCTCCACGCGCGAGCGCCGGCCGATGGCCTCTTGCATGGCCTGATCGACGTCTTCGCCGTGGGCGATGCGGGCGTCGTTGGTGGCGAAGCGCGGATCCGACAGGAGATGGCCGAGGCCCAGCGAGGTGAAGAGCGCCTCCGCCGAAGCCGGGGTCGAGGCCGAGAGCGCCACCCACTTGCCGTCGCGCGTGCGGTAGGTGCCGCGCGGGCTCGCATTGTGGGAGCGGTTGCCGATCCGCTCGCGGATGATGCCGTGGGCGCGGTACTCGACGGCATTGGGCCCGAGGATCGAGAGCAGCGGCTCGTAGAGCGGAATATCGATCATCTGGCCGCGGCCCGAGACGCCGTCGCGATGGCGGATCGCCGCGAGCACCGTGGTGGCGCCGGCGAGGGCGGCCACCATGTCGGCCATGGGGAAGGAAGGCAGGGTGGGCATGTCCGGTGGGCCGGTGGTCGCGGCGAAGCCCGACATCGCCTCCACCATGGTCCCGAAGCCCGGCCGATCGCGATAGGGACCATCCTGCCCCCAGCCCGAGACCCGCACCATGACGAGCCGCGGGTTCTCCCTCGAGAGCACGCCCCAGCCGAGGCCCCACTTCTCGAACGTCCCCGGCACGTAATTCTCGATGAGGACGTCCGCCGTCCGGACCAGCCGCTTGAGCAGGGCCTGCCCCTCGGGGCGCGTGAGGTTGAGCGTGATCGAGCGCTTGTTGCGGGCGTAGACCTTCCACCAGAGCTCGCCCAGCGACTTGGACCAGGTGCGGAGCGGATCGCCTCCGCGCGGGTTCTCGACCTTGACGACATCGGCGCCCAGGTCGGCCAGCACGGTGCCCAGCACGCCGCCCGCGATCAGCCGCGAGCAGTCGACGACCCGGAGGTCGGACAGCGGACGAGCCTGCTCGGTCACACCGGTCGGTCGCGCCCCTGCTTGAGCAGGTGCTTCTCGACGGCTTCCAGGATGAGGCTCAGGGCTTCCTTCTCGGTGCGCCCGGTCACGCTCACCTCGGGGTAGGCGACCGCGGTGGCGCGGACGAGCCCTCCTGCTTCCTCGACCACCTCGACCTCGAGCTTCATTCGTCGTCTCCGCGCGAGGACCGCGGCCGCTCGGCCACGAACATGTAGCGGCAGAGGCTGAAGAAGTACTGGCCGCGCTCCGCCTGACTCCGCACGTCCGCCGCCCAGGCTTGCGCCTCTTCGGCGCGAATGCCGCCCTTGGCCACGACGAAGCTGCGGATCCGGTCGATCATTCCGTGGGAGAAGGTGTGCTCGGTGAGCTGGAGATTGATGATCGGGATGACCTGCACGCTTTTGAGCGTGAACCCCGCGTCGGCCAGCAGGTGCGGGAGCTGCGCCGGCAGATGCGGGTGGGCGAAGTGCCGCTCGTGGGCTTTGAGAATGCGCGCCATGCGCTCGCGGTCGTCGGAGTTCCAGACGCAGGACTCCCAGTCCGTGTCGACGATGACGATCCGCCCTCGGGGCCGGAGGACCCGGTACGCGTCGGCCAGCGCCCGCTTCATGTCCTGCACGTACTCGTACACCTGGGTGACCGTGAGAAAGTCGAAGGAGCCCGCCGGGAACCGCAGGTCGCCCGCGTCGCCCTGGTGGAATTCGGTGCGCCCGGAGAGCGCATCGCGGCGCGCGCGCTCCGCGCACATGGCGATCATCTCGGCGCTGGTGTCGATGCCGACGATCCGCCCGCGCGGGCCGACGTCGCGCGCCAGCTCGCACGCCAGCAGGCCCGGCCCGCAGCCGAGGTCGAGCCCGCGCTCACGGCTCCGCGCGGCCACGGCCAGGCGCGTCCGGGCGCGCTGCTCGACCACGTCCGGGGTCGAGTAGATTCGCTCCAGGGTTGCGGCGCTGAAGGTGGCCACGGCGGGAACGCTAACAGGAGCGCCCCGGAAGGTCAAGGCGGGGTCAGGTCTTGAAATACGACATTCAGTGACAATGCGCGCATTGTCAGCAAATGTCGTATTTCAAGACCTGACCCCTCACGGGAGGTCGATGAGGATGAGCTCGGTGGGCGTGCGCGCCGTGAGGGTGAGCGTCGGCTCGTCGGTGATCCGCGCCTGGTCGCCAGATTCGAGGCGCGCGTCGTTGACCTCGAGGGCGCCCGCGATGGCGAAGAGGTACGCCCGCCGGCCGGAGCGGCTCACGTGGGTCAGGCTCTTGCCCTGGTCGAGCGCGGAGACCAGGAAGGTCGCGTCCTGATCGATCTGGAGCCGGCTCGCCCCGGCGGCCGGCATTCCAGACGGCGTGACCACCGGCAGCAGGCTGTTCCGACGCGCGTCGGCGTCGAAGCGCTGCTGCTCCCAGCGCGGCTTGAGCGCGCGCGTGCGCGGCAAGACCCAGATCTGGAGCAGGTGCAGCGGCGTCGTGGCCGAAGGGTTGGACTCTGCATGCACAATGCCGGTGCCCGCCGACATGACCTGGACCTCGCCCGGCTGGATGCGGCCGCGGTTGCCCTGGTTGTCCTGGTGCTCGAGCTCGCCGTCGAGGACATAGGTCACGATCTCCATGTCCCGGTGCGGGTGAGGCGGGAAGCCGCTCGACGGCTGGACGATGTCCTCGTTGAAGACGCGCAGCGGCCCGAACTGGACGTTGTTCGGGTCGAAGTAGTCGTTGAAGGAGAAATGGTGCCAGGTCGAGAGCCAGCCGTGGTCGGCGTGGTAGCGCTCGTGGGATCGAATGATCTGGATCATGTCGGTCACCTCACTCCGTGATGATACCCCCGCGCGCAAGGGGTCGTTGACTTGAGCGGGGTGCGCGGCCTAGACTCCGGGCTCATGAAATTCCACCTCTTCATGCTCCCATCCATCGGCGAGCCCCACGAGCTCCGGCGCGGGATGGCCGGCCAGGATCCCGAGCGGTACCAGCGAATGCTGCGCCAGGTGAGCGAGATCGTTCGGCTCGGCGACGAGCTGGGCTACGAGGGCATCGGGTTCACGGAGCACCACTTCCACATCGAGGGCTTCGAGTGCTCGACGAATCCGGTGATGTGGGATCTCTTCACCGCGATGCAGACCCGTCGCGTGCGCGTGGGGCAGCTGGGCATCGTCCTGCCCGCCCACAACCCGATCCGCGTCGCCGAGGACGTGGCGATGCTCGATCAGATGTCGGGCGGCCGCGCCTACTTCGGCATCGCGCGCGGCTACCAGGCGCGCGCGGTGAACACGCTCGCCCAGCACATCCACGTGGGCGCCGCGCGCTCGGACAAGGGCCAGATGGATGCGATCAACCGGGACGCCTTCGAGGAGGCGCTGGAGATCATCAGGCTCGCCTGGACGCGCGAGACCTTCTCGTACGACGGCAAGTTCTGGAAGATCCCCGCCGAGACGCCGTGGGATTTCCCCGCGACGAAGAAGTGGGGGCGGGGCGTGGGGCCCGACGGCCGGCTCACCGAGATCGGCATCGTGCCGCGGCCGCTGCAGAAGCCGTACCCGCCGCTGTATTTCCCGTTTGCCTTCAGCATGAACACCGTGCGGTTCGGCGCCAAGGTCGGCGGCATCCCCGTCCTGCTCTCGGGGGACCTCGATTTCTGCAAGGACCTGTTCACGATCTACCAGGAAGAGGCCGCCAAGGCCGGCCGCTCGCTCGCGTGGGGCGAGTCGATCGCCCTCGGCGGCTTCCTCTCAGTCGCGCCCGACGCGGGCCGGGCCGAGGCCTTCGCCCAGCCCTACCGCTGGGCCCACGACGAGTGGTTCACGCCGTTCGGTTTTCCCAAAGGGCTCGAGCTGATCGGCGATCCCGACTCCGTCAGCCGCCAGCTCGAGACCCTGCACGGTGCCCTGGGCTTCGAGGAGTTCTTCATCTGGCTCAACCAGGGCCTCTCGCCCCACGAGCAAGTCCTAGCCATGCTCGAGCTCTTCGCCCAGAAGGTGATGCCCAGGCTCAAGTAGCCTGCGTCGTCGTGACGGCTCAGGCGGCGAGGATCTCGGCGGGAGGCCGCTGGCCACTCTTCGCCTCGGCTGGGCAGAGCGCATCGGCCGCCAGCGTGCCCGAGATCACCACCGCCTCCACTCCTGCCCCGGGAAACACGCCCGAGCCGGCCAGCACGAGGCCTTCGATCGGCGACTTGGCCGGTGGCCGCCACTGCCCGACGGCGGGGCCGTAGATCGCCCCGCCAGTGGTCCAGGCATAGCGGGCGAAGGTCGCGGGACTGCCGTCCTGACGGTAAACGATATGTGCCCGCAGTCCCGGCAGAATCTCCTCGGCCAGACCGAGCAGCTCGTCGCCGGCCTGGCGCTTCCTCGCCGTGTAGCCCGGCGCCTTGCGGTCCCACGCCGCCGTTTCGCTGGACGGCACGAGGCTCACGAGGGTAAGGCTCGAATGTCCCGGCGGCGCCAGTGACGGATCGACCTTCGAGGGCGTCGCGATGGCGAAGCCCCGCCCCTGGACGGAGCAGATCGTGAGCGGCTCGAGCTCGGGCACGAAGTCCAGGCCGAGGAAAACCATGAAGGCCGACGTGGAGGGCTCGAGCGATTCGAGCCGTGCCGCGAAGTCCCCGGGCAAGTGCTCCCGGCCCACGAGCTCCAAGAAGGTGCGCCGCAGATCCGCGTTGGAGATGACGGCCCGTGCCCGCAGCACCTCGCCGCCTGCCAGCGCGACGCCGGCCGCGCGACCGTCCTCGACCAGGATCCGCGTGACGGCGGTCCTGAGTCGCACCTCGCGGCCCTGCTCCTCGATGACGGCCACGAAGGCGTCGGCAAGCGACTGGGAGCCGCCGACGGGATAGAAGCCACCATCGAAGTAGTAGCCGAAGATCGGGGCCATGGCCATCACCGTGAGCGCCGTCGGGTCGTCCGAGAGATAGCCCGTCAGCACGGAGAGGAAGTTCTTGAGCCGCGGCTCACGGAAGTAGGTGTCGAGCATCCGGCCGAAGGGAACGTTCATCCAGCGATAGGCGTGCGGATGCGCGGCGGGGTAGGCCAGCAGCGACTCGACGGTCCTGGGCGGGCAGGGGACCCCGCCGGTGAGATGCACGTCGGCGTAGAGCTGGCGGTAGACGGCTTCCATCTCGGAGAAGAAGGCCGCGATACTCGCGCGCTCGTCGGGGAAGCGGTCGGCCAGCGCAGCGGCGAAGGCCTTGGCCTCGTGAGGAACCTTGAGCCGCAGCTCCGGGAGAAGGTATTCGTGGCTCATCCGGCGCCACTCGAGCCGCTGGTCCAGCTTGAGCGTGTCGAGCAGATGGCGGACCGGTCCCCGGGGCCCGAGCCCGCTCACGTCATGGACGCCGGCGTCGAAGACGTAGCGGAGCCGCCGCTCGCCGGCGCGCACGATCCGAGGCCAGGAGGTGCAGAAGCCGCCGGGCAGATAGTGCTGGTCGAGCACCAGCACCTTGAGGCCTCGCCGGGCCAGCAGCGCCGCGGCGGTGAGGCCGCCGATGCCAGCACCAACCACGATCACGTCGTGCTCAGCGTCGGGCCGCCGACCCGGAGCGAAGACGGGCGCGGGCCACGGGTAGGGCTCGCGCGCCGCGATCTCCCGGGCCGCCCACCGGCGGGGGTACCAGCGGGGGATCAGGATGGATGCCGCGACCCCCGCCGCGATGGCGAGCTGAGGCAGGACGGCGACGAGCCAGAGTCGCCCCTGGGGCCAGAGGAGGCTCAGGAGACCCAGGACGGTATTGCCGGTGAAGATCAGCGCCCAGCCCGCCGTGAGCAGGCCATTGATCTGGCGAAACAGCGGCGCGTCCCAGAGCTCCCGCGGCCAATTCTCCCGGGCGTACTGGGCCGTGAAGGGAGTGCCGGCGAGCAGGGTTCCCCAGGCCATGGCGCCCAATGCCCCGCTGGCGAGGGCCGGATCCAGGGGCGCCAGCGCAGCGGCACCGACCAGGCCGTCGGCGAGGGCGTGGAGCGCGAAAAAGCCGGCCGCGGTCGCCTCCATCGCCTTGACGGTGCCCCGGCGCAGGTCCCGCGCGCAGAGCGCCACCGAGGCCCCGAGTCCCCAGGCTACGGCCAGGCTGGGGTGATCGAGGCCCCCCAGCACCCAGAAGCCGATCCACGGCACGAATCCCAGCGCGATCCTCAGCATGGCGAGCCCTCCTCGTCTTGATGATTACACCGTTAACATTTAATGTTGACCTTGTCAACACCAAAAGTTTAGGATGGTGCCATGGCCCGCCGCCCCGCTCGCCTCAGGCGCCAGGAGCCCCGCCCGGCCCGTCGCCGGCGGGGGCGCTACCATCACGGCGACTTGCCCAGGGCCCTCGTGGCCGCGGCCGTCAGTCTCGTGGAGAGGGAAGGGGTGGATGCCCTCACCCTCCGCGGGGCGGCGCGGAAGGCCGGGGTTTCTCAGGCGGCACCCTATCGGCATTTCGCCGACAAGCAGGCCCTGCTGGCCGCGGTGGCTGAAGAGGGCTTCAAGGCCCTGTCCGAGGCGATGCGTCGGGCGAGCGCGCCCCATGAGGGAGACCCGCTCGGCCGGTTCCGGGCGCTGGGGGAGGCCTACGTCGAGTTCGCCACGGC